>JAQVCK010000134.1 GCA_028689835.1 Pygmaiobacter sp. | reverse complement strand
TCGCCGCAAGCTCGGCTACCGCACGCCGGAGGAACTATTTGAGGCATTCTTGGATAAAGTCTACGCCGCCTAAGAACCCGCGCCCACTCTACCGTGGGTGTCCAACTTGCTCTTGCAATTTACGAACTTATTTTTGTTTCAGAAACAATGCTGTTGGTATTACAGGCACTTAACGAGAACAATGCGATAAGCAACAATAAAACGGCAGAAATCCTTAGAGGTAATTTTGAATACATAAAACTTATCTCCTGTCAGATGAATTCTTCATAAATCCGTATGGGGGCAGGGGTTAATAGCAATTTAACGTTTAAACCTTTGCTTTTGTTACTTGCGCGCCTTTTTTTGGCGTTTCGACAACATGCCGTTCATTGATAATGTTCCCCAAAAAGCAACCCTGTATCGTTGCAGGATAGGCAGGCCCCCCAAAAGCGGCCGCTTTTACCATCGTCAGTATAATGCTTTATAGGGAGAAAGGTGTTTTGCTGTGCATAAGCTTTAAAAATTGACTTTTGCGGTTTCAGTGAATCGCTCTCGTCTTGACCTCTGTTTTTATCCCCTACGGATAATGGGAGCGTACAATGCTGTGATACCAGCTGTAATGGCATACGCCGGGCTGCGTGCAAGTATTAATGGGTGTAAACCTTGGCGCCGGTGCGCAGGCGGTGGCGGTGCAATGCACTTTGGGCCAGCCGTGTTACACTGGTTAGCGCCCACAGCAACAGCGGGGCCAGCGCGCCGACAAGGGCAAAGGTCAGCCATGCGGGGCCAGAAAGCGGCACAAACCCCAGTAGCGGGGCGCCCAGCCAAAAGCACAGCAAAAACGCGGCCACCAGCGCGCCAAACCACAGCCCGCGCAGCCGGTTGAACGGCCGGCACAGCCCGGCCAGCACACAAAACCCCACCAGCCCCACCAGTAAAATGCATAGGCTGGATACCTGCGCCTGTGGCAGCCCAAACACACAGCTCAGCGCCATGGCGGCCAGCACACAAATTAAATCAGTCAGCCCACCGGGCAGCGCGGCGCACAGCACCGTTTCAAAAAAGCGGCCCGACACGCGGCGGTTGCAAGGCTCCAGTGTCAGCAAAAACGACGGTACGCCGATGGTCAGCCCGCTGATCAGCGAAAGCTGTAACGGCGCAAACGGGTAAGGCATTGCGACGACCATCAGCACCAGCGCAAGGCCCAGCGATAAAATATTCTTGGTCAAAAACAGCGCTGCCGAGCGCTCGATGTTGTGAATGACCCGCCGCCCCTCGGCCACGATGGTGGGCATGACCGCAAAGTCAGAGTCCAGCAGCACGATCTGCGCCGCCTGCTGCGCGGCTTCGCTGCCCGCCGCCATCGCGACGCTGCAATCCGCCTGCCGCAGGGCCAATAAGTCGTTTACACCGTCGCCGGTCATCGCCACCTTGTGCCCCTGCTGTTGCAGTGCTGCCACCAGTATGCGTTTTTGCGCGGGGGTCACGCGGCCAAACACCGTGTACTGTGTTGCAGCGGCAGTGACTTCAAGGTCGGTCAGGCCCGTCAAGTCAATGGCAAGTGCCGCGCCGTCAATGCCCGCCTGTGCGGCAAGGGCTGCGGCGGTGGCCGCGTCGTCGCCGGAAATGACTTTTAGTGCGACACCCTGCTGTTTAAAATATACCACGGTAGAAGCTGCGCTGGCCCGCAGTGGGTCGGCCAGCAAGGCGGCGCCCAGCGCCGCCGCACCGGGGGCGCCCTGCCCTGCGGTGGGCAGCGCAGTTGCCTGCGCCAGCACCAGCACCCGGCGGCCTGCTGCAGCTTGCGCGGCAAGCGGTGGCGACAGTTCTGCTAAGCCGATGCCCAGCACAAACTGCGCGGCCCCCAGCACCAGCCAGCTGCCGTCTGCCTGTTGCAACGCCCCCCATTTGCGGGCAGAGGAAAACGGCACTGCTTCGCCGGTCAACGCGCTCTGCGTTTTGGGCAGCGCTTTGCGCAAAGCCTGTGCGGTGGGGTTTTCGTCGGTGGTGGCGTGGGCATAGCCCGCCAGCACCTGCCGAAACTCGTCGTCCGTTAGCCCGCCCAGTGGCTGGGTGCCCACAAGCTGCATGGCGCCCTCGGTCAGCGTGCCGGTTTTATCAAGGCACAAAATGTCCACCCGCGCCAAATTTTCAATACACGAAAGGTCGCGCACCAGTGTGCGGCGGCGGGCCAGCACCAGCACCCCCACGGCAAGTGCAAGGCTGGTCAGCAGGTACAGCCCTTCGGGGATCATGCCCACCACGGCCCCCACGGTGGAGGTGACCGCATATTGCAGCCCGGTGCCCAGCAGCAGGTACTGCCGCAAAAACAGCGCCAGCGCCACCGGTAATAAAATCAGCCCAATCGCCTTTAATAGTTTGTCCAGCGTGCGCATCATCTGCGAGCGGCTACCCTTGGTGCGTTTGGCCTCTTGCGTGATGCGGGCGGCAAACGAATTGCCCCCCACGGCGGTCAGTTGCACCGTGCACTGCCCGGCCACAACGGCGCTGCCGGAAAGCAACGTGTCCCCCGCCTTTTTTTGCACCGGGTCGGCTTCGCCGGTCAGCAGTGCTTCGCTCACCTCGGCACGGCCCTGTGTCACAACGGCATCGGCCGGTATGGTTTCCCCTGCCGCCAGCAGCACAAGGTCACCCTGCACCAACTGCTCTACCGGCAGCGCATGCACCGCGCCTTCGCGCAGGCAGTTTGCCGTTGGGGCGGCCAGCAGGCTAATGCGCCCCAGTGCTTTGCGCACCCGTAACTCCTGTACAATGCCCACGGCGGCGTTGCAAAGCACGACGCCCAAAAACAGCACATTGGTATACGAGCCCACGGCACAAAGGCAGGCCGCGAGAAAGAAGAACAGCAGGTTAAACGGGGTGATGCAATTGTCGCGCCAAATGCGGCCCACGCTTTTTAGCAGCGGGGTGGGGGCGGTGTTGGCAAAGCCCGCTTTGGCAAGCTGCTGTGCTTTGGCAAAGCTAAGGCCACCGGTGGGGGTTGTGCCGGCAGGGCCGGGCTGCGGCCCGATGGGGGTCGATTGGGGGTTTTTCATAAAGGGGTGTGTTCCTTTCGTGTTTCTACCCTTGTAACGAACCGGCGGGGGAGATATTTCCAAAGAAAAACGAAAGCTTTTGTGCAAACGGGGTGTTTGGTACGGGGTACCCGTTGTAAAAAGGCAACACCCAGCAGGTTACCGCAAAGCAAAAACAGGGTGACACAGCCCGGGCAACAGACAGGGAAAAGAGGGCACCCCCCACGGCTGTTTTGGGGAAATCGCTTATGCAACCCCCTTTGCCATGCAAGTAACGCAAACAGAGGTGCCGTGCAGCGTGGTGTGCTGTTTGCAAAATTTTGAAGGGTGGGCAGCGGCGGGCTTAGGCGGGTGGGGTGCCCGGCGGCGAGGGCCCGGCGGGGCAAAAGCAGGCCCGGCTGCCGGGTAAACCGCGATATTAAACGCCCCCAGTGGGCTGCCGCACAAAAAAACAAACAGAAAGCCCCGCGCAGCAGGCTGCGCGGAGCGGTAGGGCAAAAGCGAAAATCTTAGCTTTTTTTGGTTTTTTTAATGACCTTCAAACGGGTGAACTCTTCGCGCTCACGCTCTTCCAGCACGCCCGAAATAAAGCGGATATTTTCCTCAAATTTCGGGATGTTGATATTTTCCAGCATGTTGGCGCGTCGCTGCGTCTTTTTAATGGCAACAGCAAGCCGGTACACACTGTTGTCAATGCTGGCAAGCCGGGCGGTCATCAGCTTGACCTTATTGAAGCTGAGGTAAGCGCGGTCCAGCTGCGAGTTGGTGTTGCCAAAGCTGTACAACGGTTTTAAGGTGCGCTCTTTTTGCGCCGTGGTGGGCAGCTCGACACCCATGACACTGCGCGACGAGATAGAAAGCCCGTCTTCCTCCGGTTCGACACCAATCATGATCTGCTCGATGCCCAGCGTGACGTTGGCAGACTGCAGCGCCCGGTAAGCGGACGAGAACGTGTCGCCGATGTCCTGCTGCAACTGGGCCGATTCGTCGATTAGCTTCATCATTTCGCGCATGAGTACGTTGCGTTTGCGGTCAAGCAGCTCGAAGCCCAGCTTCGCCCGCGCAAGCGAGCGTTTCAGGCCGATCAGGTTGCCTTTGGTAGGGATGACATTGGTGGCCACGGGGCTGCCTCCTTTCGTGCCGGCACTCTGCAACGGCCGGCCTTGTGTTAAACCGCCGTGCGGCGGTTTGCCACACAGGGGTCAAAAGAAAACTCAAGCGCTCTTTTTTTTGTAGTAGGCGTTGATCGTCTTTTCGTCCAAACGGTCCAGCTCTTCGCGCGGCAAAATCGACAGCAACTCCCAGCCAAGGTCCAAGCTTTGTTCAATGGTGCGGTCCTCCGTCGGGCTCTGGTTCAAAAAGCGCTGCTCAAATGCTTTGCCAAAGGCAAGGTACTGTTTGTCGGTATCGGACAGTTCTTCTTCGCCGATGACGCTGGCAAGCCCGCGCGCGTCGCTGACCTTTGCATAGCTTGCAAACAGCTGGTTGTACAAATCAGAGTGGTCGGCACGGGTGTAGCCCTCGCCGATACTGTCCTTCATCAAACGCGACAGGCTGGGCAGCACATCGATGGGCGGGTAAATGCCGGTCTGGTCCAAATAGCGGTCCAGCACAATCTGCCCCTCGGTGATGTAACCGGTCAAGTCAGGGATTGGGTGGGTGATGTCATCGTTCGGCATTGTCAAAATGGGGATCTGCGTGACACTGCCGGGGTGGCTCTTTACGATGCCGGCACGTTCGTACAGGCTGGCAAGGTCGGAGTACAAATAGCCGGGGTAGCCCTTACGGCCGGGGATCTCACCCTTGGAGGACGAGAACTCACGCAAGGCCTCGGCGTAGCTGGTCATATCGGTCATCACAACCAACACGTGCATGCCCTGCTCGAACGCCAGATATTCGGCGGCCGTCAGCGCGCAACGCGGGGTCAGGATGCGTTCAATGATCGGGTCGGACGAGAGGTTCAAGAACATCGTCACACGGCTTTGGGCACCGCTTTCAGAGAAGCTGCGGCGGAAATAATCCGCAACGTCGTTCGTAACACCCATGGCGCAGAACACCACGCCAAACTTTTCGCCGTCGGCATCGGCTTTGTCCGACAGCTTTGACTGCCGCACAATCTGTGCGGCCAGCTTGTTGTGGCTCATGCCGCTGCCGGAGAAAATCGGCAGCTTTTGCCCGCGAATCAGGGTCATCAGCGTGTCGATGCTGGAAATACCGGTGCGGATGTAGTTGCGCGGGTAAGTACGGCTGACCGGGTTGATGGGGTTGCCGTTGATGTCCTCAAACTTTTCGGCGTAAACGGGGCCAAGGCCGTCAATCGGCTGACCTGCGCCGTTAAACACGCGGCCCACGATTTCGGGCGAAAGCGCAAGGCGCATCGGCTCGCCGGTAAAACGCGTGCTGGTGCTGGCAAGGCCAAGGCCTGCGGTGCCGTCAAACACCTGCACAATAGCGCGCTCGCCTTGCAGGGCGATGACGCGGCCAAGGCGGTGGTCGTTGTCTCCTTGGCGGATTTCGACCATTTCCTCAAACGAAACACCCTTGACACCGTCCAGTGCGACCAGGGGGCCGTTGATTTCGGAAAGACCCAGATATTCGATTGCCATATGCAGTCTCTCCTCTCTTTACGCGATGTGCTCGGCGCGCAGCTTTTTGGCTGCCTCGTCGATCTCGGTGTAGTAATTCTTAAACAGCTCCGGCTTGTCGTTGGGCACATCGTACTTCATTTTGTTCAGCTTTTCAAACAGGCCTGTTTCAACCAGCGAGCGGATGGGAATGCCCTCGCTCACCAGAGAAGCGCCGGTCTTTTGCAGATAAACGATGACTTCCATCATCTGCATCTGCTTGGTGATGGGCACAAACGTGTCGTCTTTGTGGAACGCGTTCTGCTGCAAGAAGCCGGTGCGGATGACCTTTGAAATTTCAATCGTCAGTTTTTGGCTGTCGGGCAATACGTCCGAGCCAATCAGTTTGACGATTTCCATCAGCTTTGATTCTTCGCTGAGCAGCGAGATAATTTTGCCGCGCAGCTCGGTGAAATTCGGGCCGATGTTATTTAAGAACCACGGGTCAAGGTCCTCATAGTATTCGCTGTAGCTGATGTTCCAGTTGATGGCGGGGTAATGGCGGGCATAAGCCAGCGCCTTATCCAGCGCAAGGAAGCAGCGCACGAAACGCTTGGTGTTTTGGGTGACCGGCTCAGAAAAATCAGAGCCCTGCGGCGATACCGCGCCGATCAGCGTCACGCTGCCGGAGGTGTCGTTGAGGTTTTTCGTACAGCCGGACCGCTCGTAAAACTCGGCAAGGCGGCTGGGCAGGTACGTGGGGAAGCCCTCTTCTGCGGGCATCTCCTCCAAACGGCCGGAAATCTCACGCAAGGCCTCGGCCCAACGGGAAGTAGAATCGGCCAGCATGGTCACGTCATAGCCCATGTCGCGGTAATATTCTGCCAGCGTCACGCCGGTGTAAATCGACGCTTCACGCGCCGCCACAGGCATGTTACTGGTGTTTGCAATCAGCACGGTGCGCTCGGTCATCGGCTTACCGCTTTTCGGGTCAATCAGCTCGCTGAACTCCTCCAGCACCTGCGTCATCTCGTTGCCGCGTTCGCCGCAGCCCACATAGATGATGATGTCGGCGTCGCACCATTTTGCAAACTGGTGCTGCGTCATGGTTTTACCGGTACCAAACCCGCCGGGGATGGCGGCGGCACCGCCCTTTGCAATCGGGAACAGCGTGTCGATGACGCGCTGGCCGGTAATCAGCGGGCGGCTGATCGGCTCACGCTGAATCGACGGGCGTGCACGGCGGATTGGCCAGCGCTGTGCCAGCGTGACCTCGCGCTCGGTGCCGTCGGCCTGTTTCACGCGCAACATGGCGTCACGCAGCGTGTGCTCGCCGCTTTCGGCTGCAAACACCACTTCGCCCGCAATGTCGGGCGGCACCATGCTTTTGTGGGTGATAATACTGGTTTCGGGGCAGGTGGCAAAAATAGTGCCGCCCTTCACGGTATCACCGGTTTTTACAAGCATCGTCACGTCCCACTTCTTGTCGAAGTCTAGGCTGTCTGCCGTTGCGCCGGCGGGGATGAAAGCCCCCACGTTGCTGGCAATGACCTGCAAAGGCCGCTCGATACCGTCAAAAATATTGCCCATTACGCCGGGGCCCAGCAGCGCCGAAAGAGGGCTGCCAGAGCCAACGACCGGCTCGCCCACCTTTAGGCCGGTGGTCACCTCATAAACCTGGACCGTCGTCTCGTTTTCGTTGACGCCGATCACCTCACCGACCAGCCGTTTGTCGCCGACATAGACCATTTCTGCCATGGTAAAGCTTTTGGTCTTTTGGACTTTGACGACCGGGCCGTTGATGGAATAAATTACATCTGTCAAATGGTTGTCCCTCCTTTTCGGTGTCCGGTATGAGGGAGTCATACCCGCAGACCGCTGTCGGCGTAAAAGCTCTTTTTCTGCTCTTCAAAGGCAAA
>JAQVCK010000133.1 GCA_028689835.1 Pygmaiobacter sp. | reverse complement strand
GCAAAAGGGCTTGTGAAGCGGGATATTATCCGGGTGGTGACCCCTGGTACTGTCATTGAAAGCAGCATGCTGGACGATGCAAAAAACAACTATATTGGCTCAATTGCCATTCGGGGCGATGTTGTCAGTATCTGCTTTGCGGATATTTCAACTGGTACCTGTCATGTGACACAGTTAACAGGTAAAGACCTACCTGCACAAATCATCGGCGAGCTTTGCCGTTTTTTACCCAGCGAAGTGCTGTTTGGCAAAGAGGTATTGGATTATAAGGCGGTTACGGCGTACATCAAAGCACACCTTACCTGTTCGGTAGAGTTGATGGATGAAGCGGATTATGACCCGGAATCATCTCATCAACGGCTTTTGCAGCAGTTTGGTACTACCTATGAGACAACGACCGGTATTCGCCAAAACAGCCCCGCCTTTTTGGCAGTGGCGGCGTTACTGGCTTACCTAGAACGTACGCAAAAGCGTGGGATTGAGCGGCTAAAAACAGTGGATGCTTACTCCGGTAGCCAGTATATGCAGCTTTCGCCCACTACGCGGGCGAACCTTGAACTGACGGAGACGTTGCGTGGCCGTGAAAAAAGGGGGACACTGCTTTGGGTGCTGGATAAAACCGAAACCGCTATGGGCAAACGTCTGGTGCGCACTTGGGTGGAGCAACCGCTTTTGGATGTTACCGCTATTCAGACGCGTCTAGACGCGGTAGAAGAACTCTTTGGTAAGAATGTGCTGCGGGCCGATGTGCGGGACACTCTTTCGCATGTATTTGATATGGAGCGGCTGATGACCCGTGTCATTTACGGTTCTGCCAGCCCGCGCGAAATTTATGCGTTGGCCTCCGCCTGTGCTTACTTACCCAGCCTGCTTGCCCTTTTGGCAGGGTGCAGCAGTGACGGGCTTTGTGCAATTCATGGTGCAATAGACCCGTTGCAGGACATCAAACAGCTAATTGAAGCGGCAATCGACGAAAACGCACCCGCCAGCATGAAAGAGGGCGGTGTGATACGCACCGGCTATAACAGCGAAGTGGATGAACTGCGTAATATTATGCACGGAGGTAAGGGTTACCTGACTGACCTTGAAGCCCGCTTGCGGGAAGAAACAGGAATCCCCAAATTGAAAATAGGCTATAACCGTGTATTTGGTTATTATATTGAAATTTCCCGTGCGGTATCCACCCCTATCCCACCGCATTTTGTCCGCAAGCAGACGCTCGCAAATGCAGAACGCTATATCACGGATGAATTGAAACAGCTTGAAAACAAGATTTTGGGTGCCAGTGAACGGTTGATTGTGCTGGAGCGTGAACTGTTTGACCAGCTATTGCAAGCCATTGCTGCCGAACTGCCACGCATTCAGGCCACTGCTGCCGCGCTGGCACAATTGGACGTACTTGCAGGGTTTGCAGAAGCGGCGGTAAAAAACAGCTATACCCGCCCGCAGGTGGACGCCGGCGACGAGTTGGTGATTGAACAGGGTCGTCACCCGGTGGTAGAGCAGGTGATGAGCGGTGGATTGTTTGTGCCAAATGATACCCGGCTTGACTGCGCAGACAACCGCATGTTGATTATCACAGGGCCAAACATGGCGGGTAAAAGCACCTATATGCGCCAAAACGCATTAATTGCGCTGATGGCCCAAATTGGCAGCTTTGTGCCGGCCCGCGCGGCACAAGTGGGTATTGTAGACAGTATTTTTACCCGTATTGGCGCATTAGATGACTTGTCCGCGGGTAAATCCACCTTTATGGTCGAAATGACCGAGGTTGCCGAAATTTTAAAAAATGCCACACCAAAAAGCTTGGTGGTGCTAGATGAAATTGGCCGCGGCACCTCTACCTTTGATGGGATGAGCATTGCCCGCGCAGTGGTAGAGCATATTGCGTCTAAAACTGCGGGGCCCGCGTGTAAAACACTGTTTGCCACCCACTATCACGAGCTGACCGACCTTGAAAATGCCATTGACGGGGTAAAAAACTATAATATTGCGGTAAAAAAGCGTGGGGACGATATCACGTTTTTACGCCGTATTGTGCGGGGCCCGGCAGACGACAGTTATGGCATTGAGGTCGCAAAACTCGCCGGCCTGCCGCAGCAGATTATCAGCCGTGCCAAAGAGGTGCTGAAAGTGCTGGAAAGCAGCACCACCACAGCAAATGAAGTGACGCAGCTGGATTTTACCAGTTATGAAAAGTTTGAAGAGGCAGAAATACCACCGGGTATTTTGCAGCGGTTACAGGCGTTAGATGTGGAGACCTTGACCCCACTTGAAGCACTGAATACGCTATACGAACTAAAACAGCAATTGTAAAAAGCAAGAACATATAAAAGGCAAAAGGCAGGTGAAGAAAGTGGCGGTAATCCATGTACTGGATAAGCACACAGCAGAGCTGATTGCCGCGGGCGAGGTGGTAGAGCGCCCGTCCTCGGTAGTAAAAGAGCTCGTAGAAAACGCAATCGACGCGGGTAGCACTTCCATTTCAGTTACCATTACCCGTGGCGGCATTGACAGTATTGAAGTGAGTGATAACGGCAGTGGAATTGAGGCCGAATATATTGCAACCGCGTTCATTCGCCATGCAACCAGCAAAATAGAAAAAGAGGCTGACCTTACCACAATTGGGACACTGGGGTTTCGTGGTGAAGCGCTGGCTAGTATTTCTTCGGTTGCAAAAGTGGAACTGCTGACCCGTACCGAGGCAGATGAATTTGCCTGCCTATACCGCCAGCAGGGCGGGGAAGAGCTCTCTCGCGAAGTGGCGGCAAGGCCGGTGGGTACCACCATTACGGTGCGTGATCTGTTTTTTAATGTACCGGCCAGGATGAAATTTTTAAAAAAAGACACCAGCGAGGGGAATTATGTAGGCGACGTGGTGTTGCGGCAAGCACTGGCCCACCCCGAAATTGCGTTTCGATTTGTACGCGAGGGCAAGGAATTGTTCCATACCCCGGGCGACGGCGAAACCATGAGCGCTGTGTATGAGGTGCTTTCGCGAGATTTTGCAAAAAACCTGTTGCCAGTAGACCACAAACTGGGGGTCATGCGAGTAACGGGCTATGTCACGGCACCCATTGCCAGCCGTGGCAGCCGGTCGATGCAGTTTTTTTATGTGAACAATCGTTACGTAGCTGACCGCACTTTAATGGCCGCCCTTGAGGCCGCGTACAAAGGCCTTGCGATGCAAGGGCGGTTCCCCGGTTGTGTGTTAAACCTCACGCTGCCGCTGGACAGGGTGGATGTCAACGTGCACCCCGCTAAAACACAGGTGCGGTTTGCCGACGCAAAATTGGTGTTCGATGCCGTTTATCAGGCGGTGCGTGCAGCGGTGACAAAACCAGACGCCCCACAAAAAACGTTGCATTTTGAGGATTCTTCCTCTGTGGTGGCACAGCAGTCACCCCAGGGAGATGTTCGGCCGCATGGTCAAAAGGTGCCAAACGATAGCGCACCATTGCAAAAGGTAGTGCAGATTGAAATGCCGGGGGCGACCCCACAGGTCATTGCGCCCCAGCCGGCAGAGCAGCCCTCGGCAGCCCCAGGTATTCTGCGGCAAGAAAGTGCTGTGCCGTACTATACACAAAGCGACCTTGCCGCGCTGGACATTGAAAAAACCCAGCGAGAGGCCCCGGCACCATGGCAGCCGGTGATGCCACAGCCCCCCGGACAAGAAGCGCCTACGGGCACGACAAGCCAAGACGCTTTACAGCAAAACAAGGAGCCAGAAACGGTTTTTGAAGAGCCACAAGAACCGCTGCGCTATGTGGGTGAGGCATTTCGCACCTATATTTTAGCCCAGTACCACGACGAACTGATTTTGATTGACAAGCACGCCGCCCACGAGCGCATTTTGTATGAAAAATTGCTTGCGGGGTATGGCAAGGTGGATGGCCAGATGTTAATGACCCCGGTAAGCGTGGTGCTTTCTGCCACAGAAAAAAACGCACTGCTTGCAGATGAAACATTGCTTGCGGATGCGGGCTTTGAGGTGGAAGACTTTGGCGGGTCCAGTGTGCTGGTGCGTGCGGTGCCTGCCAATGTACCGGCAGAAAACGTGGAGCGGCTAACCGAAGAAATTGCATCAAAGCTTGCAGTGAACGCGCACGACACCCTCAGTGAAAAAACCGACTGGGTGCTGCACTCCATTGCCTGCCGCGCGGCAATTAAGGCAGGGGATCAAAACCCCGCACAAACACTGCTTAGCCTTGCCAAAGATATTTTAGACGGGGTGGTGCCGCCGTTTTGTCCCCACGGCAGGCCGGTGCTAATCCATCTGTCGCAAAAGGAGCTGGAAAAGCAATTTGGGCGCAGAGAATAAACAAAAAGTTCTAGTTGTGCTGGGGCCGACCGCCAGCGGTAAAACCTCGCTTGCTTTAAGGCTGGCAAGGCAGTATCAGGGCGAGATTATCTCGGCAGACTCGATGCAAATCTACCGCGGGCTGAATATCGGTACGGCAAAAGCGACCACCGCTCAACGGGCAGAAGTGCCCCACCACCTCATTGATATCTGTGAGCCACAACAGCTTTTTAGTGTGGCAGATTTTGTAGAGGCTGCTCACTTAAAAATCACTGAAATTGCGGCGCGGGGCCATCTGCCCATCGTTGCCGGTGGCACAGGGCTTTATATTTCTTCTTTGATTGACGGTATTTCATTTTCCCAAGAGGGTGAAAAGGCGGAGATTCGCAAAGAGCTATTTTTACAGGCCGAGCAACTTGGCAATGAAGCAATGTACGAACAGCTTGTAAGCGTGGACCCTGAGACAGCCTCACAAATTCACCCGAACAACCTGAAACGGGTGTTGCGTGCGCTCGAGTTTTACAAGGTGACCGGCCAAACACTTTCAGCCCAGCGTGCCGCATCCAGGCCGGCACAACAGCCATATAACACACTGTTGCTGGGGTTGCGGTATCATGACCGTGAACAGCTTTATACCATGATCAATGCGCGGGTTGATGAGATGATGAGCGAGGGGCTGTTAGCGGAGGCAAAGCTGGTGTTTGCCCACCGGGATGAATGGCATACTGCAGTACAGGCCATCGGCTATAAAGAACTGTTCCCTTTTATTGAAGGGCAGCAACCGCTGGAAGACTGTGTACAAAAACTCAAACAAGCGACCCGCAATTATGCCAAGCGCCAAATGACCTGGTTTGGCCGCATGCAACAAATTCATTGGCTTAATGCAGCCGACCCGCAACCTGCCCCATTATTGCAACATTTTTTTGCAGATGAGGCGTAAAATAGAATGAAGCGGCAAAACCGTTCGGTTGCCACCGGTAACCGGGAAGGATGAATCAAGATGAAAAACATGAACTTGCAGGATCTTTTTCTTAATACGGTACGTAAAGAGCGTACCCCGCTGACGGTGTACCTGCTGAGCGGGTACCAATTGCGGGGCACCGTAAGGGGCTTTGATAGCTTTGTTGTGATGTTGGATTGCGACGGCAAACAGAATATGGTTTACAAGCATGCCATCTCAACCATTATCCCTGCCAAAAACGTAAATTTTGCGGCAGATGCACAGGACGATGAGTAAGAAAAGCTTTTTGCGTACCGGTGCAATACTGGTGCTGGTAGTGCCGGTGGTCTATCTTGCCGTGCAATTGCTGCCAGTGCTGTTTCGCGGGTATGAGGTGGAAACTGCGGTGCAGTCGACCCTTGCCGATGCCGTAAGTACCAAAGGGGTTGTTGTGCGCGAGGAGATGCCCATCAGTGACACCTCTGCGGTGCGCAGCTACTTAGTTGCGGATGGTACCCGTGTTTCGGCGGGGGCTTCGGTAGAAAGGGTATTCAGTGACAGCACGCAGGCTGAAAATGCCGCACGGGCAGACCGTCTATCAAGCGAACTCGCCATGCTGACGCAATCTCAGTCGCAGTCTCTTGCAAGTGGGGGAGATATTGACACGCTGCTGAAACAACAGCAAGACGGGTTGTTTAATTTACTCAGAGTCATTGACAATGGAAATTATGCGGGCCTTGCCTCTGCAAAAACAGCGGCAACCCTGGCAGTGAACCGGCTGCAAGTTGCCACGGGCACCGCAGGTGATTTTAGCGCGCGCATTGCGGCACTGACCGAGCAGCGGGACACCGCAGCGGCAGCGGCGGGGGAAGCGGTTTATTTATCAGCCCCGGCCCCTGGTGGCTACTTTTCATCTATGACCGACGGGCTGGAGCAGGTTTTAACGCCACAGACCCTAGACGCAATGGATGCAGCACAGATTGCTGCCCTTGCCGATGCGCCGGGTGGTGAGATGAAGGACAGCGCGGGCAAACTGGTAAACGGATACGAATGGTATTACTATTGTGTGGTAGATGATACCAGTGCGCAGCGTTTTATTGCGGATGGCGGTACAGTTTCAGTCGAAATCGATTTTGATTATACCGGGGCAAAACAAATCCCCGCCACGGTGGTGGGGGTAGTACGTGCGAACGATGGCAGCCCTGCAAAAGTCAAACTTAAATGCGATTATATCAATGCAGACACAATTAATCTGCGTGCTGGTACCGCACAAATTTCGTTCAAACGATATGATGGGGTACGCATTGCACAATCTGCCGTGCATATCCTTACCATGGACGATGGTACCCAGCAGCGTGGTGTTTATGTGAAATACGGCAATATTGTAGAGTTTAAAAAAATTTATCCTATTTTTGAGACTGATCAGTATGTCGTAGTGCCGGCAAAGGTACAACTTGGTTCGGACGATGTGAGCTTAAAAAACGAAGTACTGCTTTATGATGAAATTATTGTTTCAGGTAAAAACCTTTATGCCGGTAAGCTGTTATGATGGTGACAAAGCCAGCTTATCAAGGCTTATTCGCATAAAAGTAACTATTTTCATCGCTTTTGTTGACATTGCAACGAAAAAAAGTGATAATATTAGTAACAATGCTTGTATATGGCCCGTCGCAAATAGGGCAGGCCAATTGAATGAAGATGCAAAGGCAGGGTGCACTGATTATGGGAATTTTTAAAAAACTCGGCGGCCTTATGGGTGTGCCGGAAGAAGAGTACGAAGAATACGATGATGATGTGGATTTTATCAACCAGAACAATTCCGCCTATGCGCCAGAACAAGAAGACGCCTACGAGGCACCAGAAGCAGCTGCACAGCAGCAGCGCAAGAGCAACAAGGTTGTCAACATCAATGCGACAACACAGCTTCAAGTTGTGCTGGTAAAGCCGGAGCGGTTTGACGATGCCAGCGCGGTTGCAGACCACTTAAATGCGAAACGCACCGTAGTGCTAAACCTTGAGTCAACCAACAAAGATATTTCCCGGCGTTTGGTTGATTTCTTATCTGGTGTTGCTTATGCCAACAAGGGCCAAATCAAGCGCGTGGCAAACAGTACATTTATTATTACCCCATACAATGTCGATATTATGGGGGACCTTTTAGATGAGCTTGAGAGCAACGGGGTGTTTTTCTGATTGGCTGGATATCGACCGGCAAACACTGCGGAAGAAAAAATTTTTTGTAAACGGGTGGCTGCGCTAATTGACCGTTGTGAAGACAGTGGCAGGGTGCAGTACATGGGCTTTTTGGATGAGCGCCAGCAGG
>JAQVCK010000132.1 GCA_028689835.1 Pygmaiobacter sp. | reverse complement strand
CATGGCGTGGTATTGCCCTGCCACATGCTTGACGATGGCAAGCCCCAGCCCGGTGCCCCCCATGGCCTTGCTGCGGCCTTTGTCAATGCGGTAAAACCGCTCAAAAATGCGTTCGCGGTAACGCGGTTCAATGTAGCTGCCGGTGTTGTGCACCTTGAGTACTGTGCCGCCTTGCCCGGCAGAAAGCTCAATATCCACAAACCCGCCCTCTTCGCTATACCGCACGGCGTTTTGCACCAGGTTGCCCACCAGCTCTTGCATTTCGCGGTGCGACGCAGACAAAATACTCTGCTGGGCCATACAGGTCAAGGTGATCCCACGCTGTTCGGCCATGGGCTTTGCATCTGCCGCCACATTGCGCACCACCTCGGCAAGGTCTAGCACTTCGCGCGAAAAAACGATGTCCCCGGCTTCCAGCCGGCTAATCATAATAATGTCATTGATGAGGTTTTGCATGCGGCCCGTCTCTTTTAAAATACGGTGGGCAAACTCTTCTTTTTGCGCCTCGGTGAGCTGGGTGGAATTGCACAGCAGCTCGGCAAACCCGCCGATGGAGGTGATGGGGGTTTTCAGCTCGTGGCTGGCGTTTGAAAAGAACTCCTGACGCATTTTTACTGCGTTGCGCCGTATTGTAATGTCGGACAGCACCGCAATGGCCGCCTCTGCCATACCCGCCCCGCTTTCGGGGCTGGTAATGGGGCTGATGGCCGCTTCAATCAGCGCCCCGCCGGAAAGCGGCAGTTCAACCCTTGCTGTTTTGCCTTGGCGCACCGCGCCCTCGACCCCGTCCAAAAACGGCATTTGCCGGGTGGCATACACAATGTTTTTACCGGTGACCGCTTTGTCGCAACCGAGGAAAGCACAGGCCGCGCGGTTGATGAGAATGATCTCCTGCTCGCCGCCCAGCAAAATCAGGCCTTCGTCCATATTATCTAAGATATAGTCAATACGGCTGCGCTCTCGCGTCAGTGTACTGAGGGTAGCGTCTACCTCCGACGAGATCTGGTTGATATCGGCGGCCATATCCTGCAATTCATCGTACTGGTAGGCGGTGGGGTCCAGCCGGGCGCCACCGCTTTTCACCAGCTTTAAACTGTCTGACAGTTCTTCAATCGGCCCGGATATACTTTTGGCCAGCCGGTCGGCCAACACCAGAGCAATTAAAAATGCCACCAGTGCGGCAATCAGCACCGCCGGCAAAAAACCCACCAGCCCGGCGGCAAACGACGGGTAGCTATCCGACACCCGCACAAAACTGCCATCGGCCAGTTTAACCGCCACATACATCATATTCAGCCCGGTGGTTGCACTGCGCCGCACCGCAACCCCAATGCCTCCGCCCGATGCCTGCACAATCTCTTCGCGGGTGGCATGGTTTTCCATCGTGTCGGCCTGCACCGCGGAATCGCCGGTGACATTGCCGTTTGCATCTACAAAGGTCACCCGTACACCGCCTGCACCGCCCGAAAGCCGGGCCGCATCCTCCGGTGCCCGCCCGTCGGTCAGCTGGGCCTGCTGGGCAATGGACGATGCCAGCCTTTTCATATCGGCCCGCGTGCGGTCGGTGACCCTTGCCTCAAAGACCATCGTCGCAATCAGCGTACACACCAAAAGGCCAAGGCCCAGCACCAGCGCGGTGCTTTTCATGATTCGTTTTTTCATCTGTCCTCCCTGCGGGGCGGTCAGTCGCCCGTCTTTTCGGCAATAAAGCGATACCCTACCCCGCGCACGGTTTTAATATACTGCGGGTGGGTGGGGTCATCGCCCAGTTTTTGGCGCAACGTGCCGATATGCATATCCAGCGTGCGTGTCTCGCCAATAAAATCGTACCCCCACACCTTTTGCAACAGCTCTTCGCGCCCAATGGCACGGCCAATGCCCGCAATTAGCATTTTCAGCAGTTCAAACTCCTTGTAAGTCAACTCGACCGGTTCGCTGCCCATCTGTACCTCGCGTGCCGGCAAATCAACCTGCAGCGCACCAAAGGTATAGTGGTCTTGCAACAGGGGTTCTTCTTCGCCCGCACGGCGCAACAGCGCGCGCACCCGGGCACAAAGCTCCAGCACACTAAAAGGTTTTGTCACGTAGTCATCCGCACCCGCATCCAGCCCTTTTACCTTATCTGTTTCGGTGTCCTTTGCCGTCAACATCATCGCTTTGATGCGGCGAAACTCCGGGTTCTGGCGCATCAGGCGCAGCGCAGTGATGCCGTCCATTCCATCCAGCATGATATCAAAAATCACCAGTGCCGGGCGGTATTGCTTCATATCTGACAATGCAGTGGCCGCCTGTGGGTATTCCCGTACGGTAAAGCCCTCGGTCTCCAATGCTGCGCGCAGCAGCATGCGGATGCTGTCATCATCCTCGACCACATAAATCAGCTGTGCCAATCGATCTGCCCCCTGTCTTTCCTGTTTTTCGTTTAGCGCCCTGTTTGGTGGATACCGGTTTTATAAAATTCGGCCCACTCACAGATATTGACCGCGTGGTCGCCCAAGCGTTCAAGGTACTTGGTAATCATCAGGTAATCAATGGCCACATCCACCAAAGAAGTGTCTTTTTTCAACACTTCGACCATGTTCACCTTAATGTCATTAAAAGCATCGTCCACGATGTCGTCGCGGCCAATCACTTTTTCGGCCAGTGCCATGTCGGTGTGTACAAACGCATTTACAGCGTCATACACCATACCCTGTGCTGCCTCTGCCATTGCCACAATGCGCTCGCGAATTTCGGGGATCTCGCCCGTGAGGTGCGGCGTGATCTCGGCGATGTCCGCCGCAGCGTCACCAATGCGCTCGATGTCGGTAATCATTTTCAGTGCGGTGGAAATAGTGCGCAAATCCCCGGCTACCGGCTGTTGGCGCAGCAGCAGGGTCAAGCAACGGCGCTCAATTTCACGCTCCATGTCATCCACTTCGCGGTCGCCCTGCACCACACTTGCCGCCAGCGTAAGGTCGTGCCGCTCAAAGGCCCGCACCGAATTGTTGATGGCCTCTACAGCAAGCGAGCTCATCTTAATCAGGCTTGCCATCAGCTCTTCCAGTTCTGCGTCAAACGTCTTTCTGACAGACATTGTTTTCACCTTTACTTTCTTCTATTATACCCTGTCCGGCGGCAGCGTCAAACAGCTTTTCGCCGCCTGCCATCAGGGCTAAGCCGCCGGGGCGGTATCAGCCAAAACGGCCGGTGATATAATCCTCGGTGCGCTTGTCCTTGGGCATGCTAAAAATCTCTTCGGTAGGGCCGATTTCCACCATTTCGCCCAGCAGAAAGAAGGCGCATTTGTCGCTGATGCGGGCGGCCTGCTGCATGTTGTGGGTCACAATGACAACGGTGTAATTCTGCTTTAAATCCGCCATCAGCTCTTCAATGCGAATCGTCGAAGCCGGGTCCAGCGCGCTGGTGGGTTCGTCCATCAACAGCACGTCGGGCTTTACTGCCAGCGCACGCGCAATGCAAAGCCGCTGCTGCTGCCCGCCCGAAAGCCCAAGGGCTGACTTTTTCAGCCGGTCTTTCACTTCATCCCACAGGCTGGCGCCACGCAGGCTGGTCTCCACGATTTCGCTCATCTCCGCCTTGGAATATACGCCGTGTAGCCGTGGCCCATAGGCGATGTTGTCGTAAATGCTCATGGGGAACGGGTTGGGCTTTTGAAAGACCATGCCAATATTTTTGCGCAGCTTGGTCACGTCCACACCCGGGGCAAAAATATCCTCGCCGTGGTACAACACCTTGCCCTCTACCCGCACGCCCTGCACCAGGTCGTTCATGCGGTTGAGTGTTTTTAAATAAGTCGATTTACCGCAGCCGGACGGCCCAATCAGCGCGGTGATTTCGCGCTCGATAATGGGCGCGGTAATGCCCTTAAGCGCCTCAAAATTGCCGTACCAAAGCCGCAGCCCTTCGGTTGTAATGATGTTTTCCATCACAGTTCCTTCCTAGGTAATACCATTACCTAACTTCTTTTTTTCAGTCGCCGCGCCAGCATTTTAGCGGCAAAATTGACAATCAGCACAATCACCATCAGCACGGCCGCAACCGCAAACGCAATGTCAAACTTGCCGCGCTCCATCGCGTAGACATACAGTGCTACGCTAAGCGTTGCGCCCGAGCCGCCCATGGCGGAGAAAAAGCCGCCCAGCAGTTTGAGCCCAAGGCCCGCGGTGAACAGCAGCGCCGCCGATTCGCCCACAATGCGGCCAATGGCAAGGATGCAGCCGGTTACAATGCCGTCAATGCTGCACGGTAGTATGATGGTGCGAATCATCGTCCACTTGGTGGCACCTAGGCCCAGCGCACCCTCACGGTAGTTTTCAGGCACCGTTTTCAGGCTTTCCTGTGTGGTGCGCACAATGGTGGGCAAAATCATGATGACCAATGTCAGCGCGCCGGCAAGCAGGCTGGTGCCAAGGCCAAGTAATTGGCAGAAAAACATCATCCCAACAAGGCCGTAAATAATGGACGGAATACCTGCCAGTGTTTCGGTGGTAAATTCAATGGCACGCACCAGCCGGGGGTTTTTGGCATACTCGGTAAGGTACACCGCAGCGCCTACCCCCAGCGGCAGTACTATGGCAAGCGCCGCCACAATAATATAAAGCGTATTTAAGATACTGGGTAGAATGCCAATGGTGTTTTTGAGGTAACTTTCCTGCGAGGTGAGCAGTTCCCACGTGATACTAGGCACCCCGCGAAATAGAATGTAACCTATCAGCAGCACTACCAGCAATGTGGCAAGCCCGGCACACAGCCAGATGATGGCCCGCATGCCATTTTCAAACAGCCGCCTGCGCAGCGGCAAACGCCCGCTAAGGCGATTTTGTTTCGTCTCGTGCATGTCATTTCTCCTTTCGGCCGCCGCGCTTGAGCAAGAACCCCAGCACGACATTAATGAGCATGATAAAGAGGAACAGCACCAGTGCGATAGAGAACAGCGCCTGCCGTTGCAACCCGGACGCATAGCTCATCTCTTTCGAAATTGCCGTGGTGAGAAATGTCACGCTGTCAAACAATGCGGGCATGTTAGCCACATTGCCCGCCACCATCATGACTGCCATCGCTTCGCCAATGGCGCGGCCAATGCCCAGCACCACACCGGCCGCAATGCCGCTGCGGGCGGCCGGGATACTGACTTTAAAAATCGTCTCGATATGGGTGGCCCCAAGGGCAAGGCTGGCCTCCTCGTACTCCGGTGGCACGGCGGCAAGCGCCGTTTCGGATACACTGACGATAGAGGGCAAAATCATGACTGACAGCACTAAAATTGCAGCCAACAGGCTGGTGCCCTTGGGCAGGCCAAATACCTGTGCAATCAGCGGCACCAGCACCGACACACCCACTAGGCCATACACGACCGAAGGGATGCCCGCCAACAGGTCAATGGCGGGGCGAATTTTATCCGCCACATGGCGCGGGGCAATTTTTGCAAGAAACACAGCGGTAAGCAGCCCCACCGGCACGCCGATCAGCGTAGCGGCCGCAGTGCCGTAAACCGAAGTCAAGATAAAGGGCAAGATGCCAAATTTGGGCTCGGCGGCGGTGGAGGCCCACACTTCGCCGGTTAGAAAATCAAGTAGCCCAATCTCGTGAATCGCCGGGATACCGCTGACGATCATATACACTGCGATTAAGGCAACAGAGGCAATGGCCAGCACTCCACATAAAAAGAACAGCGCATTCATCAGGCGTTCTACAAATTGCTTTGCTTTCACAACGTTCCTCCGATACGGGAAGTTCCCCGGGGCCAGTTTGGCCCCGGGGAATTCCGTGGATTACGCGGCCGGTGGCCGTTTATTCTGCAATGTTTATTTCGCGACAGGTACCGCACCTGCACCAGTGATGATGTCTGCGGCATCTTTGCTGAGGGCGAAATCAAGGAATGCCTGAGAGGCATCGCTGAGGGTCGCACCCTCTTTCAGCACGAAGATGAACGGGCGCTGAATTTTGTAGGTGCCGTCCAGCACAGTTGCTTCGCTGGCGGCGACGCCTTCAACTTTAATTGCTTTCACCGTGTCATCCACTGCCGACAGGCTAGCGTAGCCAATCGCATTGGCGTTTGAGGTGACATTTGCGATAACCGCACCGGTGGAGGTGGACTCGTTTGCGTATTTGCACTCGTCCTTCACGCCGACGATGCTCTCAAAGCCGTCGCGGGTGCCGCTGCCGGCCTCACGGCCTTCCATCACGATCTCGCTGTCATTGCCGCCAACGTCTTTCCAGTTGGTGATCTTGCCGGTTGCAATGTCGGCAATCTGCTGGATGCTCAAATCCTCAATGGGGTTGTCGTTATTTACAATGATGGCAATGCCGTCCAGCGCGACGGTTTTCGAGGTCAGGCCCTCGGCTTTCTCTTCATCTTTCAGCCCACGAGAGGACAGGCCAAGGTCGGTCGTGCCATCGATGACAGCCTGAATGCCGGTGCCCGAGCCAGTGGGGTCATAGGTGACCTTCACGCCGGAGTTGTTTTCCATGAACGCCTCGGACAAACCACCGATGACCTTTTCCATCGAGGTGGAGCCATTGGTGCCAACCGAACCGGTTAGTGCCGCTGCCTGAGAGGACGAGGCTGCGGGTGCGGGTGCGGCAGTTGCCGCGGCAGGTGCGCTGCTGGAGGTGCTACCGCAGCCAGCGAGCATTGCCGCTGCCATGGCCAGAACTACGCCAAGCGAAATGATTTTTTTCATAAAGCTGATCCCTTTTCCTTTCGTCGTTCAACACATTTGTAAACCGCAGTACAAATTTTTGTCTGCGGCCTTATTGTACCAAGCCCCCATTTTTACAAAAACCAGTGTTGTGTATCCTTTTTGTAAAGCAAGTGTAAAGCGATACGACGCAAAGCCGCTGCCTGCAAGGGTTTACACCAGGCCGCGCTGGTTGCTTTTTTGTGTGTTTGCGCTTACAATAGTGGATAATTCAAAAATCAGAAATGAGGCGACCCCTGATGCGCTGCCAACCCGGCACCCAGCCCATTACCACCCCGCGGCTTTTGCTGCGGCGCTTTACCCTTGCAGATGCAAAACCCATGTTTGACGGCTGGGCCAGCGACGCAAAGCAAACCCGCTATTTGACGTGGAACCCACACGAAACTGTGCAGGACACCATCGACTTTTTGCGCCCGTGGGTAGCGAAGTACGACGAAATGCCCCCCGCCTACCGCTGGGCGGTGTGCCTGAAAGACAGCGGCAAACTGATTGGCTCCATCAGTTGCAATTTTTACGAGGAGGACGAAGACCCCCACCCCGGCTATGTGCTTGCCCACGGTGCTACTGGGCAGGGCTATGCGCATGAAGCACTGGTAGGTATGCTGGCCTACATGGTGCAAATGGCGGGCGCCGAAGTCTTTTGGGCCGAGCACGCGAAAGAAAACACCGCCAGCGGCAAGGTGTTGCGCCGGGTGGGCTTTGTGTATGACCACGAAGCAGTTTATGAAAGCCGGGACCATACGCGACGCTGGCCCAGCCGTATTTACCGGCTGGATGCCGCACAGTTTGAGGCGGATATTCCCGTTACCTTTTGATGTTTACATTACCTTTTAATCGCGACCGATGAGTTATTGGAGGTTCTATGCAGGATATTTTGACCGAGCGC
>JAQVCK010000131.1 GCA_028689835.1 Pygmaiobacter sp. | reverse complement strand
GAAAACGAACTGACACCGCTACCGGCATCCAAAACATGCAGGATTGCTTTTCTCACTTCGACCATCGGGTCGTCTCCCCTTTACCGCGCGCGCACCGGGGTGCACGGGTATTTACAAATTACGCTTTTGTAGTATAGCATGCCGCCTGTTGCCCGGCAAGGGCAACAGATGCCCGCCGGGCTTACAGCGCGGCGGGCATCTGTAAATTCACTTAGAAATACATGTATAACTGGCACGGAATCATGCCGTTATACAGCTTGCGCCGCCGTGCGGCCGTTTTGCCAAAATTCTGCTCAAACCCCGCATTCGCCGTAATGATATAAGTCCCTTTCACTGGGTTTTCAGCAAGGCGCGCGCCCAGCAATTTTTCCAGCCGTGTCGCTTCCTCTAAATCCCCTAGCCGTTCCCCGTAAGGGGGGTTTGTCAGCACTAAGCTGCGTGGCGCGGGGGCAAATTTTTCGACATCTGCCACAAAAAAGCGGCAATGTTCACCAACACCCGCAAGCTTTGCATTTTTATTGGCAAGCTCTACTGCGCGGGGGTCAATATCAAAGCCAATCCCTTCAAATGTACAGGTGCGGTCTATTTCACCCAGCGCCTTTTCGCGCGCTGCCTTCCACACCTGCTGTGGCACAAAGGCATAGTGCTCTGCCAAAAAACGGCGGCGCAGGCCGGGGGCCATCTTCATTGCTTTTTGTGCCGCTTCAATGATAATGGTGCCACTGCCACAAAAGGGGTCTTGCACCAAGCTGTCGCCCCGCACTCTTGCAAGGTCTACAATTGTTGCAGCAAGGGTTTCCTTAATCGGGGCCTCGGTTGCTCTTTCGCGGTAACCACGTTTATGCAAACCATCACCGCTGGTGTCCAAAAATATCTCTAGCAAATCTTTGCGGATGGAAAAGCGAATTTTATAAAGCTCGCCGTCCTCTGGCAATACCGTCGTTTTGTGGCCTTTTTTCAGCCGCTCTACAATTGCTTTTTTTACAATGCTTTGGCATGCCGGCACGCTGGAAAGGGTGGACGAAAGCGACGCCCCTTTGACCGGAAACTCTGCGTTTTGGGGTAAAAGCTGCTCCCATGGTACAGAAAACACGTTGTCAAACAGCTCGTCAAAGGTAGTTACCTTTGCGCGTTTGAGCAACATTAAAATGCGCTCGGCACAACGGCTTTCAATATTGGCACTGGCAAGCACCTGCTCGTCCCCTGTAAAGGCTACCCTGCCGTCTGTCACCGTAATGTTCTCTGCCCCAAGGCGCTTAAAATCAAACGCCGCGCTGCGCTCGGTACCAAAATAACAGGGGGCAACAAATTCATATTTCATGCTTTTCTATCCTTTCGGCGCACCCGCGCCTGTGCTATCCCGGCCTGTCTGCCGGGCAAAAAAAGAGGGCGGAACGCCTCCGCCCCCTCTTACTTTTGTTTAATCTTTCGGAATCAGCAGCCCATAGGTGCCATTTTTACGGTGATAAACCACATTGATCTCATCCGTATCCGCATTGCGGAACAAGAAGAACGAATGCCCAATCAGGTTCATCTCCAAAATAGCCTCGTCTACACTGGCTGGCTTGACATAAAAATGCTTTTCGCGCACCACCGCAAAGGGTTCTTCCTCGCCCGGCGCACCGGCATAATCCGCAAAAGCAGCTTTATGCAGCCTTGTCTCAAGGCGTTTGCGGTTTTTTATAATCTGCTTTGTCAAAATTTCAACAGCAAAATCCAGTGCCTCTTCCATGTTGTCGGCACTCTTTTCTGCGCGGGCCACAAAGCCGCCATCGCGCACCGTCAACTCAACCGTCTGCCAGTCTTTTTCTACTGTTACGGTTATCTGCGCGGTCGCTTCTTCTGAAAAGAACTTGTCCAGCTTCGCCATACGCTTGTCCGCACGTTCAATGAATGCCTGCTTTAAACTAACCTTTCTGCCTGTCGTGGTGATCTTCATAACATTACCTCCTAGCAGAGAGCTATTGAGAACTCTTATCGAGTCTCTGTTATGATTATATCACAAAACATTTTTCCAGAAAAGTATATTTTATAAGCATTTTGACAAAGAACTGTGAAACCGCACACCATGTTCCGCCGTCCACAAAGAAAGCCGGGGGCATTGCCCCCGGTTTAATTCAGTTATTTTCTGCGCGAATACCCACCGCCACGGCGTGCTTCTGTGACACGCTTTAAGTCGGAGATTTTCTCTTCACTTTGGCTTTTGAACTTTGCCATCATGTCCTCAAAGCTTTGCTCGCCCTGCGGTGCCTCGTGCTTGCGCGGTTGCCAAACCTTACCGGCATCCGCACGGGTCGGCTTCGGTTTTGGTTCGGTTCGTTTCATGGAAAGTGCAATCTTGCCCTCCGGTGAAATGGAGAGCACTTTGACCTTGACCTCCTGGCCTTCGCTTAAAACGGTATCCAGTTCGGGGATGAACTCGTTCGACACCTCCGAAATATGTACCATGCCGGTCTTACCGTCCGGCAAGCGAACAAACGCGCCGAACTTCTTGACCCCTGTGACCTTGCCTTCTAAAATGCTCCCAACCTCTACTGCCATGAACTAAAATTACCCCTTCTCTTTCTTTAACGCCCGTCATTCGCCGGACATGTCGATGAAAATACGTTCACCGGGGGCTGCATAACCCAACCGGTCCCGCGCGATTCGTTCCATATAAGCCTGTTCGCCGCCAGAGGAAATCAGCCTCTCCAGCTCTGTGTTTTGGTCGGTCTGCCGTGTCAGTTCGGTGTTCAGCGTAGAAAGCTGCTCCCGTTTGACCATAATATCGACCTGACTAATAATCAGTGTGACGGCGAGATAGACAATCAAAGAAGCCGCCCCCACACGCAACAGCAAGCCCGACAGATTAAGCTTTGCGGTCTTTTTTACCTTTGCCATGAAAACGCCCCCTTTGCATGGAATTTGCAACAAGGCATAAGCACCTATTGTTAATTCGAATTATACAACAATTTGCCCTGTTGTTGCAAGTGTTTCCCATTAGTTTTCTGTGATTTGGCATACTTTTGCCATGAAAACGCAAAGTTTTACTACGATAAACGCCAATTTTGCTGCCTTGGGCTTGCAGCGGCAGGGTACCATAAATTATGACACCCTGCCGCTGATTTGCCTAAATCATTCTGTTTCTCCGTCTAAAATCACATACATTTCGCGCGCAACATCCTTACCAAGCGGGGCATCTACCGAGGTCACCTTGACACGCACTGGTTTTTGGCCAAACAGCACTTCAATAATGTCCCCTTCTTTTACGGCATAGCTTGCCTTTACCGGCCGGCCATTGACGGTGATGCGCCCGGCATCCGCCACTTCGTTGGCTACCGTACGGCGCTTGATCAGCCGCGAAACCTTGAGGTATTTATCAATTCTCATATTTTGTTCCTGTCTTTGTTATTTTTTGACGATTTTAGGGCCGTTTGCTGTGTCCTCTACCACATAGCCGAGCGCAGCCAATTCGTCGCGCAGGGCATCTGCACGTGCCCAGTCTTTTGCTTTGCGGGCCGCCGTACGCTCCTCTGCCAGCTTGTGCACCTCTGCGGGGATGTCGTCTGTGTTTCGGTTGTACAGCAGCCCCAGCACCCCGGTCAGTGCGTCAAACGTGCTGGCGGCCCCCTGCAGCGCCGCTGGTGAAGCGTCGCCCGACAGCGTGTTGATGTCGCGCACAAAATCGAAGATGGCCGCTAGGGCATCCGCCGTGTTTAGGTCATCATCCATTGCAGTGACAAACTTTTCTTCCGCCGCACGGGTACGCTCTGCCAACTCCTCGCTGTTGCCCGTGGCGTTTTGCAAGGCAAAATCAAGGTTGTTACGGCAGGTATAAAGCCGCTCCAAGCTGGCTTTGCAACTCTCGATTACCTCTTTGGTGTAGTTGAGCGGGGTGCGGTAATGGCCACTAATCAAAAAGAAGCGAATCGGCTCGTACCCCACCTGCTGCGCCACATCGCGCACGGTGAAAAAGTTGTTGAGGCTTTTGCTCATCTTGTGGTTATCCACATTCAAGAAACCGTTATGCATCCAATAGCGGGCAAACGTGCAGCCGTTGGCGCATTCTGACTGCGCAATTTCGTTTTCGTGGTGCGGGAAAACAAGGTCCACCCCGCCACAATGCAGGTCAATGGTATTGCCAAGATGGCGGCGCGCCATGGCCGAGCATTCAATATGCCAACCCGGGCGCCCCATACCGTAAGGCGACGGCCAAGCGGGCTCACCCGGCTTTGAGCCTTTCCACACGGCAAAATCCAGCGGGTCCTCTTTGATATCTCCCACCGCAATGCGCGCACCACTTTCCAAATCCTCAAGCGGCTGGTGAGACAGTTTGCCATAATGCGGGTCTTTGCGGGTGCGGAAATACACATCGCCGTTTTCTGTCGCATAGGCAAAGCCCTTTTCGACAAGGTCCCCAATGATGGACAAAATTTCATCGATGTGCTCTGTCGCACGGGGGTAGGCCGTGGCGGGCTTCACATTCAGTCCGCGGCAATCAGCAAAATATTCTTCTTCATAGCGGTGGGCAATCACATCATAAGTGGTTTGCTCTTCATTTGCCTTTTTGATGATTTTGTCGTCAATATCCGTGATATTCGATACATACAGTACATTGTTGCCGCGGTATTCAAGGTAACGGCGCAACGTATCAAACACACATACCGGGCGCGCGTTGCCTACATGGATAAAGTTATATACCGTCGGGCCACAGACATAAATGCGGTATTCGCCCTCTTTCAGCGGGATGAATTCCTCTTTTTGCCTTGACATTGTGTTGAAAATTTTCATGTGCTGTCCCATTTTCTCATTCCCTTTCAAAGCTACCGAAGACCGGGTACAAAAAACGCCCCCACCTGCCCCACAGGGCACGGCGAAGGCGATACAAAACCGCGGTTCCACTTCGGTTTGTTACTTTTGGCTACCAGCAATTTTATGGCCCAAAACGGCAAAATGGCTGCCGCTGTACGAAAATACTGTTTGCCCTGCCCATGGTAACGGGGGCGGCCGCAGGCAGCTACTGCGGCAAACTTGCCGGTTCACTGCCCATGCTGCCGGGGGCACTTTACAGCCATGGTGCCGGGGCGCGCTTACAGCGATGCCTTTGGCACCACACGCCCTCTCTGCCAGCCCGTTTGGCCGCTACTTTACCCGGTATGGGCGCTTTGCAGCACCCGCGCATTTCACTTGTTACTGCTGATTATATCAGCTTTGTTGCACCGCGTCAAACCCTGTTTACAGCCAAAATCCGGCTTTGCAACCCGCCTGCATGGCTGCTTTTACCCCGGCACCCAAAGTAGCCACTCTTGCCCCGGTGCCGTTACAAAACTACGCCTTACCCCGCCATGGGGCAAAAACAAAAATGCTCTGCCGCATTTGCAGCAGAGCATTGCCTTAAAAGGCCCCTCAATTTTGTGAAGATGTGCCGGTAAAGTTTGCGTGCAATACCGCTTTCCCCCAAAAGTGATATTGCCTTTACCGGCATACCAAAACGTATAAGCTAAGGCAGGTGTCACCGACACCTGCCCCTGAAGCTTATCTTATTTCGCGACAGCGTCTTTCAGAGCCTTGCCGGCTTTGAATGCGGGTGCAACGGTTGCAGGAATCGTGATTTCCTCTTTGGTGCGGGGGTTGCGGCCCTTGCGTGCCGGGCGCTTGCGGGTCTCAAATGTGCCAAAGCCAACCAACGCGACCTTGTCACCTTCTACCAAAGCACCGGTGATGGATTCCAGAACTGCGGTAACCGCCTTCTCGGCGTCCTTCTTGGTCAGGCTTGCATCCGTAGCAACCTTAGCAACTAAATCTGCTTTTGTCATAATAAAAATACCTCCACAAAAAATATAGAATTAAGGGGTCGTTTTCTCCCTGAAAGGGACCATGATGGTTTCCTCCCACAGCTGTTGTTTCTGCTGGGGAGAAAGTGCAGCAAGCCCACCGTCACCTGCCGCTTGCTCGGCATTGCCGACTACGGCGGTCAGTTGTTCGCTTGCACGTGTAAGGGCCAACTCAGCATCTACACCGGCAAGGCGCACCGCACCGATTGCGGCAAAAAGCAATGCCTGCGCTGCCTGCTGTGCCTCGGCAGTACCTTTGCCCGCCGTTGCAAGGCTGTCTGCCGCGCCGGCTGCCTCGGCGGCAGCTTGTGCAGTGCCGGCCCAGCCAAGGCCATACCCGGCCGCCCGTTTTTGCAGCTTTGCAAGCCGCATAGCGCCGGGCAAAGTAACCGGCACGGCCTCAAGGTTACTTGCTGCTGTTTTTTGGTGCTTTTCTTTCTTTTTCAGCTCATCCCAGTTTTTTAGCACCTGCTGGGACGTTTCTGCCTGCACATCGCCAAATACATGCGGGTGGCGGTAAATCAATTTTTTACAGACACCGTCACAGATATCGTCAAAATCAAAAGTGCCAAGCTCCGCTTCCATTTCGGCATGTAATGCCACTTGCAAAAGAACATCGCCCAGTTCTTCTGCCAGCATGCCGGCATCACCCGCATCAATTGCCTCAACTGCTTCATATGCCTCTTCAATAAAGTTCATACGAATCGAAGCATGCGTTTGCTCTCTATCCCATGGGCAACCGCCGGGTGAGCGCAAGATATGCACAATCTGGGCAAGGTCTTCTGCGTTGTAGGTCTCTTTTGGTGAAAAATCCACTTGGCAAGCCCCTCCCTGCATATTTGCGTATGATTAATCTTACAGCAAAAGAGGGGATTTTTCAATACTAAACGCCAAGTTTATCACCATTTTTGGTGGCCGTACCCCTACCGGCAAGTGTACTTTCACTTTTAGGCTGTTTTTTGCTTTTTTCAACATACCAAGCGCGCAGTTTGCCGTCAGGATAATTTAGCCCCACAGTGAGAGCAAAACCCGGCATCGTCTGCAACCTCCGCACCACAGTCGGGGCAAACCGAAACACAATACTTTTCTGCCTGCGTGGCTTCGTTTTCGTTTAGTTTTGCCTCCACCCCGGCAATCACATCAATGTAGTGATCAACCAGCTCCGGGTTTTCCTCCCCGGATTTTTTGAGAGAGTACACCAACGCGCCCAATTGCCGTTGTGCTTTTGCAAGTTCGTTCTCAAGGCTCATACGGTCAATCTTCTCTTTGCCTTTCATGGCAAGGTTGCTTGCCACATCCGCTGCCTTATTTGCAGCGTCACGCATGGCATCCGTAAATTGGTCTAATGTTTTGTTTGACATTGAAAGCCCTTCTTTCTGCCAGCAGGGCAAACGGTATGCAATGCCTGCAAACCCGCTTTGCACCTACATCCTCTATTAATAACATTATAATGTGCGCAAGCGCAGAATGCAACTGCCGCGCATTATTTCAGCCTAAAAATTCACGCAGCATGGAGGTCTCTGGCACCAAAGCCGCATCCAGCGGGCGGCACTGCGAAAAAGTGCCGGCCAGTTCATACAAACGCTCGGCGTAATGGCTGCCCTCCGGCAATTCGCGGGTGAGGGGGGTTACCAATGGTGCAAGGCAGCAAATCTCATAGCTAAACGAGGTGTCCAGCAACAGGTCGGCCTCCGGCTTAAATATCTTAATAAACCGGTCCTCACCCACACACACGTTGCCCCACATTGATAGCGTTTTTTCGGGGCTGTGGCCGCGAAATTTGTGGTCACGCACCATGCGCCGCGCAAGGCGCACATCCCTTGTGGGCAGCACCCGCTGGCCACGGTGCGAGTATTCCTCACGCAGGCCGGCATAAATTTTATATACTTTATTGCGGTCCAGCCCTTCGGTCAATGCCGGGTTAATGGCATGGATGCCCTC
>JAQVCK010000130.1 GCA_028689835.1 Pygmaiobacter sp. | reverse complement strand
GGTAAACACGCGCGGATGTGGCTTACACCGCCATCAGCTAGCAGAGCAATAGTGCGGTCAATCGCATCTGTGGTTTCCCCCGGCAAGGCCAGCATTAAATCGCCCGAAATATTGTCAAACCCGGCAGCGGCGGCCATAGCCAGTGCCTGCCGCGCGGTGGCGGCGTCATGCGGGCGGCCCAACCGACGCAGTTGTGTGTCATTTGCGCTTTGCACCCCCACCGAAAGGCGGTTCACCCCGGCAGAGCGGTAGCCGCGCAGCGTTTCAGCGGTCAGGGTGCCGGGGTTTGCTTCCAGCGTGATCTCCGCCCCCGGTACCGGTGCAATGGCATCAATCAGCCGTGCTACCTGCGCCGGGCGCAGCAGGCTGGGGGTACCCCCGCCAAAATACAGCGTGTCGGGCCTTAGTGGGGTACATCCACTAAAACGCGGCAGCTCACGCAAAAGAGCGTCTACATAATCGCTTGGCACAGCATGGCTGCCCCCGCGCGAATAAAAGTTGCAATAATTGCATTTACCCTCGCAATAAGGGACGTGCAGATAAACGCCAAAGGCCATCGGGGCGCCTCCTTTTCAGTGACCATCTATTTTTAAATTATACCACAAAAAGCCCGCACAATGATTTGAGAAACCCCGCAAAAAATGCTATACTTTCTACAATATAGAAAGGCAGGGGTTTGCATGACAATCCGTGAGTATGTCGAAGCAGTAAAAGCGCAGTTGTCGCTGCCGCCCAAAACATGGGAAAAGTTTGCCCGCCAACTGGAAAACGAGCTGTACGAAATGGTGGAGGCGGGCCTAAGCCAACAGGAGGCAACCGAAAAAATGGGCCCCCCCGCAGAGGTGGCACAGCAATTGCAAGAGCGCGCGGGCGCTGCCCAAAAACCGCAGCAAACGCAAGGGGAAATGCCTCTTTTACTGCCTTGGGCGATTATTTTTTCTGCAACGCTGATGTTGGTAAAGGGCGCAATGTGGTTTGGCAGCCATACCATGGGGGATGCCCTGCTTGCCGTGTTGGGGCTGATACTTACCGTTATCAGCGCCATAGCGGCGCTGCGGTACCGCAAGCCCAAAACAGAACAACGGGATACCGAGGAATAAGGCGGTACCTATCTGCTATAAATTAATAGTGTAAAACACCCGCTTTGGTAAAAACCAAAGCGGGTGTTTTTGTTTGTGCGGGGTTATGCTTCGCGATTGATATAGCGGTATACTGTGGGCTCTGAGATATTCAGTTGCCGTGCAATTTCCGGCACAGAACCCTTCATCCCAAGTACCCCCTGGTCTGCCAGCTTATGTACGATGGTCACCTTTTCGTTGCGGTTCATGCGTTCGGGCAGCAAGCCGGATTCGGCAATCGCCGCGCTGACCATGTTTTCCAGTATTTTGGGCATCGGCACATCCAGTGTTTCTTGAATTTCGGGTAGTTGGGTCGTCAAATTACATTGACGTTGCAACCGCTGTAAGGCGGTTTCCAGTTCTGCCATGGCCGACATATCGCGGTTGATACAAAGCAAGCCAATCAATTTGCCCTCGTTCTTTATAAAATAAGTGCTGGACACAAAGTTTTTACCCTTGCCTGCACCGGCATAATTTGAAAGAAAGTCTTTTGTTTTGTACTCGCCGGAATCGATGATGCGGTAAGCAAGGTCCGTCAATGGGCTGCCCAGCTCACGGCCAGAATGATAACCATTTTCAATCGCGATGACCGATTCTTCGGGGCGAGAAACATCGTGCAGCAAAACTTCGCACGCGGGGCCGCACAGTTGTGCCAGAAAAGGCAATAACGGGCGATAAAGCGCAAGTATTTCACGGTCTGTCATGATTCAAACCACCCTATTTTTTTAGCATATGATTGAACATTATTTTATCACATATATAGAAAATATGTCAACTGACAAAGTAGACAGAAAAAAGTAATAATAATTTAATTATCAAAATAATAAAAACTATTGCATTTTAACAAAAATAGCGTATGATAAAGTTAAACAAAAGATATTTAAATTATCAGTGTAAAACAAATTTTTTCAATATGTCACAACTTTCGAAAATAAGTTTCGCCTAAAAAAACTTATAATACAATGTAATTAGCAAGGAGCATATGTGATAACCAGTGGCAATCGGGCATGTTGCTATGAAGCGTTGGCATCAAAACGGTGCAGATGCGCACATACCATTTTTTATGTTTGGGAAAGAAGAAAGGAGTTCTATTTGTTATGACAAATCAACAGATTGAAGAGCAGGCCCATTTATTACATGATTATGTGATTGAATGCAGAAGAACGATTCACCGTTTTGCAGAACCGAGCGGGACGGAGGAAAAAACTAGTGCGTTTGTCCAAAAAGAACTGACAGCCGCGGGGCTACCCTATGAAAAAGTGAGCAAAACAGGGCTGCTTGCGACATTGGAAACAGGCAGACCGGGCCCGCACATTGTTCTGCGGGCAGACCTTGACGCGCTCCCGTTGCCAGAGGAGCCGAACAATTTAGCTGGCCCCCGCGTATGCGTTTCAGAAAACCCAAAAACCTGTCATGCCTGTGGGCATGATGCGCACACCGCAATGTTGCTGGGGGCGGCAAAGGCACTGACAGCCTGCAAGGATTCGGTTTGTGGCACCATTTATTTTTGTTTTGAAGAGGGGGAAGAAAACGGCGGTGGGGTGGACGGTATGATGAGCGCGCTTGCAAAGCGCAAGGTTGATGCATGCTGGGCAATCCATGTTTATGCCGGGTTAGAATCGGGCAAAATTTGTGTCGATGCAGGCCCCCGTATGGCGGGGGCGGCAATTGTGCAGATGACAGTTGTTGGCCGGGGTGGGCATGGCTCAAGGCCGGATTTGTCCATTAACCCGGTGTTCTGTGCGGCAGCTATTTTGACCAACCTGTCAACAGCTTGGGTGAACCAAATCAGTGCGGGGGAGACAGTCACGCTCGGGGTAACCAGCATTCAGGGTGGCGTTGTGGGTAACATCATCCCCGACACAGCTGATATTTTAGGGTCACTTCGATTCTTTAATATGGCGGAGGGTGAAAAGGCCGTTGAAATCGTGAAATCGGTGGCAGAGCACACGGCGGCAATGAACCACTGCCGCATTGAATATGGGCAAGGGTGTGTGGTGGCCTGTGGCCCGGTGATTAATGATGCCGCCTGTGCGAAAATTGCGCAAGAAAGCCTGCCGGAAGTGTTACCTGAAAACTGTGTGGTGCATTGCGAGCCGTGGTATGCTTCAGAGTCGTACAACAAGTACGCGCAGGCATACCCCAGCATGCTGGCACATCTGGGCATTCAAAACCCGGCATACGGGTCGGGTGCCGCCCATCACAACGGCTTTTTTGATGTAGATGAAGGTGTGTTGGATTTGGGGCTTTTGTCAACGCTTAAATATGTGTCTGCCTTAGGGGAGAAGGCAAACGCATAATTATATAAATTTAAGTTTCACTAAAAATTTGGAGGAATCACTATGGGAAAACAAGAGAGCAAAACCCTGAAGAAAAAGTTTAAAATGCCGCATTTGCTTTGGATTATGATAGGACTGCTTTTAATTTGCAGTGCCCTGACCTACATCATTCCTGCCGGCCAGTTTGCAGTGAATGCAGATGGTGCGATCCTTGGCGACCAATTTACTTTTCTAGAGGCGCAGACACCTGTCAACCCGCTGATGGCCCTGTTGCAGATTTTCCCCAGGATGGTGGGCTCTGCACCGATTATTTTTGTTGTGTTGATCTCGGGTGCCGCAATTCAGGTTTTCCTGGACACCGGTACGTTTGACAGCATCCTGAATTATAGCGTCTATAAACTGCAGGACAGGGGCCGTACTCTGCTGATCAGCGTCATGTTTATCCTGATGGTTTATCTTGGTGGCTTTGGCGGCAGTGATGCGCTGATTGCCATTATCCCCATTGGTGTCGTGTTTGCTAAAAAGTTGAAGTTGGACCCGATAACTGCGCTAGGTGTCTCCCTTTTTGGTACTATGATTGGTTTTGGCACCGGCCCGACCAAGGCTTTTATCGTTCAGGGCCTGATGGGCACTACTCCGTTTGGGGCATTCCTTACTCGTTTTGTTATCATGAATATTTTCATGATTGTCGGCTTAATGATGATGTTGTTTTATATCAACAAAATTACAAAAGATCCCACAAAGTCCCCGATGTACTCCGAAGGCTGGCGCCCGGGTGCCGATTCAGCGGATGAAGAACTGAAAGAAGCGACGATGGGCTGGCGCGTCATTCTCAACATGATTATCTTTATTGCCCAGTGGGTCATTATCACAATTTATGGTGTGGTTGGCGACCCCAAAAATGTGTTTGCGGTGATGGTCACCGTGATGCTGGTCGCCGCAATTATTGAGGGCATTATTGGCAAGATGAATGCCGATGAAATCGGTAACTCGTTTGCCAAGGGCCTTGCCGGCATGGCGTTTGTCTGCTTTGTCATCGGCATGGCAAAATCGGTTTCGCTGGTGCTGACCGCAGGCAATGTGCTGCAGACCATTGTGTATGCCATCACGCTGCCGCTGATGTCGCTGCCCCGCTGGATCTCGACGGTCGGCATGACGCTGGTCGTTGCCATCATCAACCCCATCATCCCTTCGGCAACTTCTAAAGCAGCAATCCTAGTACCAATCTTTAAGCCCATCGGTGAAGTGCTGGGCCTAAAACCTGAGATTGTGGTACAAGCATATCAATTTGGCGACGGGTTTACCAATTTGGTTTCCCCTTTGTTGGGCTGGACAATCGGCGGTGTTGCTATGGCGAAGGTTCCTTTTGGCAAATGGGTCAAGTGGGCTTTCCCGAAAGTTTTGATTTTGATTGGGCTGTCCTGTGTCATTATTACAATTTTGACAGTTACCGGGTGGACGGGTGCCATCTAAGTCTGCAAAAAATAGGCCAGATTAAATTTTTAGCGGCAACCACATGGCAGATCTTTGAAAGATGCGTCATGTGGTTGTCCTCTGGTATGGTGCATTGTGGAGCGTGACGAATCATGTGGTTGGCACCACAGCAGTGTTGATAGTAAAAGAAAAAATAGCTGGGTTTAGCCCCCGGCAAAAGGTGAATTTGTGGTACAATAAGTTGTAAATTGTATTGAAAACGAAGAGAGAAGGCACAAAGAATGAAGTATGATTTTACAAGTATTATGGATCGCCACGGTATGGACTCCATTGCGGTAGACCTGCCGGTGATCCCGGGGTTTGCCCCTGCAGGGGAGACAAAACCCGGCTTTGACCAGATCCCGATGTGGGTCGCGGACATGAACTTCCCCACCGTGCCGACGATCCCCGAGGCAATCATCGCGCGTGCCAAACACCCCGCTTATGGCTATTTTGCGCCGCGCGACGAGTATTTTGACTCGATCATCCGTTGGCAGCAAGACCGCAACGGGGTAACGGGGCTGACGAAAGATTGCATTGGTTACGAAAATGGTGTGCTGGGCTGCGTGGTCAGTGCACTGAATGTGTTTTGCTCGAAGGGCGACAACGTGTTGCTGCACTCCCCCACTTATATCGGCTTCACGATGAGCCTTGAAAACAACGGCTATAACATCGTGCACAGCCCGCTGAAACAGGATGAAAACGGCGTGTGGCGTATGGATTACGAGGACATGGATGCCAAAATCAAGCAGCACAAAATCCACGCCGCCGTGTTCTGCTCGCCGCACAACCCCTGTGGCCGCGTGTGGGAGAAAGAGGAGATCGAAAAGGCGATGGAGGTCTACCGCGCGAACGATGTGTATGTCGTTTCGGACGAAATCTGGTCGGACCTCATCTTAAACGGGCACAAGCACATCCCCACCCAGTCGGTCAGCGAAGACGCAAAAAACCGCACCGTTGCGGTGTATGCACCGTCTAAGACCTTTAACCTTGCGGGCCTCATCGGCAGCTACCACATTATTTATAACAAGTATATCCGCGAGCGGGTGCGTAAAGAATCCTCTTTGCCGCATTATAACGACATGAACGTGCTGTCGATGCACGCACTGATTGGTGCCTATCAGCCGGAGGGCGAAGAGTGGCTGGGCGAGTTGTTGCAGGTGCTTAGCGACAACGTGAACTACGCTTACGATTACATCACCACCCATTTCAAAGGTGTTACATTGTCAAAGCCGGAGGGCACTTACATGCTGTTCCTTGACTGTACCGAGTGGTGCAAAGAGCACGGCAAAACCATTGATGAAGTGCAGCGCGCCGGCGTGGGCGTTGGCGTCATCTGGCAGGATGGTCGTATGTTCCATGGCCCGTATGGCATCCGCATGAACCTTGCGGTACCCCACAGCCGGGTTATTGAAGCGATGGAGCGGTTGGACCGCTATGTGTTTAACGCATAACGCAGGGGGAGAACAATGGCAAAGTTACAGGTGGGCGATGTGATGCCCGATTTTTCGTTCGATACCCCATTTTCACGCGGCAATACTTTGGTGCAGGCCATGGGCGGCGGCAAAACCGCCATCGTGTTTTTGCGCTATTACGGCTGTACCCTGTGCCGGCTGGACCTTGCGCAGTATAAGGCCGGCTATGCCGCGTTGCAGCAGGCGGGCGGTAAACTATTGGTGGTGCTGCAAAGCGACGCCGACCTGCTGCGGCAGGAACTGGAGGGGAACGACCGTTTTCCATTTGATATCGTGTGTGACCCTAAAGGTGAGTTGTACCGCCAGTTTGATATTTTGCCGGCTGAAAGCAAAGCTAAAATGGCGGGGCCGGGCACACTGGCCAAAATAGCAAAGGCGACCGCCGCAGGGCACCGTCATGGCCGGTATGAAGGGGACGAACTGCAATTGCCGGCAGCCTTTGTGCTGGACGCTGACCGCCATGTGCTGTTTGCCCATTACGCCAAAACGGTGGATGATGTACCCACCGCCCGCCAACTTGCAGACCAGTTGCGCTAAACGGGTAGAAAACAAAATTGAAATAAAATTTTGTAAAAAAATGGGATATTTGGGATTGCACTGCTTGATAAAGTTGGATATGATAAGAACGATAGAATACGCATAACACATAAGGAGAATACTATGAACGAGGCATTACACACAGAAAACGCGCCCGGAGCAATCGGCCCTTATTCGCAGGCAATTAAGGCGGGCAACATGGTGTTTGTTTCCGGCCAGTTGCCGGTAGACCCTGCCACCGGCGAATTTGCGGGCGCAGACATCGTCAGCCAGACCCACCGCTCACTGCAAAATATTCGTGCTATTTTGCAAAGTGCGGGCCTTGGTATGGAGCACATTGTCAAAACGACGGTGTTTTTAAAGGATATGGGTGAGTTTGCTGCGATGAACGGTGCGTATGCCGAGTACTTTACGGGTACTTGCCCGGCCCGTGCCGCAGTGCAGGTAGCTGCACTGCCCAAAGACGCACGGGTAGAAATTGAAGCGGTTGCAGTAATTTAAACAACAGTACAAAGGCCTTACCCTTAAAAGGGTGGGGCCTTTGTGCTGTTTTAAACAGGGTTTTAAGCGGGCCAATGCAACAAAAAAGGCAAAGCACAGCGGCAAAGATGCAGGAAATCCACTAAAACCTTAAAATGTAAAAAAATACCATTTTGCGGTTGCGAATTTGTTTTTTTAGTGAAATGAACCGCTTTAAAATGCAGTTCAAAAGCAGTGTGCGTTTTGGTTTGGTATAAAGAAATTTTTTGAAAAAGCGAAAAAAAGGTGGTATACGGTGCAGAATACCAAAGAAAAAGGGGCGTTTTCATACAAATTTCCATAGTTTCTCTGTAAGCTGAAAAAAGATTGCAAAGCAGAGCTGGGGTGCTTATAATTGTTGTAACGGGATGAATAAATATGTAAATGAAGCCTCGCCCTGTTA
>JAQVCK010000129.1 GCA_028689835.1 Pygmaiobacter sp. | reverse complement strand
GGCGTCCTGCGCCGCTTCGCAGTAAGCGGCATAGCAGATGTCGTCCAACAGCTGACCACAGACAGTGATGTCCTTTATTTCTACCATCCACGCGCTGTACGGGTCCTCATTGATTTTCTGCGGGGCGTCCAGCAAATCTTCGTTCACTGCCGCCACCTTGCCGGTGACAGGGCTGAAAATATCCGACACCGCTTTGACACTTTCCACATCACCAAACGAATGGCCTTCGGTCACGGCATCGCCCACGGCGGGCAGGTTGACGAACACCAAATCACCCAGCTCGTCCTGTGCAAACTCGGTAAGGCCAACGCGTGCGGTGGTCTCGTTAATTTTTTCGACCCATTCATGTGTTTTACTGTACATCAGATGTTTCGGGAAGTTCATTGTCATTTCCTCCTTAAAACTTTAACTGTAAAATTTAAATTGCAAAAAGGCTGTGGCAGGCACGGTACCGGGCCTGCGCAAAACCTTTAGCGAGACTTTTTATAAAACGGCAGCGGCACAATTTCAGCCGTTACCCTGCGGCCACGCACCATTACTTCCACTGCCGTGCCAACGGCACTGTGCGCTGCCGCCACATAGGCCATTGCGCAGGCCGCACCCACTGCCGGGCAATGGGTGCCAGAGGTCGTTTTTCCAATTTTTTCTTCGCCAATCAGCACTTCTTCCTCTTCGCGCACAATGCCGCGCCCGGTCACTTTTAGGCCCACACGCACCTCGGCAGGCTGGCCGACTGCAAGCAGTGCACCCTTGCCGATAAATTCTGGTTTATCCAGCTTTACCGCAAACCCAAGCCCCGCCGAAATGGGGTCGATGGCTGCCGAAAGCTCATGCCCATACAGCGGCATTGCAGCTTCTAGCCGCAGGGTGTCGCGCGCCCCAAGGCCGCACGGCGTCGCGCCGGCAGCCACCAGTGCCCCCCACACCGCCGGGGCATCCTTTGGGGCAAGATACAACTCATACCCTGCTTCGCCCGTGTACCCGGTGCGAGATACCGTACAAACGGCACCGGCCACCGGCACGTTTTCTGTAAAAGTGTAATACTTTACTGGCAATAATGCTTTATCTGCCAGTGTTGCCAAAATCTTGGCAGCGTCCGGCCCCTGCAGTGCAATCTGTGCCACCTGCGCAGAGATATCCTGCAGGGTCGCATCACCCTTTAAATGTAGTTGCAGCCATTCAAGGTCCTTTTGGGTATTGGCGGCATTGAGCACCAAAAAAAACTTTTGCTGCCCGGTGCGGTACACAATCAAATCGTCCACCACACCGCCGTTTTCATACAGCATTAACGTATAACGCGCACTACCCAGCGGCATATCGGTAAAACTGTTTGACAAAATCTCGTTCAGGTTTTTTTCGGCATCCGGGCCCTCCAGCAGGGCTTCGCCCATATGCGAAACGTCAAACAGGCCCGCGTGCTGACGCACGGCCATATGCTCTGCAATGACACCGGTGGGGTACTGTACCGGCAAAAGATAACCTGCAAACGGCACCATGCGCCCGCCCAGAGTGACATGTTGTTCATAAAGTGGTGTTTTCTTTTCCAATTTTCTCTCTCCTTTGGCCCCTGCTGTATGCTTACTTTGTCATTTTTATGACAATAAAAAAGGCGGGGTGCGCAGAATTACCCGCGCACCCCGTCTTGTAAACCTGAAAGATTCTCCCCTCTGCCACAGAGGGAATTGCTTCTTCGGTGCTGTTAAAACAGCTTTTCGGAGTTTTGTCCGCTATCGGTCCCTTTTGCCTGAGAGTTTTCGGTGTTTCCCCTTCGGCGCTGCTTACGCAGTCTCTCCCGACAGCATCATCCAGTTATTTAACTTTTAATTTGGCAGTCGTTCCCCTTACCCGTACTCAGTATAAAGGCACGGTGAATACAAGTCAATATAAAAGCTCTCTGCCCACTATTTTTAAACATTATGCTAAAATATGCACCGTTTTTTTGGATGTTTTTTTCAGTTGTGGAAAATCGGCATTCCACGGCTATTTTCCTTTTTTCCATGTTTTATTTTGTGTGCCACTTTTTATTTTTTTGCAAATGCGTTATGATAATAACAGAAAGTAACCAAATCTGGTTGCCGCAGCATTGTGGCAGGAAAGGGTTTGATCTGATGAAAAAGAGTTTTTCAGAATATGCTTATTCTTCATTTTTGGGGGCCATCCTCAGTGCCGCAATCGGCGTCGTACTGCTGATTTGGCCGTCGCTATCTGGCCGGTTATTGTGCTACGGCATGGGTGCGGCGCTTGCTATTTATGGCGTTTACCGCATTTCCTCTTATTTTATGCGGGATGCCGTCACCGCTATGCTGCGTCGCGACCTTTCTATGGGGCTGGCACTGCTTGCAGGGGCTATTTTCTTTTTATTCTGGTCAAACCTGATTATCTCTCTATTGCCGGTATTGTTTGGGCTGTTGCTTTTGCTGGGTGCCACCCGTGAGGCGCAGGGGGCGTTTGACCTGATGCGCATGGAAGATACTTATTGGTATATTTCATTAATCGTCGCTGTGGTGCTTGCCATACTTGGGGTCGTGATTTTGCTGAACCCGTTTTCTACAGCAATGGTATTAATGCGCTTTATCGGTGTCTCGCTGATTTTACAAAGTGTTTCGCAGATGGTATTTGCCCGTTTGCTGGCACGCCGCCAAAAGGTGTATTACCCGCAGGAGAAAACCCCTGTATAACCTGATCTTTAACCTATAAAATAACAGCGGGGCCGGTTTTACCGGCCCCGCTGTTATTTTATGCTTACTTTTGTGCAATTACGTTTAAGCGTGCTGTCACAGTAATTTTTTCAATTCGTCCAATGTCTGCTGAAACTCTGCAACTGCATCCAGCACCGGCTGGGGCGAGGCCATATCCACACCCGCAAGCCGCAAAAGCTCAATGGGATGCTGGCTGCTGCCGCCGGACAAAAACTTTTTGTAATCTTCTACCGCGCCGTGCACACCGGACAAAATGCGGTTAGCAATGGCAATGGCCGCCGAAATGCCGGTAGCGTACTGGTACACATAAAACCCACGGTAATAGTGCGGGATGCGCGACCATTCATAGGACAACGTATCATCTACCACCAGTGCCGGGCCATAATAATCCTCGTTCAGTTTTTTGTGGATACCGCACAGCGTGGTGGGCAGCAGTGGCTGGCCCTGCTCTACCATTGCATGGGTCTGCCGCTCAAAGTCGGCAAACATCGTCTGCCGGTAAAAGGTCGAGCGCAGATCGTCTAAGTGCTTTGCCAGCAGCAAGCGGCGCAAATCGTCATTTTGGCTGTTCTTCATCAGGTAGTGGAACAACAGCTGCTCATTGGTGGTGGAAGCGACTTCCGCACAAAAAATAGAATAATCTGAATACATAAACGGCTGGTTTTCGTTGGAGTACATCGTGTGCATGGAATGCCCCAGCTCGTGCACCAGTGTAAACACATCTTCCAGCGTATTGTCATAGTTCAGCAGCATATACGGGTGAAACCCATAGGTGCCGGTAGAGTAAGCGCCGGTCTGCTTGTTGTCTTTGGGGTAAACGTCAATCCAGCGGTTTTGCAGTGCCTGCTGCATGCGCTCGGCATAATCCGGCCCTAGGGGCGCCGTTGCCTTTAATACAAGGTCTGCCCCCTCTTCATACGGGTATTCGCGGGCGACGTCTTTTGCCAGCGGTACAAAAAAGTCGTAAAAGTGGAAGGTGTCCAGCCCCAATCGCTTTTTGCGCAGCGTAACATACTCCTGCAATGGCTGGGTGTTGGCACGCACGGTAGACACCAGATTGTCGTATACTTCCTCCGGGATGTGGTTCGCACTCAGCGCGGCGGCGCGGGCACTGGGGTACTTGCGGCTTTTGGCAAGGTACACATCGGCCTTGACCTTGCCGTAGTAGTTAGAGGCCAGTGTGTTGATGTGCCCACCATACAGCCCCAGTAGCGCATTATAATACCGCGCACGGAACGCAGCATCTGGGCTTTGCAGCGCCGCGCCATACCCGGCTTCGTTGACCTTGACCGGTTCACCCTTGGGGCCGTCTACCATGGGGGCCGGGGTGTCGTTGATGACAAGGTCGTCAAAAATTTGCCGGTAACCACCGCCAAGGTCTGACATACGGGTCAAAATCGCCTCGGCGGTATCATCCAGTACATGCTCTTTGCGCGCAAAAAAATCCTGTGCAAGCTGGTCATAGGCTTTTAACTGTGGCAATGCCTCACAGTAACGCTTAAAATCCTCGTAACTGTATTGCATCAGCTCTGGGGCTAAAAACGAGGTGTCCTCACTCAAACCCGTCAACAAAAGCTCTAAGCGGCCAACACGGTCTTTCCCCTCGGCTGACGCCATGTCGGTATGAAAAAAGCAATACGCGTATACTGCATTTTGCGCCGCCTTGCTGTTAACCTGTTCGTATAGCTGAATGGTGTGCAGCAACTCTTGTGGGGTTTCAGCCGCATGCCCACGCCGGCCCGCAAGCTGCTGGCCCAGTTGGCGCACTTCCTCTAACTGGTCTTCCCACTCCTTGGTGCTTGCAAACATATCTTCCAATTTCCACGTTGTATCCTGTTTCAAGGGGTCTTCATCCTTTCACGGTAGGCACGTCAAAATAATCGCCGCCTGCCGGTACCATTTGGCTTTTATTGTACCACGCCTTTGTTACAAAAAAAAGAACACCTTGTCTTTTGCACCTCCTTAGGCACTTGACGCGGCGGTCACAAACTGGCATACTGAAAGTGTATTTTTCTGCTGCAAGGAGGGTTTTTATGGTAATCGATCACGCCGCAGTTTATACCCGTAGGCTTGAGGCGTTACGTGAATTTTATGAAACCTATTTTGGGGCACAAGCGGGTGCGTTGTATCACAACCCTAAAACCGGCTTTTCTTCTTATTTTTTGTCTTTTGATGGTGGTAGCCGCTTAGAAATTATGGCGCGGCCCGGCACCAGCCTGCGCCCGCAAGCTGAGTTTTTGTGCGGTTATGTGCACCTTGCTTTTAACCTTGGCAGCCGTGTGGCAGTGGGCGAACTGACAAACCGCCTTGCAGCCGACGGTTACCGCATCAAAAGCGGGCCACGTGTGACCGGTGACGGCTATTACGAAAGCTGTATTTTTGACCCGGATGGCAACGAAATTGAATTGGTGGGTTAACCACTAAAATAAAAAGCTATTATTTGCACCGCACCTTGCGCGTGCACTACCAGATGGAGGCGCATACCATGGCCGACTCGGCTCTGACAAAGCGCGTTCTTGCAGACGCACTGAAAGAACTGATGCAGAAAACGCCGCTAAATAAAATATCCGTTGGTGATATTACTGCATTATGCGGCATTAACCGGCAGACTTTTTATTATCATTTCAAAGATAAATATGACCTTGTGGGTTGGATTTACTCGACCGAAACACAAGAATTTATGGGCCGTTTGTTTGACAGTGACCACTGGGCGGATAGTTTTTGCGACCTTTGCCTTTACATGCAAAAAAATAAAAAATTTTATATCAATGCCCTCTCAGCCCCTAGGCAAAACAGCTTTGAAGATTATTTAATCAACTCAATGCACAACTTGATTATTGAACTGATTCATGAAAAATCACTTGGGGCGCAAATCGAAGAAGAAACAAAAGCCTTCATTGCAGACTTTTACACCTATGCTTTTGTTGGCCTTGTGTTAAAATGGGCGCGCAACGGTATGAAAGAGAACCCGCGGGAGTACATCGACCGCATTAAAGAGCTGATTGACAGCAGCATGCTGCGCGAGTTGGACAGGTATTTTTGACCTTGTATGGCTTTAAGGCTAAGGAGAAACGCAATGATTTTAAGCGTTAGCAGACGTACCGACATCCCTGCCTTTTTTACCGATTGGTTTTTAAACCGCATCGCTGAGGGGTATGTGTTGGTGCCAAACCCTTACCATGCTAAACGCCTTAGCCGCGTGCCACTTGGCGCAGATGGCGTGGACTGTATTGTTTTTTGGACAAAAAATGCCGCCCCACTGCTGCCTCACCTGCCGGAACTGGAACAGCGGGGTTATTTTTACCTGTTTAGCTATACGATTACGGGCCTTGGCACCGCATACGAGCCCGGCGCCCCAGATGTGCAAACTTCGATCAAAACCTTTCGCGCTCTTTCGCGGCGCGTTGGCCCTGGCCGGGTAGACTGGCGGTTTGACCCTGTTTTACCGGGCAATGCCATTGACGAAGATCAAACGGTAGCGCGGTTTCGCAACCTGTGCCGTGCACTTGCCCCGTTTACGACCCGCTGTATTTTTAGTTTTGCCGACCCTTATGCGCATTTGGGGCGCGCACAACCTGCCCCGGCAAGTGCAAGCGCCATGCGCCGCCTTTGTGCAAAACTTGCTGCTGTTGCCAAAGGCTATGCTCTACCGCTTTATACCTGTGCCGAAGCCATTGACCTTGCCGAATTTGGTGTGCAACACGCGGCCTGCATTGATGCCGAAAAAATAGGCAGCTTGCTTGGGTGCCCCATCCCCGCCGGTAAAGATAACGCACAGCGGGCAAACTGCCGCTGTGCGCAAAGTGTAGATATTGGGGTTTACGACACCTGCCCCGGGGGATGCAGTTATTGCTATGCCACTGCGCACCCGGCACGGGCAAAAAGCCGGTTTGTGGCACACGACCCGCACGCGCCAATGTTAACCGGCTGGCCTGTGGGCGACGAACAGATTACCCTGCGCGCCATGCCGCCGCTTTGCAGCGGGCAGCTTTCGCTATACTAAACCCCGGGCATAAAGCCAGCCGCTTTGTGCAAGGTCTACCCTACCGTCCGGCAAAAAGGCAACACCCTCTTGCTCTAGTAGCTCCCGTTGCCGGCCCTCTCCGCCAAATGCAAAGCCACTACAAAGTGACCCATCTCGAAACACCACACGGTGGCAGGGGATGACCCCGGGTTTGGGGTTGCGATGCAGGATGAACCCCACCCCGCGCGCGCCGCGCGGGTTACCTGCTAACATCGCTACCTCACCATAAGAAGCAACAACCCCCTTGGGTATCTGCTGCACGACCTCATAAACCTTGCCGGTAAACGGTGATGGCATATAACACCCTCCCTTTTTGTGTTGATTACAGGGGCGCAAAGCAAGTGCTTTGTGCCCCTGTTTGTGATGCTAGGATTTTGTACCACTCACATTGGCCGCCTTAATACCGGGGAAATATTTATGGATAGAACTGCGTTTTACATGCAGCCCGTCATAAAAATCCGCACTGGTACAGCCCGCCTTTTTGGGGTCATATGAGCCGTAAAACGGGATGTTGTTTTTTTGCGCAATATCGGCAAAAAACGTTTCTGAAAGCCCAATGCCCGCACGTTCTTCGTATTTTAGGGCACCAGCATAAACAATGGGGTGAAACGGAGACAGCACAAAGGTAAGCTTTACGCCCTTTTGCTGCAAAAAGGCAACCAGCGCCGTAAATTCGGCGCAGCGCTTTTCGTTGAGCTTAGGGTAGTCATAACAACCAAACGGAAACGGGATGTTTGCAACCGTCTGGGCTTGCCAGTCCACATCACTTTGCGCCCAGTCTCGATACTCTTTTTCGTACAGCAAGGTACCGTCCGGCATCTTAGTTGGGGTCTCCTGCTCGTACACGTCCCCCGTCACCCGTGAAGGCTGGCTTTCATTTGAATGGTCCTCAAAATAATACGCCACATTTTTTTGAAAATAATCAAGGTCAAACAGCGCACCCGTGTATTGGTTTTTGGCATTATCCTCATAGGGCTCATCAAACCCTAAGGTATTACTCAAAAATTCGTTGGCAAGGTTTGCGTCCGACCGTTTGCTGTAACTGTCCACATTGTCATTGAGAATCCACGGGTCCAGCACCAAAATCAGGTTTTTCGGCAACCGATTGTATTT
>JAQVCK010000128.1 GCA_028689835.1 Pygmaiobacter sp. | reverse complement strand
AGCTGATGGCCTATGTTTATTGGTTTAACAACAAAAGAATTCATGGGTCGCTGGGTTACAAAAGCCCTGTCGAATTCAGGCAATCTCTCCTCTAAAAAACTGTCCAGAAAAGTGTTGCCTTTCCAAACTACTACGCCAAGATGTACGGAAATCGATAAAGCCCCGCTGTGTGGATATATACAGAGAGATAAGGAGCCGATCCAAGGCTGAGAACTTTTGAAAGTATTTGTAACTGGAGTAACTGGCCAACTCGGACATGATGTTGTTAAAGAGTTGGTGGCAAGAGGACATACGGCTATCGGAAGCGGTGGCCGAACAGGTGCTGATATGAAGGTATTTGTAACGGGAGTTGGAGGCCAACTCGGACATGATGTCGTCAATGAGCTGGAAAGTATCCTTGACCCCGTATTCTTCAAGCATTTGTCTGAGTTTGCTTTTTTTCTGCTTTGCCATAACAAAACCTCTATCGTCAGTTTTCATCTTACCTGACAATGGAGATTAGGGGGGCTGACAAAATCTTGGACTAAGCACACAGTCCTGAGTTTTGTCTGCACCTCCATTTTGGGGTATAGAGCTTTTTGGAAATTTTTATGCAGCACATAAAAACCGGCATCTCTATTTAACCAGTTTTTGTGTGTATCGCACTTTTAATTCCGGCTTTTCAATAAACCCTTGCATTTTTTTTCGTTTTATGGTTTAATAGCACAAACAAAAGATAGAGGCGCGGTAATCATCAGTAGCGGGGCAACAAAACTGTTTCACAAACAGGCCACCGCGAAAGGGAAAGCCGCCGAAGGCCAGCAGGTGAAAGCTGGACCTGGGCGCACAGAGAACATCTGTGCGACTGTCGCGTAAGCGGTGAGCTATCCAAAAGACCACAAAATGCTGCGGGGCAGTCAAGTGCGCCGTCCATGCAAACAACGTGTAATCTTTTAAGGTGGCTGCGCCGTGCAGCCATCTTTTTTGTTATACCAACAGGGAGGTATGCTTGCATGGAAAAGCACACAATTTTTGAAGGGGTCGCGACGGCCCTTATTACCCCGCTTAATGAGGAACAGGTGAATTACGACGAGCTTGGCCGTTTGATTGACTGGCAGATTGCCGAGGGGGTCAATGGCCTTGTTATCTGCGGCACGACGGGCGAAAGCTCTACGCTTTCTACCGAAGAGCACGAGCAGGTCATTGCCTATGCGGTGAAAAAAGTTGCGGGCCGTGTGCCGGTGATTGCCGGCACGGGCTCAAACAGCACGCGGGAGGCAATCGGGCTGACGAAATCCGCCTGCGAAGCGGGGGCCGACGCCGTTTTGTGCGTGACACCGTACTACAACAAAACCACCCAGCGCGGCCTTGTAAAGATGTACGAAGCCATTGCGGATGCTTCTACAAAGCCGGTCATTCTGTACAATGTGCCTTCGCGCACCGGGGTCAACATTGAACCCGAAACCTACTTAGAGCTTTCGCGCCACCCGCAGATCACCGCCATCAAAGAGGCCAACGGTGACATTGCGAAAATCGTCAAAACGATGTCGCTGGTAGAAGGCAGCCTTGATTTGTATTCCGGCAACGACGACCAAATTGTCCCGCTGCTGGCAATGGGGGGCAAGGGCGTTATTTCGGTGATGTCCAACGTGGTGCCCCGCAAAACCGCAGAGCTGTGCCGCCGCTTTTTTGCCGGTGATTTTGCGGGCAGCCGCCGGTTGCAGTACGAGCTGCTGCCGCTGATCAATGCCTTGTTCTCAGAGGTCAACCCAATTCCGGTCAAGGCGGGTATGGCAAAGATGGGCTTTTGCGAAAACTACCTGCGCCTGCCGCTGGTGCCGATGGACGAGCAAAAGGCAGAGGTGCTGTACGGTTTCATGCGTCAGCAGGGTTGCTTTGAGGGGGTGCAGGCGTGAAGATTATATTACATGGTGCCGCGGGTCACATGGGCAAAGTAGCAACAGGCGTGCTGCAAAGCGGCTACGCCGGCGCACAACTGGTTGCCGCGGTGGATGCCCACGCACCGGGGGCAGAAGGTATTTTGCAGTCGCTGGGTGAATATACAGGGCCCGCCGATTGTCTGATCGATTTTTCGCATCACAGCACAGCGGGGGCTATTTGCGACTACGCGGTGGCGCGCGGGCTGCCCTGTGTCATCGCCACAACGGGCCATACCCAGCAAGAGCTGGCACTATTGCAGCAGGCTTCGAAAAGCATCCCGGTATTCTTGTCGGCCAATATGTCGATTGGCATTGCGGTGCTGGCTGAATTTGCAAAGCAGGCGGCGGCCATGCTGCCGGACGCCGACATTGAAATTGTGGAAACACACCACAACCGCAAGCTGGATGCCCCCAGCGGCACGGCCCTGTTATTGGCCGACGCGGTAAAAGAGGCGCGCGGCGATGTGCCGCTGGTTTGTGGGCGCAGCGGCCAGCAAAAACGCACGCCGGGCGAAATAGGTATTCACTCGCTGCGCATGGGCAACATTGTGGGTACCCATGAAGTGCATTTGTGCACCGACACCCAGACGATTACCCTGCGGCACGAAGCGCATGACCGTGCGCTTTTTGCAGAGGGCGCCGTGCGGGCAGCCGAATTCCTTGTGGGCAAACCTGCCGGGATGTACAACATGCAGAATTTATTTCAAAAAACAAGTATCTGAGGGAGCAGCATGAGCAAAAAGGTAGCAAAATTTGGGGGCACTTCGCTGGCGGATGCAGCGGCATTTAAGCGGGTGGCGGCCATTATTGCGGCGGACCCCGCGCGGCGTTATATTGTGGCTTCGGCACCCGGCAAGCGGTTTGACGGTGATGAAAAGGTGACCGACCTTTTATACCGCTGTTATGACCTTGCCGCGCAAGGGCAAGACCCGGCACCGGTTTTTGCGCAGATTTCTCACCGGTACGAAGAAATTGCCGCAGGCCTTGGCATCGCGTTCCCGCTGGCGGGTGACTTACAGCTTATTTTGCAAAACACCAAAGCGGCCCCGCAGCGCGATTACCTTGCAAGCCGCGGTGAATACCTGAATTCCAAACTGCTTGCCGCGTATTTGGGGTTTGCGTTTTTAGACCCGGCAGAGGGCATCTTTTTTGACGAAACGGGTAATTTAGACGAGGCCAAAACCTACGCGGCGCTGCCGGCGCTGCTGGGAGCCGGGCCGGTGGTTGTGGCGGGCTTTTACGGGTGCGGGGCAGATGGGCAGATTTGTACCTTTAGCCGCGGCGGCTCGGATGTGACCGGCGCCATTGTGGCCCGCGCAGTACAGGCGGATTTGTATGAAAACTGGACGGATGTTTCCGGCATGCTGATGGCCGACCCGCGCTGTGTCAAAGACCCCGAAACCATCGGGATTATTTCGTACACCGAGCTGCGCGAGCTGACCTACATGGGCGCCACGGTGCTGCACGACGAGGCGGTGTTCCCCGTGCGCACGGCGGGTATCCCCATCAATATTCGCAATACCGGCCGCCCGGCCGATGCCGGCACGCTGATTGTCGCACAGGTGCCGGAGGATTGCCCCCCTTACATCATTACCGGGGTGGCGGGCCGCAAGGGCTTCGCGTCCATCACGGTAGAAAAAGACCGCATGAACGCTGAACTTGGTTTTGGCCGCAAGGTGCTTGCGATGCTGGAAGAGCGCGGTATTTCATTTGAACATCTGCCCACCGGCATCGACACCTTGTCGGTGTTGCTGGCGCAAAAGGATATTGACGACAAAAAAGACGAGCTGGTTTCCAGCTTGATGCAGGCGGTCAACCCGGACAGCGTGTCGATTGAAAGCGGCATTGCGCTGGTGGCAGTCGTGGGCCGCGGCATGGTGCGGGAGATTGGCGTTGCGGGCCGTATGCTGACGGCTGTGGCCGCGGCGGGGGTCAACCTTAAAATGATCGACCAGGGCTCCAGTGAGCTGAATATTATTATCGGGGTCGCAGAGCAGGATTATGAAAAGGCAATCAATGCGATCTACCACGAGTTTGTCAAACAATAGTGAAAAGGCAGGGATGAAAAATGATTTGTGAAAACCTTGGCGTGAATGCCGCAGGGCACCTGACATTTGGCGGGCAGGACACGCTGTCGCTTGCCGCACAGTATGGCACACCGCTGTACCTGATGGACGAAGACCGCATTCGGGCCAACTGCCGGCGCTACCGCACGGCGATGCAAAGCGAATTTGGGCCGGATGCTTTACCGCTTTACGCCAGTAAGGCCGCCAGCTTTAAGGCCATTTACAAAATTGCCGCGGAAGAAGGGATTGGGGTCGATGTGGTTTCGCAGGGCGAAATTTACACGGCGCTGAAAGCCGGCTTCCCGCTGGAGAATGCCTATTTTCACTCGAACAATAAAACCGATGAAGACGTTGCGTTTGCGATGGAGCACGGGGTCGGCTACTTTGTGGTCGATTGCACCGAAGAGCTGGATGCCATCGAAGCCCTTGCCGCGAAGCGCGGTATGCGCCAAAAGGTATTGCTGCGGCTGACACCGGGTATTGACCCCCACACCTATGAGGCGGTTGCCACCGGCAAGGTGGATTCGAAGTTCGGTTCTGCCATTGAAACTGGGCAGGCGGCTGAAATTACGGCGCACTGCTTGTCGCTGCCCCATGTGGAACTGACTGGCATACACTGCCATATCGGCTCTCAGCTGTTTGATGCCGAAACCTACAAGCGCAGCGCTAAGATTATGATGACCTTTTTGGCACAGATGAAACAGCAGCACGGGTACGAGGCCCGACAGCTGGACCTTGGCGGCGGCTTTGGGGTGCGGTACACAGACGAAGACCCCGTGCTGGATGTGCAGGCGACAATCGGCGAGCTTGCCTGGGTCATCCGTGCCCTTGCGGCAGAGCTTGGCATTGCTATGCCGGCCATTCGCATGGAGCCAGGCCGCAGCATCGTGGCCGACGCGGGCATGACGCTGTACACCGCGGGGTCACTCAAACGCATTACAGGGTACAAAAACTATGTGTCAATCGACGGCGGCATGACGGACAACCCCCGTTTTGCGCTGTATGGTTCGTGCTATACGCTGTACAACGCGGGCAAAATGAACGAGCCGCAGGCGCTGGTGGCCGACGTGGTGGGCCGTTGCTGCGAAAGCGGTGATATCATTCAAAAAAAAGTGCCGCTACCGGCAACGGTGCGCGGCGATACCATTGCGGTTTTGACAACAGGGGCGTACAATTATTCTATGGCGTCCAACTACAACCGCATTGGGCGGCCGCCCATCGTGCTGCTTTCACAGGGCACCAGCAGGGTGGCTGTCAAGCGTGAATCGTTGGATGACCTGATTGCCAACGACATCTGAAAGAGGGGTATTTTACAATGCAGCAAAAAATTCGGGCCGGCATAATTGGCGCGACGGGGATGGTGGGGCAGCGCTTTTTAACACTGCTCGCCGAGCACCCTTATTTTGAAGTGACGGCACTGATGGGCTCTGGGCGTTCGGCAGGCAAACCGTATGCCGAAGCGGTGCAGGGCCGCTGGAAAATTGACGTGCCAATGCCGGAGAAGTTTGCAGATATGGTGGTGCGGGATGCCGCCGATGTTGCCGGCAACGCAAAGCTGGTGGATATGGTGTTTTGCGCGGTCAACATGAAAAAAGACGAGATTTTGGCGATGGAAGAAGCCTACGCCAAAGCGGAACTGCCGGTCATCTCGAACAACTCTGCCAACCGCAGCACCCCGGATGTGCCGATGGTCATCCCGGAAATCAACCCGGAGCACCTTTCGGTGATTTTAGAGCAGAAAAAACGCCTTGGCACAAAACGCGGGTTCATCGCGGTCAAGCCGAACTGCTCCATTCAGTCGTACGTGCCCATGCTGACGCCGCTGCTGCAATACGAGCCGACCGAAGTGGTGGTTTCCACCTATCAGGCCATTTCCGGTGCGGGCAAAACCTTTAACGAGTGGGGCGAGATGATTGGCAACATCATCCCGCTGATCCCGGGCGAAGAAGAAAAAAGCGAAAAAGAGCCGCTGCGCATCTGGGGCAAGCTGGAGGGCGATAAAATTGTGCCCGCAACGCTGCCCAAAATTACGACGCAGTGCATCCGCGTGCCGGTGGTGGACGGCCACACGGCAACGGTGTTTGTAAAGTTTAAAAATAAACCCAGTAAAGAGCAGATTCTCGCCGCATGGCACGACTTTAAGGGCATGCCGCAGGTGCTTGGCCTGCCCAGTGCCCCGGCGCAGTTTGTGACGTATATGGAAGAGCCGGACCGCCCGCAGGTATTGCTGGACCGCGATATTTACGGCGGCATGGGTGTCACGGCCGGCCGCCTGCGCGAGGACAGCATTTTTGATTACAAGTTTGTGGGCCTGTCGCACAATACGCTGCGCGGGGCCGCCGGCGGCGGGGTGCTGATCGCCGAGCTGCTGTACAAGCTGGGGTACCTGGATTTGCCTGAGGAGGGCTGAAATGAAAATTGCGTTTACCAAGATGCACGGCATCGGCAATGATTATATCTATGTCAACTGCATGGATGGGGAATGGGACAACTATAAAGAGCTTGCGATCGCCATGTCCCCGCGCCGCTTTTCGGTTGGGTCCGACGGGCTGATTGCCATCTGCCCTTCGGCGGTGGCGGACGCGAAAATGCGCATGTTTAACCTGGACGGCAGCGAGGGCAAAATGTGCGGCAACGGCATTCGGTGTGTGGGTAAGTACCTGTATGACAACAAGCTGGTTGACAAAACTACGATTACGGTGGAAACGTTGAGCGGCATTAAAACACTGAAGCTGTTTGCCCAAAAAGGCAAGGTACAAACCGTGTCGGTCGACATGGGCACCGCCGAGCTTGCCCCGCGCAAGATCCCCATTTTGGCAGATGGTGAACGCTTTGTAAACGAGCCCTATACCGTGGGGGGCAAAGAATACCGCCTGACCTGTGTGTCGATGGGCAACCCCCACGCGGTGGTGTTTGTAGACGACACCGAAAGCCTGCCGCTGCAAAATATCGGCCCGCAGTTTGAGTATGCGCCATTGTTCCCCGAGCAGGTGAACACCGAGTTTATTAAAGTGCTGGGGCCGCAGCGGTTGCAGATGCGCGTGTGGGAGCGTGGCAGCGGCGAGACCTATGCCTGCGGCACCGGGGCCTGTGCCGCTGCGGTGGCGGCAATTTTGAATGGGTATTGCGCGTTTGACACGCCGATTACGGTAAAGCTGGTGGGGGGCGATTTGACCATTCAGTGCAGCCCCGATTTTAAGGTGACGATGACCGGCAGTGCCACCAAGGCTTATGAAGGAGTTTATGAATATGAAGATTCAGCTGAATGACAACTACCGCAATTTAAAAGAGAGCTATTTGTTTTCTGAAATTGCGAAGCGGGTTTCGGCCTATGCGGCCGATCACCCAAACAGCAAAATCATCCGGCTGGGCATTGGCGATGTGACGCTGCCGCTGACACCGACCGTCATCGCCGCAATGGAAAAGGCCGTGGGCGAGATGGCCGTGCAGGAGACGTTTCGCGGGTACCCGCCTGAATCCGGGTTTGACTTTACCCGTAAAGCGGTGGCGGATTACTATGCGCGCCGTGGCACCAGCATGCGCACCAGCGAAATTTTTATTTCAGACGGCGCAAAGTCGGACTGCGGCAATCTCACCGATATTTTGGGCGATAACCCCGTACTCATCCCCGACCCGGTCTACCCGGTGTACCTCGACAGCAATATCATGTGCGGGCGCAAGGTGACCTTTTTGCCCAGCGGGGTCGAAAATGGATTTTTGCCGATGCCAAACGGCATTTCGGGCGAGGGCTTTGTGATTTACCTGTGCTCGCCCAACAACCCCACCGGCGCGGTGTACGACCACGCTGGGCTGAAAAAGTGGGTGGATTACGCGCTTGCCAACGACGCCGTGATCCTCTTTGACGCGGCGTATGAATCCTTTGTAGGCGATAAGTCCCTGCCGCGCTCCATTTTCGAAGTAGAGGGCGCAAGGAAGTGC
>JAQVCK010000127.1 GCA_028689835.1 Pygmaiobacter sp. | reverse complement strand
ATTGTTGCCTGCACAGCATTACGGTTGCCTGTTGCGCAGGTAGTACTGGTATAGCCCGTCCAATAAAAGGTCCGGCTCATAGCGCACATTATGCTTACAACAGGCGACCACCTTGCGTGCCGCGCCGCCGGTGGCGACAATGGTTTTAATCTCGCCCAACTCTTCTGCAAACCGGTCAATCATACCGTCCAGCATCGCCGCGTTGCCAAATACTGCCCCGCTTTTCATACTGTCGGCCGTATTGCGGCCAATCGCTTTGGCCGGGGCTTCCAGCGAAATGCCATGCAACTGGCTGGTGTGCATCTTTAGCGCGTCCTGCGCAATATACACCCCCGGCATGATGGCAACGCCTTGAATAGTACCGTTTTTGTCCATCGCTGTCATGGTCGTGGCCGTACCCATGTCAATAATGACACAGGGCATTTCATACCTGTTTTTTGCCGAAATGGCACTGGCAAGGATATCCGCCCCCAGCTCTGCCGGGTTGTCGATGTCGATTTTGACACCGCTGGCCGTGTCATTTTTCAAAAACAACATATTCACCGGCACAATGCGCCGCAGGGCCCCCGCAATCAGCGAGGTAATGCCCGGTACGACCGACGAAATCACCACATCGGTGACAAGGCTTTTGTCCACTTCATATAAATGCAGCAGCCCGCGGATCTCCACCGCAAACTGGTCGGCCTCCAGCTTGCGGTCGGTCGCAAACCGCGTCGAAAACACAAGGCTGCCATTTTCGTAGCCACCAAGTACAATGTTGGAATTTCCAATATCTACTGCAAGAACCATTTTATCTCCCTTACTGCCGGCGGGGCCGGCCCCCGTGGCGCGCCGCACGTTAAGCCTTGCGCAGCACCTTGACAACCTCACCCACATAGAGGCGATGATAATCTTTTTCTGGGTAATTTTTTTCGTCAACCGCCAGGGTAATAAAGCCCTGCGGCACAAGGTCTTGCCGGTACTGCTTTTTGCAGATTAGCACCAGCTTTGCCTCTTCAAAATACGGTACCCCGTCTGCAAAAGTTGTCGTCAGGCCCGCTGTTTGTATTTTATCCTCATCCCGCCCACTCACAGTACCAAGGTAGGATAGCTGTTTGCGAAAGCCATCCGCAAAAAAGCACAGGGAATAGCAATCCTCTCGCTCAATAAATTCGCGCGTGTAGCGTTGTGGGCGCACAAAAATAAACGAGACCGGTTTATTCCACAGCACCCCAACGCCGCCCCAAGACGCTGTCATGGTATTGCATTTTTGGCGGTCCCCCGCGGTAATCAACATCCAGTCAGTACCAATCAATTGAAACGCGTTTTCGGGGATTTGTTTGGGGTCAATTTCAATAAAAGCCATCGTGCGCCCTCCCTTTTTGCCGGCGTTTCCCCGCCTGCGAAGATGTAATGCATTGTTTTGTGATACAGCTTTATTATACACGAAAGTTCACACAATGAGTAGTGTTTTATTGCATGGGGGGCACCTGTAGCTTGTTTTTATACGTACATGGGCTTTATTTTACACCGCCCACACTAATTTTGTTCATTTTGTGGCAGTGCATTACCCTGCTCGTCATAAACCGGTTGGGTGCCAAAATAGTCACAAATGGCAAGGTAATAGCGGGCCGCCACCAAACGGCAACCCTGTGCAGTGCCAAACGCAGCCACATCCTGCTCGTTTGTGATGAAGCACTGCTCGGCAAGCACCGCAGGGCAACCAGCCCCCTCCAGCACACCAAAGCTACTGTCGGCGGTGTCTTCGCTGTCCGCTGAGGGGTCTAGGATTCTTTTTTCATAACTGCCGTCGCCGTTTGCAACATAATAAGCGTATCGCACCCCGTCTTCGCCCCGCAGGGTACTGCCCGCAGCCCTCATTTGCTGGCCCATCAAACGGGCAAGCTTTAGGCTTTCGTCATGGTTTTTGCGCCCCGGTGGCAGCGGGTAGCATTCAAACCCACTGGCAGTACCCGTTTCTTCTGCATTACCATGTACCGAAATCAGCAAATCTGCCCTCGCATTTCGTGCGGCGGCAGCCCGCTCGTTGATGCCCATGCCTTCGCCATAAGGGCGGCACAACACAGGGGTGTAATGGGGGTCCGCACGAAGCATCTCTTCCAGCGCGCGCACGGTGGCCTCGGTTAAGTCCACCTCATTCAACAGGCCCGTGGCGCCAAGGTCTACCCCACCGTGCCCGGCATCCAGCGCGATGGTGTTGTGCCCCGGTACTTTGGGCACTAGCCCCCGCCATGCGCCACCCGCTAAAAACACCCCCGCGCCCACAACGCATAGTAATATCAGCAACCTACCTGGGTGCCTTTTTTTCTTTTTGCGTCGCCTGCGCCGCACCTGCTGTGGGGGGGCAGGTGCCCTGTAAACCGTGTGCGACTGCACCTCACGGTAGGGGCTGCGCGACGGTTCTTGCCGTTTTTGCAATCCATTCGCCTTCTCTACGTTGTACTTTTGCCTTTATCATAGAAACTACTCAGCCGCGTAATTCTTTTCACTTTTTGGGGGGATTTTATGATTTAACTATAAATAACGCTTTTTTCTCCTTTTTTATGTACCCCCAAAAATTCTTATGCGCAAACAAAAAACCGGCGCAAGGCATTTGCCCTGTACCGGTTTTGTTGAATGATAAAATTACAATACTTTGCTAAGGAAATCTTTAAGACGCGGGTTTTTGGGGTTTGCAAAAAATTCGTGCGGCTCGTTTTCTTCCATAATCACGCCGTCATCCATAAACACTACGCGGCTTGCCGCTTCGCGCGCAAAGCCCATTTCGTGGGTCACTACAATCATTGTCATGCCCTCGTGCGCAAGGTCACGGATCACGTCCAGCACCTCACGCACCATTTCCGGGTCCAGTGCGCTGGTGGGCTCGTCAAATAGCATAATATCCGGTTTCATGGCAAGACAGCGCACAATTGCCACACGTTGTTTTTGGCCGCCAGAAAGTTTAATGGGGTACTCTTTCGCTTTATCCGAAAGGCCCACGCGGGCAAGTAACTCCATCGCCTGTTTTTCAGCTTCTTCTTTTGCAACGCCAAGCACTTTAATGGGGCCTGCCGTGATATTGTCAATCACTGTCATGTTATTAAACAGGTTGAAATTCTGGAACACCATGCCGATTTTCTGGCGCATTTTGTCAAGGTCTACCTTCTTTGCGGTCAAATCCAACTCTTCAAAAATCACCTGCCCCGCCGTCGGGGTTTCCAGCTGGTTGATACAGCGGATGAAGGTTGACTTGCCACTGCCGGAAGGCCCAATAACCGCCAGCACATCCCCCTGATGCACATCGATGCTGATGCCCTTTAGCACCTGCAACTTGCCGAAATGCTTTTCAAGGTTTTTGATTTCAATCAAAGTTTTACCTTGTGACACTCTTGTTCATACTCCTCTCCAGCTGGCCAACCAGTTTGGAAACCGGGAACACCAGAATAAAGTACATGCAGGCCGCAATGACATACGTTTCCACATAAACATACCCAATGCTCGCTACGTCGCCACTGCGGAACATGATCTCGTGAATGCCGCACATGCCCAGCACGCTGGTCTCTTTGATGACTGTGACAAACTCGTTGGCAACGGCAGGCAAAATGTTGCGCACTGCCTGTGGCAGAACAACATATCGCATCGCCTTGCCCTTACTCATACCGATGCTGCGCGCAGCTTCCATCTGGCCGGCGTCTACCGCACCAATCCCACCACGGATCACCTCGGACATATACGCGCCGGAGTTCATGCCCACGGCAATCATTCCCCAGAAAAACGCGTTTAGCTCGGTGGGCTGTAACTTCCAGCCCAAGCTCAGCGTACCGTAATAGATGATCATCACCTGCACCAACAACGGGGTGGCACGCACAATATCAATGTACACGCTGCAAATGCCCTTTATCACTTTCAAACGGCTCATTTTGCCAAAGGCAAACAGCAACCCCAGCAGCGTGCCCATCAGCACGGCAAAAAACGAGATGTACAAGGTGGTTTTCAGGCCGTCAAAGAAAAAATTGTGGTATCTTTCAAAGACTTGAATCAACCTCGCAAACGAGAAAAAGCCACTCAAAACGATTCCTCCTGCCCGGCAGCGCCGGTTTTTTTAGGCTCAAAAACGCAGGGGAAGCATAGAATGAACTTCCCCTGCGTTCTGATATTACAATGTTTTTGGCAAGTTAGTCAAGGCCCATTTCTTCGGCCTGTGCTTTCGCTTCCACGAACCACTTGTCAAGGTCGCCGCTCTCTTTATACTTTTGAATCTCGGCGTTCAGGTAATCCATCAGGTCGGTGTTGCCTTTCATCACGGCGGCAGAGGAGCCAGCCTCGGTGGGGTCAACAACAACTTCTACTTTTGCAACTGCAAGGTCCGGGTTCTGTTTCACATACTGCTCGGCCGAGATGGCATCCACCAGCACCGCAACCACGTTGCCGGCTTTCAGCTCTTGCACTGCCTGTGGCACTTTGGGCAGCAGGGTTACTTTAGAATCTGGGAACTGGCTTTCAGCAATGGTCTGCTGCAAAGCACCCTTCTGCGCGGCAATCGGCAGGTCTTTCAAGCTGGCCGCATCGGTGTACTTGTCAATATCGTCGGCTTTTACCAGCATTGCCTGGCCGCCATTGTTGTAAAAATCGCTCATGTCAACGCTTTCTTTACGCTCCGCAGTGGGGGTCAAGCCCGCCATTGCGATATCGGCTGCACCAGACTGCACTGCCGGGATAACCGCGGTAAACTCAATGTCCATGATCTCCAGCTTCACACCAAGGTCATCGGCCAGTGCCTGCATCAGCTTGGGCTCAAGGCCGATAATGTTGCCGTCCAGGTCTTTAAACGCAAACGGTGCATACTGGCTTTCGGTGGCAATGGTCAACACGCCTTTGGCTTTAATTGCCTCAATGGTGTGCTCGTCCAGCTTGCCGGCAGGTACTGCCTCGCTGGAAGAAGCCTCAGACGAAGCAGCCGACGAAGCAGCCGGGGTGCTGCTGGCCGGTGCGGCCGAAGAAGAGCTGCCGCCGCAGGCGACAAGGGAAAGTGCCATAAGCGTTGCAAGGCTAAGCGCCAAAAACTTTTTCATATTATTTCCTCCGTATCGTTCACAAACTGTTTTGTATTTGTTGTCTGTGCTAACAGTATAGTTGCATATTTATGCTTTGTCAATGCATATTTATTCAAATCGTCGGTTTGACGGATTTTCCTTTGTTCCGTTTTTCATTTTGTGCAGTTTTACCATCTTTCGCCCGTTTACAGCGCTCTTTCACCTACTTTGCCCGCGCACTGCGGCTGTTGGCCCCCCCTTGTCGGCAGGGTTTGCCCTTAAATACCTTTGTGCATACAGTTTAATATCATATTTTTTCGCCACGGGTACCCTCCCGCACACCAATCATACATGGCCACCGGGCGCCGCCCCTACAGGCCTTTTGTGCCCCATCCTTAAAGCAATAAGGAAACTTGCCACAGGCCGCATCATACATCTTTACTATTTTACGTAAAACGGGCAAAACATCTTGACACCCACCGGGCAGATGTGCTACTATAACTAAGCGCCGATTCGTGGAAAGGTGTCCGAGCGGTTGAAGGAACCGGTCTTGAAAACCGGCGACTCGCAAGAGTCCGTGGGTTCGAATCCCACCCTTTCCGCCAATGATTCTTCCACACCCGGTGTGTTACAATAGAATAGTCAAGTTCACTTTGACACAGCAATGGAGAAGTACTCAAGCTGGCCGAAGAGGCGCCCCTGCTAAGGGCGTAGGCCGGGAAACCGGCGCGAGGGTTCGAATCCCTCCTTCTCCGCCAAAAAGCCCATGTGTAGGTTTTAACCCCTACATATGGGTTTTTTATTTGTAAGCAGGCCAATTTTGTAATATAACCACCTTGTTTATTTGCATATTTGCAATGTGGAGGCATGTACATGAAAATTTTGATTGTTCCAATGGCGGCAGTAGCCCAGACCGAGGGGCCTTTTTCAAGGGCCGTATTATTGGCTAACGCTTTTTCAAAAAAAGGGATAACGGTTGCACTGTGCGCAGCAGAAAACAAAAACCCGCCGCCTAATATCCCAAACTATCCAATTTCCACCCCTACTCCCATGGGGCTACCAAAATGGTTGGGGCTTCGCGTTTATCCTTTAGCGGATAAATTAGGGGTTATCGGTAGAAAACCTGTTTTTAGTTTTGAAGAAGTACTACACCTGACCGGGGCAAGCAGTTACGCCTACCTTAAACTTAGTATTGATGAAATTCGTTCTACCATTCGCCGTTTTGAACCAGACGTTGTATATTCAGAATTCAATTTGTCAGCCATTCTTGCGGCGAAGGCAGAAAACAAACCGATACTTGCGTCATATAGCTTTCCAACGCAAACTTCCTATGCCGCATCGCCTCAATATGCAAAAGGCTTTAACCGGATATTAAAAGAGCTTGGACAGCCACCCGTCTATTCCGCATTAGATCTTTTTACGAGAACGGATAAGTGGATTATCCCCAGTAGCCCCCTCTTGGAACCCATTTCTAACGATAAGTGCCTTTTCGTGGGGCCATTTAAAGCTTTGCCGGCAACCCCGGTATTAGAACAGCGAAACTGCATTCTGGTTTATATGGGCAACGGGACCATTTCTAACAAGAAATTGCGGCAAGTTGTTTTTGAAGCATTTGGCTCTACCTCTTACCAAGTATATGTTGCCGGAATGCCCGACTATGAGGAATATCAAAATATTCATATGGCACCCCGATTTAATTTTTTAGAACTATTTTCTAAAACAGCCGTGTATATTAACCACGGTGGCCAAAACAGTATCATGGATGGTTTTCTTTTTGGAATTCCCCAGCTGATCTGTACCGGGAAAGTATTTGAGCGAAACTATAATGCAAAAAGTGTCGAAAAAAATAATGCTGGGATTTCCATTGCGTTATCCGACTTTCAGCCTTCTATTCTATCCCGTACCGTAGACCACCTTGTTTGTGATAATACCTTTCGCAATAACGCCGCAACCCTTGGCCACACGCTAAGTGCTTTAGGCGGGGCTGACGCAGTTGCAGATTATATTGTGACCCATTTTAAATAATTCATTGCCCCATTGACGGCGCGCCCGCGCCGCTTTATACTGTAATACAGAATCCACCCAGATAGGAGAGGCCCAATGTCGACGAACCGTTAATCAACAAAATGAATTGTCACCGCAGCCGCGCACCGCGCGGCCTGTTTGTGTTACACATTTTTGAGATTCACGGATATCGCCGCATTTTGGGGTTTGGATTCTAAGCCGTTTGGGCTGTACATTCAACAAACCAAAAGCCGTGCCATGGTATCTGTACCTTGGCGCGGCTTTTTTTACTTTACAGGAGGAAGCCGTATGAAAACCATTTTTACCTTTAAACCGCCTTTTCACACCTTTCTGATTGCGACATTGCAGACAGAAAGGATTCTTACTATTGAAACAAATAAAATGGACGGTAGCGTATACCGCTGCCCCCACCGCCGTGCGCTATTGCAAGCATTGCGGTGTTAAAACCACCTTTACCTCCAGCGGGCTGTTCCGGGTAAATGCCCAGCAAAAAGCACTGGACGTCTGGCTGATTTTTAAATGCACGCAGTGCGACACGACCTGGAACTGCACGATACTTTCGCGCGTAAACCCTGCTAGCTTGCCAAAAGACCTGCTGCACGGGTTTCACACCAACGACCCCACACTTGCCATGCGGTATGCCACCGACGCGGCACTGCTAAAGCACAACGGCGCTGTGCCCGGCGTGCCAGAGCTCACCGTTTTGGGGCCGGATGTGGCCGGCGAAACCCCTGTTTGCATTGAGCTGACTGCCCCATGGCCCGCCGCGTACAAAGCCGCGGCGGCAATACGGCAAAAGCTGGGCCTTTCACGCAGTCAGTTTGACCAGCTGTGCGAAAGCAGGCGGCTGGCCTGCCTTTCGGGCCAAAACCTGAAAAAATCTAATTTAGTGGGCAGTTTTCTTTTGCAACTAAATTAAAAACAGCCAAAACCGCAACAAACAAATACGGCACGGGGTTATGCCCCGCGCCGTCAGTCTGTCGAAAAAGGTTCAGCGAAAGCTGGGCTTTTTCATTTAAAAACAGTAAAATAGGTATGGGTGATGAGAAATGTTGCAGCGAGGGAAATTAGATCGCGGTGTGTTAGAAATTGTAGATAC
>JAQVCK010000126.1 GCA_028689835.1 Pygmaiobacter sp. | reverse complement strand
GATGGTCGCCGTGACGGTGCTGACGGCACTGGTGCTGTTTTTTAACATGCTGTTGACCATTGTGCGCGACTTTAAGGGCCTTGTGGGGGCAAACCTCATCGGCATTATTGCCTGCTTTGCCATCTCTCCCCTGCTGGTGGGCCGGTACGGGATGTGGGGTGCCGCCGACGCGCTGATGCTGGCGCTGGGCGTACAGGCAATTGCACTGGCGGCGCGCGGGGCACTGCTGGCAAAACGCCAATTTAGCAAGTAAGGCTAACAATGATTGACATAAAAATTTGACCACTGCAAAAAAAGAGGGTAGTTTGATGACGGAAAAATTATACGAAAAAGACAGCTATTTAAAAAGCTTTACCGCGCAGGTGTTGCGGTGCGACGCCGAGGGCGAGGGCTTTTGCGTTGTGCTAAGCCGCACGGCATTTTTTGCCGAGGGCGGCGGCCAGCCCGCCGACACCGGGCGCCTTGGCGGCGTGCGGGTGCTGGATGTCAAAGAAAAAGGCGGCGAAGTGCTGCACAAAACCGATGCGCCGCTAACTGTGGGCGACACGGTGACGGGCGAGATCGACTGGGCCCGGCGGTTTGACCACATGCAACAGCACACGGCCGACCATATTTTTTCTGCCTTTGTGCTGCGCCGGTTTGGCTTTGACAACGTGGGCTTTCACATTGGGGCCGAAGTGACCCATATGGATTTTAGCGGTGAGTTGACCCCCGCCGACATTGACGCGCTGGAGCTGGCCGCCAACGAAGCCATTTTTGAAAACCTGCCCGTCTGTGTGCAGTGGCCGGGTGAAGCGGCCTTACAGCAGATGGAGTTTCGCAGTAAAAAAGAGCTGAGCGACCTTGCGGGCGCTATTCGCATCGTCTCGGTGGGCGAGCTGGATATCTGCGCCTGTTGCGGCACCCATGTGGCATCGACCGGCGAAGTGGGGGCCATCAAGATTATCGGCAGCCAAAGCTATAAGGGCGGTGTGCGGGTACTGTTGCTGGCCGGGGGCCGTGCCGCGGCGCTGGCCCAGCGCGAGCACCGGCAGATTGAAGAGCTCAGCGGCCTGTTGTCGGCAAAGCAGCCGGCAGTGGTGCAGGCGGTTACAAGGCTGAAAGAGGAGGCCGCAGCCAGCCGCGCGGCGCTTTCTGCGGTGCGTGAAGAATTGCTGGGCTACAAGGCGGCGGCGTTTGCCGGGCAAGCGCAGGTTATCACCTTTGAGGGCGGCCTTGCCGCCGATGATTTGCGCCGCTATGCACTGCTGCTGGTTGAGTGCGGGGCAACGCTTGCCGCCGTATTTTCGGGCAGCGAGGGCGATTACAAATACGCGCTGGCGGCGGCACCCGGCAGCGATGCGCGGCCGGTGGGCAAAGCGCTGAACACCGCCTTTGCCGGGCGCGGCGGCGGCAAACCAGAGCTGGTGCAGGGCAGCGTTGCGGGCGAAAAGGCCGCGATTGCCGCCCACTTAGCCGCTTTGTAACCCACAAAACCAAACAGTAGAACAAAAAAATAAAACCGGGGGGATTGTGATGTCGGCACCACAGCATTTGATCCGGCCGCTGGGCCCAGACGACTTACCCGCCGCCATGCAACTGGTATGGCAGGTATTTTTGGCGTATGACGCAAAAGATTGCTCGGATGAAGGCATTGAGGAGTTTCGCTCTACCATCTCCTTGCCTGAAATGCGCAGGCGCATGGCAACCCAGCAGGCATGGCTTTGGGGCTGTTTTAATGGCACGCGCATCACCGGGGTGATTGCCACCCGCAAGCCCTGCCACATTATGTTGCTGTTTGTCGACCCCGCTTTTCACCGGCAGGGCATTGCCCATGCACTGGTAGAGGCTGTCGTGCAGAGTTATCGCCGCCATACCGCAGAACAAACACTGACGGTCAATGCGTCGCTGTACGCAGCCGAAATTTATCAAAAACTGGGCTTTGCCGCATCGGCCGAGCCGCAGTTTTGTAACGGTATTCGGTTTGTGCCGATGCAGCGGCCTTTATAATTTCTTGCAGCCCGCCCGTTAGCACAACAAAGAAAGACAAAAAAGGCGCACCTTTTCGGGTGCGCCTTTTGCTGTATTTAACTACAGTTCATTATTTTGCTTCGCCTTTTGCAAAGTTGACCGACTCGGTCGCGGCCGAAATCAGCGAAGTGAGGTTTTGCAGTTCGCTGGGGATAATCAGCTTTGTGGCCTTGCCGTCTGCAACCTTCTGCAACGCTTCAAGGCTCTTGAGCGTGATAACCTTCTGGGTGGGGTCTGCCTCGTTCAGCATGTGGATGGAGTCCGCCAAAGCCTTCTGCACTTTCAGCATGGCCTGCGCCTCACCGTCTGCCTCACGGATGCGCTGCTCGCGCACAGCGTCTGCACGCAGGATGGCGCTTTCTTTTTCGCCCTCTGCCACCAGAATGGCACTGCGCTTTTCACCTTCTGCACGCAGGATGCTTTCACGGCGCTGCCGCTCTGCCTTCATTTGTTTCTCCATCGCGTCCTGAATCTCTGCGGGCGGGATGATATTTTTCACCTCAACACGGTTGACCTTGATGCCCCACTTGTCAGTGGCTTCGTCCAAAATCGTCGTGATTTTGCCGTTGATGGTGTCGCGGCTGGTCAGCGTGTGGTCAAGCTCCATGTCGCCGATGATGTTACGCAGGGTAGTCGCCGACAGGTTTTCAATGGCGGACAGCGGACGCTCTACACCATAGGTGTACAGCTTTGGGTCGGTCACCTGGAAAAACACGACGGTGTCAATCTGCATCGTGACGTTATCACGGGTGATCACCGGCTGCGGTTTAAAGTCCACAACCTGCTCTTTTAAGCTGACACGTTTTGCAATGCGCTCAATAAACGGGGTTTTAAAGTGCAGCCCCGCCTCCCACGTGGTGCTGTATACACCAAAGCGCTCTACAACAAACGCATAGGCCTGCGGCACAATACGGATGTTCGAAATCAGCAACAATAGGACAATGACGAGCAGAATCGCAATAAAAATCCAAAGCATTTTGATTCCTCCTTAATTATTCAAAAACAATGGGGTCCACAGTGAGTGTAACACCAGAAATACCCGTTACCTTACAGCGGGCACCGACAGGCAGTGCACTGGCGCTGCGCGCAGCCCAGTCTTGCCCATCTACCTTGACGCGGCCTCCGGCCTCTGGTGTGATCTCGCGCAGTACAATAGCCTCTTTACCAATGACCATATCTGCGTTGGTCGCAACGTTGCGGGGCTTCATTTTATCTTTAAACAATACGCGGCTGAGTGCCAGCGAAATTGCCGAAACGCCTACAAACACCACAAACTGCAAACCAATGTTCGTCGGGGTTACAAGCGAGGTGACAAATGCCGCGATCCCACCGACGCAAAACCAGATAGAAACTAATTGGATCGTCATCGCTTCCGCTATGCCGAACACCACGATTAACACGATCCAAAGCCAGGGATAAAAGCTTGTCATTCAAACCTCTCCTTTCTGCACCCGAGGGCCTTCATTCAGCAGGTGGGGCCCGCCGCGGCAGGCCTTTTGTATCTGCTGGTCTTATTGTACCAAGAACAGGCTGCCCGCCGCAAGGGCGAAAGATGCCAAATTCAGACAGTTTTCCGCCGTTTTGGGGGTTTTTTTGAAACCTACTCACCCGGTCATTTGCTTAACTGCCCCCCGGTGTCCCTGCGTCGCAAGAGGCAACTTTTTAATTTGCCGGGGTTGCTATTCATTCACAAAAGACACCAACCGGGCCGTTTAACCGCCAAAAACGCCAAATTCATAGGGAGGCAATACTACGCCGCTACCGCCTTCCGGCAGCTTTAGCGGGTGCGCGGTGCGGTTGACCGCCACCACCACGCGCCCCAGCTTGCCGCGGCGGGCAAACACAAATACGCCCGTTTGCGCCCGCAACAGCTGAAACTCACCGTCGCTGAACACCGGGTGCTCTTTGCGTGCCGCGGCAAGGGTACGCAGCGTGTCGCGCAGCGTGTCGTCGGTGTCGTTCCAGTTATAGTAGCCGCGGTTGAACGGGTCTTTATACCCCTGCATGGCAATCTCATCGCCATAATAAACACAGGGGATGCCCGGCAGCGTGTACAACAGGCAAAAGGCAAGGCGCAGTAGCCGCCTGCCAAAAAACAACTGTGCTTCATCTAGGCGGCGGCCGCTTTGCCAATAGCGGTCGTGCCCCTCTACCGCTTCGCCCGCAAGGGCCGTCACCGCGCGCACGGTGTCGTGGGTCGACAGCAAATTCATTGCCACATGCAGTGCGGGCGGCGGGTAATTTTCGGCAAGGTCTAACACCGTGCGGGCAAGCTGGGCAGAATCGCCGCCGCGCACAAAGCCCAAAATAGCTTCGCGCAGCGGGTAGTTCATCACGGTGTCCAGCCCACGGCCCAACAGGTAGGTACGGTAGTTGCCGTAACTCACTTTATTGGTCGCATCCTCCCACACCTCGCCAATCAGCAGCTTCTCCTGCCCGTGCCGCTTGACAGCAGTGCGAATCGCCTCTATAAAATCGTCCGGCAATTCGTCGGCCACGTCCAGCCGGAAGCCCGACGCGCCAAGGTCCATCCAGTAATCAATCACACCGCCCGGCCCGCAGATAAACTCGCGGAACGACGGCTCTTCTTCGTTCACCTCCGGCAGCGAATCAAACCCCCACCAACTGCGGTAGCCACTGCGGTACTGCGGGCTGAAAAAATACCACGCGCGGGTCGGGCTGTTTTTATCGCGCCACGCGCCGCCGGCGCCATAGCGCCCCTCTTTGTTAAAATAGATGCTGTCCGACCCCGTGTGACTGAACACACCGTCCAGCACAATGCCAATGCCCTGCGCCTTAGCCGCTTCGCACAGTGCATGAAACTCTTCTTGTGTGCCCAGCAACGGGTCGGGCTTGCGGTAATCCGCCGTGTTGTAGCGGTGGTTTGCATGCGCCTCCACAATGGGGTTGAGGTACAGCAGCGTCACCCCCAGTGAAGCAAGGTAGGGCAGTTTTGCCTGAATACCCACAAAATCACCGCCATAATAATCGCGGTTTAAAAGCCCGCCCTCCACTTCATTCGGCCAAAAATACGGCTCGCCGTCCTTGTCCGCACGGTAGGTGCGGTCGGCAAACGGCATGGCCGTTTTGGGCACCCCCTCATAAAACCGGTCGGGGAAGATTTGGTACATCACCGCACCGTGCGCCGTTTGCGGCGTGGTAAACGCTTCGTCGTACACCGTCAGCTGGTACAGCGGGCCGCTGGCGTTTTGCGACAGGTACCCCTCGCCAAAATCGCCGCGGTAGACCTTGGTGTAGTTGATGTACAAATCAAACCAGTAAAAGCAGGTGCCCACCTCTGCCGGGGTATAGGCCAGCTCAAACAGGTCATCTTCTCCCCGGCTACCCGCAGGGGCCAGCAGGGTTAGTGCCGGCTTTTGCTGCCCAGCCACCCGCAGGCACAAATAGGGCGTTTTGCAGTGCATCGCGCGCGGCACCGCAAGGTGAAAGGTCACCGTGCTGCCGCGTGGCACTGCGCCAAACGGGCTTTTATACCGCAGGTCCCGGCTGTTGTAAATTCTAGGGTTCATGGCTGTTCTCCCCTTTGGGCGGCGGGCGCGCCGCCAATATTTATGCCGCACCGCGCGGCAAACCAAAAAACAGGCGTTTGGTGCGGGGGCCGCAAAAAACGCCTGTTTTGATGCTGTGTTGCCCGCCCGCTTAGCGGATCGGTGTCATGCCCCAGATATCGCGGGCATACTCGCCCACCGCGCGGTCGGCAGAAAAGATACCGCTGCCGGCAATGTTTGCAAGGCTCATGCGGCTAAACTTTTTGGGGTCGCGGTAGGTGTCACTCACCAGTTGCTGGGCACGGCGGTAATCGCCAAAATCCGCCATGACCATATACGGGTCCTGCGTTTCCAGGTTTGCCACCAGCTCGGCAAAGTTTTTACCGTCGATGCCTTTTTCAATAAAGCCCAGTACTTCGCGCGCCACGTCGTCCCCCGCAAGGAAACTGCCGGGCAGGTACCCAAAGCGGCGCAGCTGGTCCACCTCGTGGGTCAGCATGCCAAACTGAAAGAAATTCTCTTTGCCCGCGGCCTCGGCAATTTCAATGTTTGCGCCGTCCAGCGTGCCCAGTGTCGGTGCGCCGTTGAGCATGAATTTCATGTTGCCGGTACCCGATGCCTCAGTGCCCGCAAGGCTGATTTGCTCGCTGATCTCGCTGGCCGGCATCAGCCGCTCGCTGAGCGTGACCGAGTAATTTTCAAGGTAGAGCACCTTTAATTTGCCTTTCATGGCGGGGTCGGCATCAATTACCTTGCCAAGGGCATAAATTAAACGAATAATCTGCTTTGCCATGTAATACCCCGGCGCGGCCTTGGCCCCAAACAAATAGGTTTTAGGTACGAAATCGGCCGACGGGTGGTCTTTCAGCCACAGGTATTCGGCCGCGATGTGCAGCGCGTTGAGGTGCTGGCGCTTATACTCATGCAGCCGTTTCACCTGCACGTCGAAAATCGAATCCACGTTTACGGCCTCGCCGGTGGTGCGCAACAGATAATCGGCAAAAATGCGCTTGTTTTCGCGCTTCACCGCCGCAAGCTTTTCTAAAAACGCGCCGTCGTCAAGGTAAGCGCGCAGCTTGCTCAGCTCTGCGGCATCGTACTTAAAGCCCTCGCCAATCGCCTCCTCTGCCAGCGCGGTGAGGCCGGGGTTCGACTGCAACAGCCAGCGGCGGTAGGCAATGCCGTTTGTGACGTTTTTAAACGCCGCGGGCTTGTACATAAAATAATCGTGAAACACGCTGTCGCGGATGATGCCGCTGTGCAGCTTGGACACGCCGTTGACCGAGTGGCAGACATACACGCACAGGTTTGCCATGCGCACCTGCCCGTCCCCCAGCATCGCCATGTAATTTACCTTGGCCACGTCACCGTTAAAATAGGCCAGTAGCTCTGCACGGGCACGGCGGTCAATCTCCGCCACAATTTCATAAATGCGCGGCAGTGTGGTGCGAAACAGGTCAAGGTTCCACTTTTCCAGCGCTTCGCTCATCACCGTGTGGTTGGTGTAGGCAAAGGTGCGGCGCACAAGGTCATACGCGGCCTCCCACGTATAGCCGCACTCGTCCAGCAAAATGCGCATTAACTCGGGGATGGCCAGCGTGGGGTGGGTGTCGTTGATGTGGATAGCCACCTTGTCCGGCAAGTTATCCAGCGTGGGGTACTGCGCCAGATGCCGGTTGATGATGTCGTGGATTGACGCCGACGACAAGAAGTACTGCTGGCGCAGCCGCAGAATTTTACCCTCTTCGTGGTTGTCGTTCGGGTACAGCACCTTGCTGATTAGCTCGGCATTGGCACTGCGCATCGCACTGGTGTAATCGCCCTTGTTAAAGGCCGCCATATCCATGCCCGGCGCTTTTGCGCTCCACAGCCGCAACTGCGACACCCCGTCGGAGTCATACCCCGACACGTACATATCGTACGGGATGGCCAGCACCACATCGCAGTTTTTTTGCTCCACGTGGTGGTAGCCGCCGTCCCAGCTCTCTTTTACTTCGCCGCCAAAGCGCACCTGTACCGCCTGGTCGGGGTGGGCTTTCAACCAAACCCCGCCACCCGGCAGCCAGTTGTCTACCGTCTCCTGCTGCCAGCCGTCCACGATTTTCTGGCGAAAAATGCCGTACTCGTATAAAATCGAATACCCGGTGTCGGGCAGGCTGGTGGTGGCACAGGCGTCAAGGTAGCACGCCGCAAGGCGGCCAAGGCCGCCGTTGCCAAGGCCCGCGTCCGGCTCCAGCTCGTACAGGTTATCCAGCTTCACGTCATAGGCAGCCATCACCTCGGCCGCGACCTCGTTAAGGCCCAAGTTAAACAGGTTTGTTTTCAGCGAGCGGCCCATCAAAAATTCCATGCACAGGTAATACACCTGCTTGCCGTTTTCGCCGTAGGTTTTTGCCATAAATTTTTTGCGCCGCTCGCTGAGAATGCGGCGCACTACCAAAGCCAGCGCGCGGTACATCTGGTCGTCGGTCGCGCTGGGCACGTCGTCCTGTGAAAATTCGCTGTGCAGGCAGCCGCGCAAAAGGCGGTCCAGCTCTGCGGTTGTCATATTATGCTTCAAAGTAGTCACCTCAAACATCTAAAAGCGCAGGGTACCGGCCGCCGAGCGGTGGCCGGGTGCGGCACCGCAAAGGCCCTCTACCCCTTTGCCGCTTGCCGGTTACCCCCATTATATCGGGTTTTGGGGGGTATTTCAATC
>JAQVCK010000125.1 GCA_028689835.1 Pygmaiobacter sp. | reverse complement strand
CATGAGTTTTTCTTCTCGGCTGTGAAATGTATATTCTTTGCGCATTGCTTTCACCTCAATACTCAGTATACAACAAAAGATAGGAGACACGGTTTTTCGTGTCTCCTATCTTTATACCATTTCACAACTGCCGGCGGCTTTTATCGCATTTTTGATTGTGTTTTTGTGCGGTCATTCGCCAAAGCGCAGCTGCAAGTACTTGCTGGCTAAATCCACACAGCCCTTTAACCCCATTTCGGCCGAATTTAAGCTCAAGTCAAAATGGCTGGCGTCCCGCCAATCGGTACCGGTAAAGGTGTAATAATAGTTTGCACGGCGTTTATCCACCCGTGCAATCTCTTTGCGGGCCGCCTCCTCACTGAGGCTGTGGCGCTCCATAATCGTCGCGACCCTTGCTTCCAGCGGGGCATGGATGAACAAGCTAATGACGTTGTCGAAATCTTTTAAAATATAGTCGGCACAACGGCCAATGATGACACAGCTTTCGGTGCGCGCCAGCTCGCGGATGACCCGCGCCTGATACCGAAACAGGTTTTCATTTGAAATAAAATCGTCGCTGTCCGGTGGGATCACTTCGCCCTTGTAGGCGTCGTGTGCCACACGAAACAGCAGTGTGCGTTTAACTTCTTCATCGGCCTTGGCAAACAGTTGCTCGCTGATGCCGCTTTCGTCCGACGCAAGGCGCAACAGGTCGCGGTTATAAAACTCGATACCAAGATGTTGGGCAAGGGCTTCGCCAATGGCGCGCCCCCCGCTACCGTTTTCACGGGCGATGGTAATGACAAATTTTCTCATAAGACGAGCCTCCTCTGGGTTGGTTTCCCTAGCGGCACCCGCCACGGCGTTTGCCGCGCGGGGGCGGTGCCGTTTTCTACCTTTTTCTACCTTTAGTATAAGGACTTTTGGCAGCAAAAGCAATTGGTTTTTGCTATCATGGCTACCTTTTGCCTGCCGCAGCTTCCTTTGTTTTTAGTATACTGCATCCCGTGTGAAACAGTGTGCTTTTCTGCCAGCAAAACGGCATCTTACGCCTACGACGCCGTTTTGCCCCGCAATCAACTATACACTGGTTATTGGGCAACCAAAGAACAAACACACGCTAGCCCCCTTATTTTTGGCGGCCCGCTAAGGTTTACCCTGTTTGTCCTTGTTTTGTTTTTGTGCCTGCTTTGCAGTATACACTGTGCCTGTTTTCGTGTTTTTTTAGTATACACTATTTGTTTTATCATTTTACCCTCTCTTTTCATTTGTGCGTTTTGTACATATTTAGCCCTATGTTTTGTCGTTTTCATAGATTAAGTGTATTTTAGATTTCGATTTCTTTATATTCTATTGCGTTTGACTTTACGTTAGCCAAACGGTATTGTGTATTTAGCGTATATAGTGTATATTCTGCTTAAAGGGGGTTGTCTCAATGAAAACCAACAAAGAGCAGATTTATGAGCTGATTCAGCTGCACTTTACGTCGCCCGGCAGCGGGGTGAGCACGCAGTATGTCGCCGACATGCTGCATATCCGGCGCCCCAACGCCAGTGCACTGCTGAATGAGTTGGTGGCCGAAGGCCGGGTAGCCAAAACGACCGGCCGGCCGGTGCTGTATTATTGCCGTGAGGACGGCCCCCGGGAATACGCCTGCTTTGCGGGCATTGTGGGGCGCGAAGGCAGCCTGCGCCGCGCCATTCAACTCATCCAGGCCGCAGTGCTTTACCCACCCGGCAGCCTGCCGCTGTTGCTGACCGGCGAGCGGGGCACCGGCAAAACACTGTTGGCGCACACCGCGTTTCAGTTTGCGCAGGAAAGCGGCACTCTGCTGCCGGATGCGCGCTACCACACAGGGGACTGCCGCGACTGGGCAGGCGGTGACGACGGGGCACTGCAAAAGCTGTTTGGCACCGCACCGGGCGAAGGGCTGTTTGGCACGCTGAAAGGCGATGTGCTGGTGCTGGAAAACGCGCATTTGCTGAGCGCCCCGGTGCGCAGCCGCATTTGTGAGGCGGCAGAGCGGCAGGAGCACGAGGACGATGCCGGACACGGTGGTCTGCCGTTGCTGATTTTGACGACCGACAGCGCCGGGCGCAGCGCCACCGAGGAGCTGAGCGCGCGGCTGCCGCTTTCTGCGGTGCTGCCGCCGCTGGCACAGCGCCCGCTGCGCGAGCGGTTAGAGCTGGTGCAGCTGTTTTTTAGTCAAGAGGCCGCACGGGCAAACCGCACGCTGACCATCCGCGCCGAACTGCTGCACTGCCTGCTGCTGTACGACTGCAGTTATAATGTGGCACAGCTGAAATCCGACATCAAAATTGGTTGTGCGGGCGCTTATGTGCGCAGCCACAACACGCAAGGCCGCTCGATTGAAGTGTTTTTAAGCGATTTCGAGTACTATGTGCGCAAGGGCTTTTTAAACTACCACAAACAGCGCTTCGCCATTGAAGAGCTGGTCGACCCCGACTACAGCTATTCGTTTAGCCGTGGGGCTGCCGAGGCTGCCCCCGCCGAGCACGACGGGGTGTATGCCGCCAACATGTATCAGGCGCTGGACCGCAAGGCCGGTGAATTGCGTGCCCGCGGCATCAGCGAAAAGGACATCAACCTGATGCTGGAGGCCGAGCTGGAGGTCAACTTTAACGCCTACCGCACCCACCTTGCCAAGCAGGCGGTCAACCGCGAACAGCTGGCCCGCCTTGTGGAGCAGCGGGTGATTGACCTTGTGGAGGAGTTTCTCTCGCAGGCTTCGGCCAAATTTTCAGAGGGGTACCCCCCTTCGGTGTATTACGGGCTCAGCCTACACATCCACAGCGTGCTGCAAAAAGGCGGCCCCGGCGTGCAAAGCGCCCGGCTGACCCCCACACAGGTGTCGGAAGTGGTGGAAAATCACAAAGAAAAATACCTGTTTGCATTGCAGTTCGCCTCCCGGCTGGAAAAAGAATTCTCGTTGCAGCTGCCCACCGAAGAAGTGGTGCTGATCACGATGTTTTTGTGCATTGAGACCCCCGGCACCGCAAACGGCAGGCAACCCGCCATGGTGTTTGCCTGCCACGGCGAGGGTATTGCCAGCGGCATTGCCAATACGGTGAACACCGTGACCGGGCTTGGCAACACCTTTGCGGTGGATATCCCGCTGGAGGAGGACACCGATACCGTATACGAGCGCCTCAAAGCCTGCATTGAGCAGGCGGACAACGGCAAAGGTGTTGTGGTGCTGTACGACATGGACGTGCTGCGCGAGCTGTTGCTGTCGATTTCGCTGGAAAGCGGCATTGAAGTGCGCATGGCAAAGCTGCCCATCCTCACCGTTGGCATTCTGTCGGCCCGCCTTGCGGCGGCCAGCAGTGGTATCGACGATTTATATAAAGAGGTGCTGCGGCACCTGTCGGGCTATAACGAGCCCGCAAAACGCTTGATTGTCACGCTGTGCACCACCGGAGAAGGCGGGGCACAACAGCTAAAAAGTTACCTTGAACAGTACGGCAATTTGGGCGAGCGCGCCGTGGTGCCGCTGGCCATCTCGGACCGCGAATTGTTGCGCACCCGCCTGTTAGAGCTGATGCAAAGCGCCGTGATTGACTGCATCGTTGGCACCTTTGACCCGGGGTTTTTCTCCATCCCGTTCATCCCGGTCAGTGATGTATTTGGTGCCCCGCCTGAACAGTTGCCCGCCCTGCTAAACGCCGGGCGCCCTGAAAAAGAGCAACTGAACCTGGACGAGATGTTTGGCTACCTTGCCGAGCACTTAGAGCACACCGACCTGCAAAAGCTGCGCCGCCTGCTGCCACCCGCCCTGCGCGCGGTAAACGAAAAGGTGCAGCCGATGGACATCGACATCGAAATCGGCCTGTTTTTGCACATTGCCTGCTGCATCAACCGGCTACTGGCAAAACAGCCGCCACAGCAAAACCTGCATAAGGCTGAAATTTATAAAAAGTACGAAACCGAGTTTAAAACGATTCTTTCCATTCTTCGCCCGCTGGAAAAGGGCTTTGGCATTATTTTCAGCGATGATGAAGTGGCCAATATGCTTGCGATTATTTACAAACTGTAAGGGGGCGCGCCGGATGCTGCAAAGTGAAGAACTAAACGAAACCTGTATGCAAATTATTGCGTTTTCCGGGCAGGCGCGGGCAGACATCATGCAGGCGGCCGCCGCCGCCCGCACCGGTGATTTTGCAGGTGCAAGCAACCTGCTGGCACAGGCCGATACCGCGCTTGGCACCGCCCAGCAGGCCCACCTTACACTGCTAAAGGCCGATGCAAGCGGCAGCCTTGGCGCACCCACCCTGCTGGTGCTGCATGCGCAGGACCACCTGAACGCCAGCCTGCTGGCGCACGAACTGGTGACCGAGCTAATTTTGCTGCACCGCCGGGTAGACACGCTGGAAAAGGCGGTAGAGAAATGAAACTTTTACTGCTTTGCAGCGGCGGGCTTTCAACCGCGATGCTGCTAGACCGGCTAAAGGCAGAGGCTGCGCGCCAGCAGATTCCGCTACAGGTCGAAGCGCATGGCCTGCGGGAGTACCCGGCCCTTGCCGCAGGGTTTGACGTTATTTTACTCGGGCCGCAGGTGGCCCACAAGGCGCAGCAGGTCACAGCGGGCAGCGGCAAACCCACCGCCGCCATCCCCGCGCTGGACTACGCGGTGGGCAACGCCGCCAACGTGTTGCGCCTCGCGCAAACACTACTTGGCAACGCCCGTTAAGCCGCATTTATTATCACCCAACCCGCCCGGTGGGCCTTTGCCCCAAGGCGCGATGAATAAAAAATAAGGGAGGACCATTACTATGTATTCCAAACAAACCACCGTCGTCAATAAGGCAGGCCTGCACGCCCGCCCCGCTTCTGAGTTCGTGATGAAAGCCAAAAGCTTTACCGCAGATGTCACTGTGCGCAACATGGACAAAAACGGTGCTGCCGTCAACGCAAAATCCATCGTTCGTCTGCTGGGTGAGGGCCTTGGCACCGGCACCAAAATTGAGATTGCCGCAGAGGGCGCCGACGAAAAGGCTGCCGTTGACGCGCTGGTTGCACTGGTTGATTCCGGTTTCGGCGAGTAATGTACCACCCCGCGCCCGGTACTAGGGGCGCGGTCAAGTCACTATGGCAGGCGGGGGCCTGCCGGGCAAACACCAATGCGTGGGTTTGACACGCGGGGGGATTTTTCTAAAAAAGGGAGGGGTTGCCGTGCAACTCAAAGGAAACGGCGTATCCGGCGGCATTGCGCTGGGCAAAGTCTATTTATACAAGGCATTTCAGTGCAATGTAACGGCGGGAACATTCAAGCAGGGGGAAGAACAGCATTACCTGCAACAATGGGCAGACGCAAAAACCGCAGCGCAGGCCGAGCTGGAGGAGATCATCCGCTCGATGACTGCCGCGGGCAACGACAAGGCAAAAATCTTTACCGCCCATATTGAAATCTTGCAGGACGAGGAAATCGATGAACTGGTGACCAACGCCATTCGTGACAAACAGTCACTGCCCGACTGGGCCATTGACTGCGCGTTCAACGAGTTCATTGAACTGCTCAGCGGTGCCAACGATCTTCTGATTGCAGAGCGTGTCGCCGACCTGCGGGATGTACGTGCCCGGCTGTTGCGGGTGCTAAAAGGCGAAAAAGAAAAAAACCTTTCTCAATTATCAGAACAGGTCATTGTCGTCGCACGTGACCTGCTGCCCAGCGATACCGCCACGCTGGACCGCAGCAAGGTCATTGGCATTGTCACCGAGGTCGGCGGCGCAACGTCGCACAGCGCCATTTTGGCACGCGGGTACCGCATCCCGGCCGTGCTGGGCGTGCCCGGTGCCACCGATTCGTTGCAGGACGGCACCTTTGTTGTGCTGGACGGCACCAGCGGCCTTGTGCTGACCGAGCCGACCGACGACGACGTGACCACTTACAAAAAGAAGCAGGCCGATTACCTTGCCCAGCTTGCCGCCGAAGAAGAATTTTTGCACAAGGACGCGGCCCTGCGCTGCGGCCAGCGCATTAAAATTGGCGTTAATCTTGGCAACAAATCGACCCCGGAAAACTTTGTGGGCAGCGACTTTGTGGGCCTGCTGCGCACCGAATTCCTTTACATGGGCAGTGACCATATGCCCACCGAGCAAGAGCAGTACGAAGCGTATAAGTTAGTCGTGGAGCACGCCGAGGGCCGCCCGGTAACCCTGCGTACACTGGACGTGGGCGGCGACAAAACTTTAAGCTACCTGCCCTTGCCCAAAGAGGACAACCCGTTTTTAGGCAAGCGCGCCGTGCGGCTGTGCTTTGAGCTGCCCGACCTGTTTAAAACCCAGTTGCGCGCCGCATTGCGCGCGTCGGCCGCCGGCCCGCTGCAAATTATGTTCCCCATGGTGGGCAGCATTGACGATGTGCGCCGCGCCAAAGCCTTTGTTGAAGAGGCAAAGGCCGAGCTGGATGCCCGTGGGGAAGCCTACGATAAGCACATCCGCCTTGGCGTGATGATTGAAATCCCGTCGATCGCCGCCATTGCCGACCTTGTTGCAAAAGAGGTGGACTTTGCGTCCATCGGCACGAACGACCTTTGCCAGTACCTGTGTGCCGTTGACCGCATGAACCCGGACATCAGCGATTATTATCAGACCTTCTCGCCCGCACTCATCCGGGTGATTGGGCAGATTATCGAGCAGTTTGACGCACAGGGCAAAGAGGTTTCGATGTGCGGCGAGCTGGCGGGCGACGCGCGGGCCGCAATATTGCTGGCCGGGCTGGGGCTGCGCAAGTTCAGCATGAGCCCCTCGTCGATTGCCTGCGTAAAACAAGCACTATCCCGCTTTACGCTGCAAGAGGCCCAGCAGGCGGCAGCTACCGCCAAAAACCTTGCCACACAGCAGGAAGTTTTCGATTTTCTTGCCAGCTGTGGCAAATAACTAGTTTCCATCCAAAAAAGAGGCACAGGGGCACGGCTTATTCGCGCAATGCGCGACAAGCCGTGCCCCTGTGTTTTACTTTGCCGTTTAGTGCCCGTAAAATGCGCAACTGGTCAAATGGTCGTTTACCATGCCCACCGCCTGCATAAACGCATAGATAATCGTGCTGCCCACAAACTTAAACCCGCGCTTTTTTAAGTCTTTGCTGATTGCGTCCGAAAGCGGGGTGCTGGCGGGCACGTCCTCCATGCGCTGCCACGCGTTCACGATAGGCTTACCGCCGACATACGCCCACAAATAAGCGCTCAGCGAGCCGCAGTCGCGGCATAGCTGCCGGTAGGCGCGGGCATTGTTGATGACAGCCAGCACCTTTAACCGGTTGCGAATGATGCCGGGGTTTTGCAGCAGGCTTTCCACCTTTTGCTCGTCGTACTGTTCAATTTTAGCGGGGTCAAAGCCGTCAAACGCGGCGCAAATAGTCTGCCGCCGGGCCAACACGGTAGACCAGCTCAGCCCGGCCTGCATGCCCTCCAGCTGCAGCATGGCAAACAGCGTGGCGTCGTCAAACACGGGGCGGCCCCACTCGCTATCGTGATAGTCCTGTTCCAGCTGGTTTTTCAGCGCCCAGCCGCATCTTGTTTTTTCTTCCAATCCTGCGCCCCCTTTGCCCCATCTTTGCCCTTATGGTAAAAATGGGGTTTTTTACACTACAAACTGTACCATTTTTGCACTGTTTTGTCAGCAGATTCATAGAATTTTCTATATTTTGTTTTCTTTGCTTGTTTTTCTGTTTTTGCGGACTAGTATTGCATATAGCCAAATGAATGTTCTTTAAATTCTATAATGCGAGAATCCAAGTACTTCCAGAAAGGATTTTGTCTGATGAAAAGTCTGAAAACAAAACTTCGTCTCGCCCTGCTGCTGCTCGTGATGGTTGCCGTGGCCGCGACACTGGCCATTGGTCTGTAGCAAAGTCTGCGCGTAACGCGCGACATTATTGATGTCCAGGTGCAAGACAAGCTGGCCGGTGCCGAAAACCTGCTGCAAACCTATGTCGGCGACCGCCTTGGCGCGCTGACCCTTGCCGGTGACGGCAATTTGCAGGGCGGCGGCAAGCCGCTGGACGGCAAAGAGGACACGATAGACGAGTTTGCCAATGACATGAATGTCGCCGCCACCCTGTTTGCGAAAGACGGCAGCGACTTTGTGCGGGTACTGACCAGCATTCAGGATGAAAACGGCCAGCGGGTCGTCGGCACAGCGCTGGACACCGCCGGCCCCGCATACGCCGCCGTGTCAAACGGGCAAAGCTACCTTGGCGAAGCGGCTATTCTGGGCAATGATTATATGGTCAG
>JAQVCK010000124.1 GCA_028689835.1 Pygmaiobacter sp. | reverse complement strand
AATGTGAATTACTTTAAAGGAATTTTTTTGTTTAACGAGCAGGTTAAATTCCTGCTCTAGAGATCCTTCAAGCTTTTCTGTATTGTTTAATTTTCAAGGTCCTGTACCCCCCTCTTTTGGGGGTTTTTGCAGCCCCGCGTGGGGCAGCTCAGTTATAATATCATATTGTGCAGTCATAAGTCAACCCCTTTTTCTAATTTAATTCAAGTTTTTTCAACTTCCTATATTTGGTTGTTGTTGTGACGCCTTTTTGCCCCTGCGTTTTTGTTGCATTATAATGTAATATATATAGAGCAACTGTAAATCTCCCTGCCACTGTTGTCTTTTTGTCCCATTTGCGGTAGGATAAGAGCGAGAGGAGGGGAGACTTTGTTCCTTACGATTCATATCGGCAATTCAAACTTGCTGGTGGCGGCATACGAGGGGCGCCAGATGCTGTTTCGCTCGCAGCTGCGCACCGACCCGTTTGAAACCGCCGACGAGTATGCCATTGGCCTGAAAAACCTGCTGTTGCTCTATGGCCACCAGCCGGGCCAGCTGGAAGGTGCCATTTTGAGCTGTGTGGCCCCGGCCCTTGCGGGCACCCTGCGGCAGGCAGTGCAGCTACTGTGCGGCAAGCGGGTGCTGACGGTGGGCCCCGGGCTGAAAACCGGGCTCAACATCCGCATTGACAACCCTGCCGAGCTGGGGGCCGACATTGTGGCCACTGCGGTGGCTGCGTTAGAGCAGTACCCTGCCCCCTGCCTGCTTGTCAACTTTGACACCGCTTTGACCGTAATGGCGATTGATGCCAACCGCGCATTGATTGGCGGGTGCATTTCACCGGGGGTGCGCCTTTCGCTGCAAGCCCTGTACACCCACGCCGCGCAGCTGCCGCAGATTGACCTTGCCCAGCAGCCCCAAAGTGTTGCGGGGGCCAGCACGGTGGCCAGCATGGAGGCCGGGCTGATTTTGGGCAACGCCGCAATGGTGGATGGTTTGATTGACCGCTTTGGTGACCTGCTGGGGCAGGCACCCACAGTGGTGGCCACCGGCGAGCTTTGCCGCGAGATCTGCGCACACTGCCGGCACGAGATTGCGATTGAAGAAAACCTTGTGACCGATGGGCTTTGCCTGATCTATTTAAAAAATACCCGCTGACCTACCCCGCCGCCCATGGGGCGACAACCTAACGGCACCCTGCGCTGCACTGCGGCGCTGTGCATAAATTGATTGCGCTGTATCCGCCTGGGCGGAACAGCAGCAAGGAGGAATTGAACGATGAAGACCCAAACTACCCGTACGATGGCGCTGGTGCGCATGGCCCTGCTGGTTGCCATTGAGCTGATTATGGCGGCAACCCCGCTGGGTTATCTGCGCACCGCCGGGCTGGAGATCAGCTTTTTAATGGTACCTGTTGCCCTTGGCGCTATTTTGCTGGGGCCGCTGGCCGGGGCCGTGCTGGGCGGCGTTTTTGGCGTGTCCAGTTTTTTGGCCGCGTTTAGCAGTGCCTTTGCAGCGCCGCTTGTGGCGCTAAACCCTTTTTACACCTTTGTTGTTTGCTTTGTGCCGCGGGTACTGGCCGGCTGGTTGCCGGGGCTGTTGGTACGTGCTATGACCCAAAACCCGCAAAAAAACAAACTGCCTGCTTTTGCGGCGGCATCCCTTGCCGCCCCGCTGCTGAACACGGTGTTGTTTATGACGGCTTTGCTGTTGTTCTTTTATAATAGCCAGCCGTTGCAGGCCATTGCCACCGCCCTTGGCACCAGCAATGTGTTTGCCTTTTTTGGTGCACTGGTGGGGGTACAGGGGCTGATAGAAGCCGCTGTGTGCTTTGCCATCTGCCTGCCGCTATCGGTCGCGCTGACCAAGGTGATTAAGACCGACCCGAATTAAATTTGTTTTTCGCCGCCGCGTCGCCGTGCGCGGCGTTTTTTTGTTTTTTCATTTTACACGGGCTTTACCCGGGCAGTGTTTTGTATTATACTTAAACTCAAATAAAAAGCCTGTGGCGGAGGTTGTGTATGGATACAATGGTGATTGGGATTGCAGGCGGCACTGGCAGTGGGAAAACGACCCTCACCAACCGGTTGCAACAAGCCTTTGGCGACGATGTCAGCGTGATCTACCACGACAACTATTACAAAAGCCATAACGACATGCCCTACGAGCAGCGCTGCCTGCTGAACTACGACCACCCGGATGCCTTTGACACCGATTTGATGATTGAACACCTTGCCGCTTTGCGGGCAGGGCAAACGATAGAATGCCCGGTATACGACTTTACCGTGCACAACCGCGCCCCGCAGACCGTTACCGTAGCCCCCGCCCCGGTGCTGCTTATTGAGGGGATTTTGATTTTTCAAAACCGCACGCTGCGCGACTTGATGGACATTAAAATTTATGTGGACACCGATGCCGATGTGAGGTTGCTGCGCCGGTTGCGGCGGGACGTAAAAAAACGCGGCCGCAGTTTGGACTCGGTAATCTCGCAATATCTTTCTACCGTAAAGCCGATGCACGAGCAGTTTGTGGAGCCATCGAAGCGCGCCGCAGATTTGATTGTGCTGGAGGGCGGGCGCAACGATGTGGCGCTGGAGATGATCTGCCGCCGGGTGGAAAGCCACCTTGGCAGCTTGGCCCGCGCTTAAATAGGCCCCAGTTGATGTTACCCACGCCTGATTACGGCACAACCCGGCCCCACCGCGGGCTTTTTTTGCTGTTATGAAGCATTTTAGAACCCGGAGGAACCCCTGATGAAACTAAATACAAAACGTCTGTTATTGGCCCTTTTTCTGCTGCTTGCCACGGTGTGGAACCTGCTGTGCGTTGCCGGTTTGCTGGCGCTGGCGTGGTACCAGCTGTCGGTGTGGGCCGTAGGCGGCGCCGGGCTGGCGCTGGCCTTTTGGCAGTTGTTTTTCCCCGGCATACCAAACACCCCGTCTAAATACATCCGCGGGCTTGCGCCACAGGAAAAACGCCTTGCCGCCGTGACTGCCCTGCTGGGTGTTTTGTGGTTTTGCAGCGCCCTTGCCTGCCTGCTGCGTTAACCGTACCGGTAAAAGCAACACCGCCCCGTGCCAAGCTTGGCACGGGGCGGTGTTTTGTATTTTTACGCCATTTGGGCACGTGATACCCTATTAAATTGCACAGGGCACAAAGCCCGCCGCCGTCAACTGCTGCACCTCGCGAAAGCCCAGCGCGCGCAGCCGGGCAACCGTCTCGTCAAATGCGCAGGTCAGCGCGTCACAGCTGTGCGCATCCGCCGTCACGATGACGTGCCCGCCCGCGGCAAGCACGTCTTGCAGCAGCGGGTCTGCCGGGTAAGGGTCGGTGCGCCAGCCGCGGCTGATGGCACCGGTGTTGACCTCCAGCACCATACCCTGCGCCAGCACTTCGCGCAGGGCCGCGCGCACAATGGCAAGGTAGGCGGGCGACGTTTCGTCAAACAGTTGCCCCGCACCGTTAAACTTGCGCACCAGGTCAAAGTGGCCGACAATGGTGGGCCGCAACTGCAACAAAAAAGCTACAAATTGCTCGTAATACGCCTTTACAAAGGCCAGTGCGTCGCCGCCAAACCCCTCGGCAATGCAGCGGGCCGTCACTTCTGGCGCCATGTCAATCGGCCACCGGCTGCCATTTGGCGCGCACACCGCGTGGGACGAGCCGATGATGTAGTCATAGGGAGCAAGGTCCAGCGGCGGGGCCTCGGTATCGACCTCCAGCCCCAGCAACACTTCAAGCCGGCCCTGCCACGCCGCCGCAACGCGCTTTACTTCGCGCTGGTAGGCGGGCAGCTGCTCTGGCGGGACGCCAAACTGCTCTGCCGGCACATAGCTGTGCTCTGAAAAGCCAATGGTGGCAAGCCCTGCGTCATAGGCGGCCTGCGCCATTTCTGGTATGGTGTTTTTACCGTCGCCGCAAAAGGTTGTATGGTTGTGTACACTGCCGGTGAGTTTCATTTGGGTTCCTCCGTATGTTGCGCATAGCGGTCTGCCGGCACCTTGCGGCGCAACAGGCGGTGCTGGGTGTTTTCGCGGGCCAGTGCGTACACCACCGAGGCCGCCGGCACCATCAGCAGCATGCCCGCCACCCCCATCAGGCTGCCACCAATCGTGACGGCCACCATAACCCACATGGCCGGCAGCCCCACCGAGCCGCCCACGACACGCGGGTAGATGAGATTGTTTTCGATTTGTTGTAGCACCAAGAACAAAATAAGAAACCACAGCGCCTGCATGGGGTTGACCACCATAATTAAAAAAGCGCCAATGGCAAAACCAATATACGCGCCAAACATTGGGATGAGGGCCGTCAGCGCCACCACCACCGCAATCAGCATCGCGTACGGCAACCGGAAAATCAGCATGCTGACAAAGAACATCGTGCCCAAAATCAGCGCCTCAAGGCACTGCCCGGTGAGAAACCGCGAAAAGGTGCGTTCGGTCAGCGCGGTGATATACAAAAAGCGGTCGGCACGGGCCACCGGCAACCACGAGTACAGCACCCGGCGGGTCTGCACGCCCAGTTTTTCTTTGCTCAGCAGGATATACGAGGCAAAGATAAACCCGATGAAAAAGTTGAACGCGCCGCTGAACACCGAGGTCGCGACCTGCACCGTAGAGCCCAACACCGACGTTGCCCCGTTGCGTAAAAAGCCGACCAGCGAGTTGCCAATGCTGCCCCAATCAAGGTTTAGCGAGGACACCAAAGCCTCCACCTCCGGCAGATGCTTTGCCAACTGCTCGCCCTGTGTCTGCACATTTTTAAAAAAGGTGGGCAACTGTTTGCCCAGCAATACAAAAGTGTTGCCCATTTCGGGGATGACGATAAGGCTGACCACCGCAATGCCCAGTACCAGCAGCACCAGTGTCAACACAAAGCTAAGCATGCGCGCCGCGCGGGCACCGCGCTCACCTTTCGCTTTCATGCGGGCAAACAGGTGCGTTTCCAGCGCACGCATCGGCACATTTAGCGCAAAGGCCAAGGCCAGCCCAATCACAAATGGCGCCAGCGTACCCAGCAACAGCGAAAACAGCCGCAATACCTCATCCACGTTATTCAGCATCCACGCAAACAAGATTAGCCCACCCGATAGCAGCGCAATTATTTTTACAGTTTTTTTATCCAGACCCATAGTTCCTCCTCTGCGGCCAATGCCACTGCTTTTATTGTAGCCAATTTGCACCTTTTCTACAATGTATAAAACGTAAATTAAAAAATTAAAAAAACGCTTGACCTTGACGTAACGTCATGCCTTATTCTATGCTTGTGGAAAGGAGGTGGCGCCATGACACCAACACCAACGTACAACATCAGCGCCTTTGCCGCACTGGCAGGGGTAAGCACCCGCACCCTGCGCTATTACGACCGCATTGGCCTGTTGCACCCTGCACAGGTCACCGCGGCAGGGTACCGCGTGTACGGTGCAGCCGAAGTCGACCGGCTGCAACAGATTTTGTTTTACCGCGCGCTGGAAGTACCGCTGGCCGAAATTGCGGCGCTGCTTGCCCGCCCCGATTTTGACCGCCGCACGGCACTAAGCGCCCATATTAGCGCGCTCAAGGCCCGCAAGCAACGCTTACAACTGTTGATTGATACGGCCGAAAAAAGCCTTGCGGCAACGAAGGGAGAGAGTACGATGACCGACAACGAAAAATTTGAGGGCTTTAAACAAGAGCTGATTGACCGCAACGAAGCGCAGTACGGCAGTGAGACCCGTGCCGCTTACGGCGACGCGGCCGTTGACGCGTCCAACAAAAAGCTAAAAAACATGCCCGCCGCCGAATTTAACGAGATGCAACTGCAAGAAGAGGAAATTTTGACCCGCCTTGCTGCCGCCGTGACTGCGGGGCAAAGCCCGGACGGCGACGAAGGCCGCGCCATTGCGAAGCTGCACCACCGCTGGCTGTGCCACCACATGCACGCCTGCCCGCCGGCAACCCATAAGGGCCTTGCCGCGCTGTATGTGCAGGACGAGCGCTTTACCGCATATTACGACAAAGCGCAGCCCGGCTGCGCCGCATTTTTGCACGACGCCGTGCTGGCCCTGTACCGCTGACGCCGGGGGCCTTGGGCCCCGCATGAAACACACAACGTAAAAAGTTTTCCACCGGCAGCCCCTTTGCCGGTGGAAAACTTTTTGTTTTTCTTGCGGCTCCAAGCACGCATGCCAGATTGAAATTTGCCCGCACAGCGGAGTATACTAAACAAAACAACAACGGCGCGGCGCGCCACAGGGGGCGATACAATGGAACAGCAGCCGGTAGTGGGGCGGTTTGCCCCCAGCCCCAGCGGGCGGCTGCACCTTGGCAACCTGCTGGCCTTTTTGCTGGCTTGGCTTTCGGCCAAAAGCCGGGGCGGGCGCATTATTTTGCGCATTGAGGATTTAGACCCCGCCCGCACCCGGCCGGAATATGCCGAAGCGCTGGAGCGTGACCTGCTGTTTTTGGGCCTGCCGTGGGATGAGGGCGGCGGCCCCGCCGGGCCGTACTGGCAAAGCCGGCGCACCGCATTATACGAGCAATGCCTTGCCCGGCTGGAAGCACAGGGCCTTGTGTACCCCTGCTTTTGCAGCCGGGCCGAGCTGCACGCCGCCGAGGCCCCGCACACGGCGGACGGCGAGCCCATTTACACCGGCCGCTGCCGCAACCTGCCCCCGGCAGAGGTGCGCCGGCGCGAAAAAAAGCGGCTGCCCGCACTGCGCCTTGAGGTGCCACACGAAACGATTACGCTGACCGACGGCCACTATGGCCCTTATGCGCAAAACCTGGCACAGCGTTGCGGCGATTTTATTCTGCGCCGCTCCGACGGGGTGTTTGCCTACCAGCTGGCCGTCGTGGCGGACGATGCCGCCATGGGCGTCACCGAGGTGGTGCGCGGGCGCGACTTGCTCTCCTCCGCCCCGCGGCAGCTTTATTTGTACCGGCTGCTGGGTGAAACGCCGCCCCAGTTTTGCCACACGCCGCTATTGCTGGCGCCGGACGGCAGGCGACTTTCTAAGCGGGACGCCGACCTGGGGCTGGACGCGCTGCGTGCGCGCGGCTTTACCGCCGCCGACATTGTGGGGGCACTGGCGTTTGCCGCCGGGCTGCAAGACGCCCCCGCCCCCATTTTACCAGAACAGCTTGCCCCCGCCTTTAGCTGGGCCAAGGTGAAACAAGAGGACGTGCGGCTACCCGCAAATTTGTTAGGGGGCAGCGCACCATAACAGCGCCCCGCGCTCAATTGCGAGGCATGGCGAATAGGAGGATTTTTGAGATGAAAATTACAGCATTGGTAGAAAACACAACGACCCGTGGGCTGCGCACGGTACACGGGCTTTCGCTTTATATCGAAACCGCAGCCCACCGCCTGCTGTTTGACGTGGGCCCCGACGACACGCTGTTTGCCAACAGCGAAGCATTGGGGGTGGACCTTGCGGCGGTGGATACCGTGATTATTTCGCACGGGCATTTTGACCACGGCGGCGCGCTGGCCGCGTTTCTTGCCCAAAACCACACGGCGAAGGTGTATGTGCAACGCCGCGCGTTTGAGTCGCATTACAGCCTGCACAGCGACGGGCAGATGGCCCCCATTGGGCTGGACGCCGCACTGCAAAACCACCCGCAAGTGACCTTGCTGGATGGCGATACCGACCTTGACGACACGCTGCACCTGTTTGTGGTGCCAAACACGAGCCGCTGCCACTCGCCCGCCAATGACACGCTGTTTGGGCCAAACGGGCCGGATGACTTTTTGCACGAGCAAAACTTGCTGATCCGCGGTGCCACCCCGGTGCTGGTGCTGGGCTGCGGGCACACCGGCATTGTGAATATTCTGCAAAAGGCCGCGCCGTGGCACCCTGCCGTGTGCATTGGCGGCTACCACTTGGCAAGCCCGCACAATGTCAATGCCGCACCGCCCGCGCTGCTGGGGCAGATTGGCGACGAGCTGGCGGCCTGCCCCGCACAGTTTTACACCTGCCATTGCACCGGGGAAGCAGCTTTTGGCGCCCTTGCCCAAAAGGCCAACAACCTGCACTACCTCGCTTGCGGCGACAGCGTCGTGGTTTAAAGGGCGCTTATCCCGCACAATAACATTAAACAACAGCCCGCCCCACACCGGCATGCACCGGTTACGGGGCGGGCTGTTTTGCTTTTTATCTTTGGAAGTCTCATCTGCCATGTGTGTCAAAATTAAGCAAATAATCACTCTCTCAAAAAAACGAAGAACAAATAAACTTATTTATTATAAATGTAACGTATAATATAACAGATTATAAAAAGAGGAAAA
>JAQVCK010000123.1 GCA_028689835.1 Pygmaiobacter sp. | reverse complement strand
GAAAAATCATTTAAATTCATTTTTAAAATATTATATTTTTTCATCCTATTCCGTATATAACTTGCACCAGATGACAAAATCAATCCTTTATGATCTGGCGTTTTTATTTCTGTAATAGAATTTTGATTGGCAAGCTCGTCGCGAATCTTCTGCACCGGAATGCCCATATCCACCATCAGCACCAGCACATGGTACACAAGGTCGGCAATTTCGTACACCGTCTCTTTTTTATCGTCGCTTTTGCCGGCAATAATCACTTCGGTCGCTTCTTCGCCCACCTTTTTCAAAATCTTGTCGCGCCCTTTTTCAAACAGGTAGGTGGTGTAAGAGCCCTCTTTCTTTTCGGTGCGGCGGCCCTCAATCAGTGTCACCAGCGATTCCAGCGAAAACGGCTCTTCGGCGCCCGGCGCTTCGTACAGCGTATTCGTAAAGCACGAGGTGGTGCCAAGGTGGCAGGCCGGGCCGTCCGGGTGCACCTTCACTAGCAAGGCGTCCTGGTCGCAGTCCGCCGTGATGCTGACAATGTGCTGGTAGTTGCCCGATGTTTCGCCTTTCAGCCACAGCGTTTTGCGCGAGCGGCTGTAAAAGCAGGTCAAGCCCTTTTCCAGCGAAATGGCAAGGCTTTCGCGCGACATATACGCAAGGGTCAGCACCGCGCCGGTGTCGGCGTCGGTGACAATGGCGGGGATCAGCCCCCGCTCGTCAAATTTTAAGGTATCGATGCTGCACATGGTTTTGCCCCTTTCAGATTCTCACATTGATGCCGTTTGCACGCAGGTGGGCTTTCAGCTGCGGGATTTTAACTTCGCCAAAGTGAAAGATTGACGCCGCAAGCCCCGCGTCTACCCGCGGCAGTGTTTTAAACAGCGTGACAAAGTCATCCGCCTTGCCCGCCCCGCCGGAGGCAATCACCGGCACGTCCACCGCCTCGCTGACAGCACGCAGCATTTCAAGGTCAAACCCGTCTTTCACGCCGTCGGTGTCGATGGAGTTCAGCACCACTTCGCCGGCGCCGCGCGCCACACAGTCGCGAATCCACCCCACAGCCTCACGCCCGGTGTCGTCGCGCCCGCCGCGGGCAAACACCCGCAATTCGCCGCCCACACGCTTCACATCCACCGAAAGCACTACGCACTGGTTGCCGTACCGCCGCGCGGCCTGCTCAATCAACGCGGGGTTTTGCAGCGCGCCGGAGTTGACGCTCACCTTGTCGGCCCCGCATTTCAGCACACGGTCAAAATCGTCCACTGTGTTAATGCCGCCGCCCACCGTCAGCGGGATAAACACCCGCTTTGCGGTCTCGCACAGAATATCGGTAAACAACGCGCGCCCTTCGGCCGAGGCGGTGATGTCGTAAAACACCAGCTCGTCTGCACCGCTGGCCGTGTAATACTCGGCCAGCTCCACCGGCGAGTTCACGTCGGCAAGGTGCGCAAAATTGACCCCTTTGACCACCCGCCCGTCCCGTACGTCCAGGCAGGGGATAATGCGTTTTGTAATCATACCGGCCCCCCCTTTGCCACACGGACGGCCTTTGCAAGGTCAATTGCGCCCGTGTAATATGCTTTGCCGATGATGGCACCCGCCACCCCCAGCGCCGCAAGGTCTTTGACGTCCTGCAAGCGGCTCACACCGCCGGACGCGATGAAATTTAGTGAAAACTGCTGTTGCAGCGCGGCATACAGCGCAAGGTTTGTCCCCTGCATCGCGCCGTCCTTTGCAATGTCGGTCACAATCACCGTGCGCACGCCGTCGGCTTGCAGCGAAGCGCAAAACTCCTCGCCCCGCACGGCACTTTGCTGCGTCCAGCCGTGCACGGCCACAAAGCCGTCGCGCAAATCGGCCCCCACGGCAATCCTGTCCGCGCCAAACGCCGCCACCGCATTGCGCACAAAACCCGGCTGGGTCAGCGCCGCCGTGCCAAGGATCACCCGCTGTACGCCGGCGTTCAAATAGGCTTCGATTGTCTCATTCGTGCGCACCCCGCCGCCCAGCTCCACACAAAGGCCGGTGCCCTGCACCACGCGGCGCACCGTGGCGGCGGCGGGCGTGCCGCCGCTTTTAGCACCCTCTAAATCCACCATGTGTACCCAGCCGGCCCCGGCCTGTTCAAACTTTTGCGCCGTGGCCAGCGGGTCGTCGTCGTACACCGTCATTGCGGCATAGTCGCCGCGCAGCAGCCGCACCACCTTGCCGCCATATAAATCGATCGCAGGCAAAACGATCATACGCGGCCCCCCATGGCACAAAACGCCCGCAGAATACCAAGGCCCACCGTGCCGCTTTTTTCGGGGTGAAACTGGCAGCCCAGCACATTGCCCTGCCCCACCGCCGCCGTAAGGTCTGCGCCGTAATCGGTCACCGCGAGCAGCGCGTCGCCGCAGCCGGTGGCATAGTACGAGTGCACAAAGTACACATATTCGCCGCCGTGTACATTGGCAAACAGCGGGCTGTTTTTACCGGCTGGGGTCAGGTGCAATGCGTTCCAGCCGATGTGCGGTATTTTTAATTCTGCGGGGATGACCCCCGCCATTGGCACCACGCTGCCGGGCAGCAGGCCCAGCCCCTCGTGTTCGCCAAACTCGTAGCTTTTTTCAAACAGCAGCTGCATGCCAAGGCAGATGCCCAGCAGCGGCTTGCCGCTTGCCGCCACCCCGCGCACCGCCGCGGCAAGCCCGGTTTCGCGCAGTTTTGCCGCCGCGTCCTCAAACGCGCCGACACCGGGCAAAATCACCGCGTCGGCTTTGCTGATGGCCGCCGCGTCGCCGGTGACGATGCTTTCGGCCCCAATGGCCGCAAGCGACGAGTGCAGCGAAAACAGGTTGCCCACCCCGTAATCCACAATCGCAATCATCACAGCACCCCTTTGGTAGACGGAATTACGTCCCGGTTTTTTTCGTCAATCGCAACGGCGGCTTTCAGCGCGCGTGCCAGTGCCTTAAAGCTGCCCTCTATAATGTGGTGCGAGTTTTCACCCGCCAGCTGCCGCAGGTGCACGGTCATGCCGGCGCGGTTGGCCAGCGCGTCAAAAAACTCTTTCGCCAGCTCGGTGTCAAAGGTGCCCACCTTTTGCGTGGGCGGGCACAGCGTGGTGCATAGCCGCCCGCGGCCCGAAATATCCACCGCGGCAAGCAGCAACGCCTCATCCATTGGCAGCGTGATGTCGCCGTACCGGGTGATGCCGCGCCGGTCGCCCAGCGCCTGCTCAAAAGCAAGGCCAAGGCAGATGCCCACATCTTCCACCGTGTGGTGGTCATCCACATCGGTGTCGCCCACACAGGTGACGGTAAGGTCAAACCCGCCGTGGCGGGCAAACAGCGTAAGCATGTGGTTTAAAAAGCCACAACCGGTGTTGATGTTGCCGGCCCCGGTGCCGTCCAAATCCAGGGTCAGCGCAATGTCGGTCTCCGCCGTTTTGCGTTTTATGCTCGCCTGCCTCATGCTTCATGCTCCCTTTCCTTTAAAATGTCGCGCACCGCGGCAAGCAAAATTTCCATCTGTGCCGGGGTGCCAATGGTGATGCGGTCGTACTGTGCAATGCGCGGCAGCGTGAAGTGCCGCACCAGCACCCCGCGCGCTTTCAGCTGTAAATACAGCGTTTCGCCGTCCACCGCATCGCTTTTTGCAAATAAGAAATTCGCGTCAGAATCCAGTACCGTAAAACCCAGCTGCCGCAGCGCTTCGGCAGTGCCCGCGCGGGTGCGCATAATCTCGTCGCACTTTGCGCGGTAATACGCCTCTTCTTTCAGCGCGGCCTCGCCGCAGGCAAGGGTCAGGCGGCTGATGTTATAGGGGTTGGTGGAATACTTCAGCTTTTCAAGGTCGGCAATCAGTGCTTCATTGCCCAGCGCAAACCCAAGCCTGGCGCCCGCCATGCTGCGCGATTTAGAATAGGTCATCACGACCAGCAGGTTGTCGTATTGCTCTACCAGCTTTGCACAGCTTTCGCCGCCAAAATCCACATACGCTTCGTCAATCAGCACCACGTGGTCGGGGTTGCTGCGCAAAATCTCTTCAATCGCCCCGACGGAAAGCGACAGCCCGGTTGGCGCGTTGGGGTTTGCAATTACAATCATGCCGTCGCGCCCGTAATAGGCCTGCCAGCTGACGGTGAAGTCCGGCCGCAGCGGCAGCTCGGTGTACTGAATGCCGTGCAACTGCGCAAACACCGGGTAAAAGCCGTAGCTGATGTCGGGGAAATAGGCCGGGGTGTCGCCGCCCGCAAAGGCCATAAACGCAAAGTTCAGCACTTCATCCGACCCGTTGCCGATGAACACATTTTGCGGCGCAAGGCCATAGCGCGCGGCAAGTGCGGCGCGCAGCGGCGCGGCGTCGGGGTCCGGGTACAGGCGCAGCAGCTCGGCCTGCCGGGCGTTTGCCGCCGCCAGCACCGCCGGTGAGGGCGGGTAAGGCGACTCGTTGGTGTTCAATTTAACATACTGCATGTCCTGCGGCTGTTCGCCGGGCACATACTCGTGCAGCCCGGCATAGGCCTTGTTTAAAAATCTGCTCACTGGGCACCCCCCTCAAACCGGCTGGCAACACTGCGCGCGTGGGCGGAAAGCCCTTCTTGCTCTGCAAAATATTCCACCTGCCGGGCCACGGCGGCCAGCGCCTGCCGTGTAAAGTAAGTGTACTGCGTTTTTTTAATAAAATCATCGACCGACAGCGGGCTGGAAAACCGGGCCGTGCCGCCGGTGGGCAGCGTGTGGTTTGGCCCCGCAAGGTAGTCGCCCAGTGCCTCCGGGCAGTTGCGGCCCAAAAATACCGACCCCGCGTTTTGCACCTGCCCCAGCAGGTCAAACGGGTCGTTGACACAAAGCTCTAAATGCTCGGGCGCCAAGCGGTTTGCAATCTGCACCGCCTCGGCAATGCTGCCCGCCACAATAATTTTGCCATTGTGCTCCATCGAGGCTTCGGCAATTTCTCGCCTTGGCAGCAGCGCCAGCTGCCGCGCGACCTCCGCAGACACGGCCTGTGCCAGCGGCAGGCTGTCGGTCACCAGCACCGCAGAGGCATTTTTGTCGTGCTCTGCCTGCGAAAGCAGGTCTGCCGCCACCTCGCGCGGGTTGCTGGCGGCATCGGCAATCACCAAAATTTCGCTGGGCCCGGCAATCATGTCAATGCCCACCTGCCCAAACACCTGCTTTTTGGCCTCTGCCACATAGGCGTTGCCGGGGCCCACAATTTTTTCGACCCGCGGCACGCTTTGGGTGCCATAGGCCAGCGCGGCCACGGCCTGTGCGCCGCCCAGCTTGAAGATGCGCGACACCCCCGCCACCTGTGCCGCCGCTAAAATGGCGGTGGGGATGACGCCATGATGTGCCGGGGTGACCATCACAATTTCGCCCACCCCGGCAATCTGCGCGGGGATGGCATTCATCAGCACCGACGACGGGTAGGCCGCCGTGCCGCCCGGCACATACAGCCCCACCTTTGCAAGCGGCAGAATCTTTTGCCCCATCACCACGCCGTCGCTGCCCGTTTGCACAAAGCTTTGGCGCACCTGCGCGGTGTGAAACGCGCGGATATTGGCCGCCGCCGTTTGCAACACGGCCAAAAATTCGGGGTCGGTGGCGGCCAGTGCCGCCGCCTTTTCCTCTGCACTGACTTCCAGCGGGCCGGGGCGCGCGCCGTCAAATTTTTCGGTGTAGCGCGCCAGCGCCTCGTCGCCGTTCTGCCGCACATCCGCCAAAATGGCGGCCACGGTGTCCGCCACGTCCTGCCCCGGCAAGCCGCGGGCAAAAATTTCGTCGTCGCTCACCGCGCCGACCTGCAGGATTTTCATGCTTCTGCCTCCTCTTTGGGTAGCAGCAGCCCGCCAAGGGCGCTGCACAGTGTTTCAATCTGCCGGTTGCGAAACTTAAAGCTCGCCCGGTTGGCAATCAGCCGCGCGCTGATGGGCAAAATCTCTTCCACGACCTCAAGGTCGTTTTCACGCAGCGTCGTTCCGGTCTCCACAATATCCACGATGACATCTGAAAGCCCCAGCACCGGCGCCAGCTCGATGGACCCGCTGAGCTTGATGATGTCGATGCTGCGGCTTTGCCCTGCAAAATACCGCCCCGCAATACTGGGGAACTTTGTCGCCACCCGCAGCGTGCGGTCGGGGTTATCCTGCCAGCCGCGCTTTGCGGCCACCGCCATGCGGCAGCGGCCCACGCCAAGGTCCAGCAGTTCATACACTTCGGGCGCGTATTCCAGCAAAATGTCTTTGCCTGCAATGCCCACGTCGGCGGCGCCGCGCTCTACATAAATGGGCACGTCGGCGGGTTTTGCCCAAAAATAGCGCACCCCAGTGGCCGGGTTTTCAAAAATCAGGCGGCGGCCGTCCTCCAGCACGCCGGGGCAGTCAAACCCCGCCTTTGCCAGCAGCCGGTACACCTTTTCGCCAAGGCGCCCCTTGGGCAGCGCCACACTCAGGTAATCATTCATCTTCGCCCCTCCAGTCCTCCAGCCGCAACACGCTGTTGCAGCGCAGCTTTGCGGGCTTTACCCGCTGTGCGCTCACCGTTTTGCCCTGTGCCGTCAGCGCGCGCACCGCGCGGTCCAGCTTTGCCACATCGTCCCCCGGGCGGTACAATAGCAGCACGTCCACATCGGCGCGCTCGGCCCCGGTGTGCGTTTCCAGCTCGTCCAGGTACACCGCAAAGCCCACGGCCCCGCTGCCCGCGCGGCCCATTTTTGCCATCAGCCGGTCGTACTGGCCGCCGCGCAGCACCGCGGTGGGGATGCCGTTGATGAACCCCTGAAAAATAATGCCGTTATAGTAGTTCATATCGTTGACGACTGAAAAATCAATTTGCACCCGCCCGGCAAGGCCCCCCTGCGCCAGCACGGTGCAAATGCCCTGCAATTCGTCAAACGCCGTTTGCATCTCTCCGTTGCGGCACAGCCCGCGCAGCTTTGCCAGCACTTCGTTTGCATCGCCGTAAGTGGCAACCAGCTGCGGCAGCAGGGCGTCGTCGTACCCGCCCGCGCGGCAAAACTGCAACAGCCCCGCACGGTTTTTGTCGCGGATCAGCGCCAGCGCTTCGCCGTACCGCGCTGCCGGCACCCCCGCGGCCAGCAGCGCGCCGGACACAAGCCCCAAGTGAGAAATATCCAGCATATAATCGCCGTTGATTGCCTGCAAACTGCCCGCCGCGAGGCGCAGCACCTCGCACAGCTGGTAACGGTCGATGTCGCCAATGCACTCCAGCCCTGTCTGCATAATCTCTTTAAACGAGCCCGCTTTGGCGTCGGCGCGAAACACGTTTTCGTCGTAATACACCTTTTTTACCGTGCCCGGCTCTGCGCTGGTGTTTTTGATAATTGAGATGGTCACATCGGGCTTTAAGGCCATCAGCGTGCCGTCAAGGTCGGTAAACACAATCATGCGGTCGCTGGACAAAAAGTCCTTGTTGCGCACATAAAGGTCATATTCTTCAAACCGGCTCATTTTATAACCGCTGTACCCGTACCGGCGGTACAGTGCGCGCAGCTCTAAAATAATGCGCTCTTTTTCTTGTAAATTTTCTGTCGTCGTCATGCGCCGTTCCCTTTCGTGGCTACACCGGTTTTGGGGGGCCATTTGCCCCGGCCCTGCCGGCAATTTTGCTTTATTGATTTATTATAGCAGTATGTTAGCACATTAGCATGATAAAGTAAACAGGCAACGTTTCTCAAATTCTTGCCCCGTTGCCCGCCGTTTTTGTGAAACTGCTGTAAAACAGTGCTTTTTTGTGGCTATATTGCCCCATCCGTGCCCCTTGCCCGTTTTTTACAAAGTGGGCCATAAAAAAAGAGCACCTGGCAAACCTGCCGGCGCTCTGCTTTATATTCGGGTACCTGCCGCTGCTCTACGGCGGGGGCCCTACCTGATAGACATAGCACCACCCCCGTATCTGCGCGGTACGGGGGTGGGCGAGGAGGAGGGGGCCTTTCGTTCAAAAGGCAATCACCAAACGGGTATGACAAAGGGGGGTGCATACCCGTATTTAAAGTAGCATTTCAATACTCAAAAAACAACAAATCTGTTCCCAAATGGGGGTGAAATGTTCCCAAATAAGGGTTTTGGTATGATTTGCTATTGTAAAAACTGCCATTTTTGCCATCGTACCGCCGTTTTTCGCGGTTTTTCGTCGGTTTAAATTTTCCTTTTTTTGCGTAAATTGCAAGAGCAAGTTGGACACCCACGGTAGAGTGGGCGCGGGTTCTTAGGCGGCGTAGACTTTATCCAAGAATGCCTCAAATAGTTCCTCCGGCGTGCGGTAGCCGAGCTTGCGGCGAG
>JAQVCK010000122.1 GCA_028689835.1 Pygmaiobacter sp. | reverse complement strand
TTGATGTACAGTGTGTTTCTGGTAGAGGATGAAGTCGTGATCCGCGAGGGTATTCGCAAACTGATTGCATGGGAAGAGCACGGTTTCACCTTTGCAGGTGAGGCACCCGACGGCGAGATTGCCTGGCCGCTGATTCAAAAGCAGCGGCCGGATATTGTGATCACCGACATCAAAATGCCATTTTTAGATGGTCTTGCGCTCAGCCGCCTCATTAAAAAAGAACTGCCGCAGACCACAATTTTAATCCTCAGCGGCTACGACGATTTTTCGTATGCCAAGGAGGCCATTTCTGTCGGGGTCAGCCAATATCTGCTCAAACCACTCTCGCGCAACCAGCTGATTGAGGTGCTGGGCGATATCAAAAAGCAAAAGGACAAAGAGCAGGAACAGCAGCGTTACCTCGCACAGTTCACCGATGAAATGCAGGAGTACCTGGCCAGTTCTCGCCGGGGGTTTTTTGATGCGCTGGTCAGCGGGCGGGCCCCGATCCCCGACCTGCTTGAGCGCGCAGAAAAACTGGGCCTTGACCTTGTGGCCGAACAGTACAACATTGTGCTGTTTTTGGTGGAGGACGTACTGCCTGCCGCCGCCGGCATCGAGCAGGCAGCAGGGGTACAGGACACCTTATACAACAGCTTTGTCAGCGACCCCAAGGTGGCGGTGTTTCGGCTGGGCATTGACATGCTGGTGTTTTTGGTGCGGGCCGACGGCGGCTCTATTGAGCAGGAAACTCAGCGCTGTGCCGACGCAGTGGAGACCCGCTGCGCGCCGCTGGGCAAGGCGGTGCGCTGGTCGGTCGTGATTGGCAAACCGGTCACACGGCTGTCGGCAGTGGCACAGTGTTACCGCCGCACGCGGCAGGCCCTGTTTCAGCTTGGGCCAAACGATGGCGGCCGGTTGCACCGGGTGCCGCAGGGCACACACCCCACCGCCCTGCTGGACTTTGACCCCTCTGAAATGGACGCCGCCCAGATGGACCAGCGCATTGTAGAAAAATTTCTTTCCAGCGGCTTGCCGGAGGAAGTCCCCGCCTTTGTAGACGATTACTTTGAGGCGATCGGAGAAGCATCGGTACAATCCATGATGTTTCGCCAGTATTTTGTGCTGAACATTCAGTTCACGGTCAGTGCTTTTTTAAAGCGGCTGGGCTGCGAGCCACCTGCCATTTTAAAAGAAAACACCCTGTACGACGCACTGGTTTCGGTAGAGGGCGCACGCAGCTATGCCAAAAATTTGCTGGGCAGCGCCCTTGTGCTGCGCGACCAGGTGGTGAACAGCCGTTATACCAGCATGCTGCAAAAAACGGTGGCCTACTTAAAACAGCAATATGCGCAGCCCGACATCAGCCTCAATACCGTCGCCGGGGTGGCCGGCATGAGCCCCAGCCATTTCAGCACGGTATTCAGCCAGCAGATGGGCCAGACCTTTGTGGAATACCTCACCTCTCTGCGCATGGAACAAGCGCGCAGCCTGTTGCGCTGTACCGACAAAAGCAGCGGTGATATTGCACTGGAGGTGGGTTATAATGACCCTCACTATTTCAGCTTTTTATTCAAAAAGGTAAACGGATGCTCCCCGCGCGACTACCGTATGGGGAGGAAAAGCGGATGAGCCGGCCCAAAATGAACGGCCCGATTACGGCAGCGCGCACCCTGTGGCACCGTTTGCGCGCCAGCACCACGCTCAACCGCCAGCTGCGGGTGTTGCTGGTAGGGGTGGTGTTGCCGTTTGTCCTCATGATCACGTTCGTCCTCTCAATGCTGGGGTCATTCAACCAGCAATATGCCGTTACTTTGCAAAATGTGTCGGTGGCCAGTGACTTCAACTTTGATTTCAAAGACAGGCTGGACCTTGACATGTACTACTTTGTGGTGGGCAGCAGCAACATCGACCATCTGCCCATTGAAGAGGTGACCTACGCCCAGCAGATCATTTCGCGCCTCAACGAGACCACTGTGCAAAAAGAAAATAAATGGCGTATCAAAAGCATGCTGCGGCTGTGCACCCGGCTGTCGGAGTGCATGGTGGACATTCAAAACACCAAAAGCTATGATTCGCGCATTGAACAGCTGGAACACAACATCTACATCATCACCGACCTGATCGAGACCTATATGCACGACTACATTTACGATGAGGTGCGCGAGCTGAGTGCCCTGCAACAAAACATCAGCCAGCGTGTCGGCCTCACCCTTTCGGTCACTGCCGGCATCAGCTTTGTACTGGTCATGTTTACGCTGTGGTATTCGATGCGGCTGACCAAAAGTATCACCGAACCGGTGCGCCAGCTTTGCGAAAAGGCCGAGCGGCTGGGCGAAGGCGACTTCACCGTGGTGCCCATCCGCACGAACAACATTGAAATGCAGACCCTAGACGAAGGCTTTAACGAGATGATCGGCCGGGTAAACAGCCTGCTGGAGCATGTGCGGGACGACCAAAACGCGTTGCGCCGAGCCGAGCTGGAACTGTTGCAGGCGCAGATCAACCCCCATTTTTTATACAACACCTTCGATTCGATCATCTGGCTGGCCGAAGCGGGTAAAAACCGTGAAGTGGTCGAAATGACCACCAACCTGTCGGTATTCTTTCGCAACTCGCTCAGCAAGGGGCGCGACATTATTACGCTGGCAGCCGAAAAGCAACAGGTCGAAAGCTACCTTAAAATTCAAAAGGTGCGCTACCGCGATATCCTGCAATACCACATTGACATCCCAGAAGGGCTGCTGGATTACACGCTGCCCAAGCTCACGTTGCAACCGCTGGTGGAAAACGCACTGTACCACGGCATCAAAAACCGTCGCGGCATGGGCATCATCACCATCACCGCGCGCGAAGAGGGCGACGATATTCTGCTGGCGGTGCAGGATAACGGCGCGGGCATGTCCGCAGAACAGTTGGCCGCTTTGCGCGCAGGGGTGTATGAGGACCGGCACACCGGCCTTGGCCTTGTGAATGTGCACAAGCGCATTCGGCTGTACTGCGGCGAAGCATATGGGCTGTCGTTTGACAGTGAAAGCGAGAAAGGCTCCTGCGTGACGGTGCGCATCCCAAAACAAACTCAACTTTCCCAGTAAAAAAATCAACTTTGATACAACTATGATACAATTACTTAAAAAATTAGAAACATGTACGAAAGATTCCTCATGGAGTTTGCCCGCACTATTTTCTATAATAAAAGCTGTCAAAGGGCGGTACCTTACCGCCGATTCAGAAAATAGGAGGAAATGCAACATGAAAAAGGTTCTTTCACTTTTGCTCACTGCGGCACTGGCAATTAGCCTCGCGGCCTGTGGCGGCGCAGCAAGCAGCACCCCCGCGGCAAGCAGCGCAGCACCTGCAGCTTCCACCGCATCCACCACCGGTGGCAACGACTTAATCGTTGTCGGGTTCTCTCAGGTTGGCGCCGAGAGCGATTGGCGCACAGCAAACACCGAGAGCATGAAGAGCACATTTACCGAGGCCAATGGCTACAAACTGATTTTTGACGACGCACAGCAGAAACAAGAAAATCAGATTACCGCCATCCGCAACTTCATTCAGCAGGAGGTCGACTACATCGTACTGGCCCCCGTTACCGAGACCGGTTGGGACACCGTATTGCAAGAAGCCAAAGATGCCGGCATCCCCGTCATCATCGTAGACCGTATGATCGACGTTTCGGATGACAGCCTCTTCACTGCTTGGGTTGGTTCTGACTTCCGCGCTGAGGGCGACAAAGCCGTTGCGTGGATGGAAGAGAAATTTGCCGGTGTTGACCAACTGAACATCGTGCACATTCAGGGCACCATTGGCTCGTCCGCACAGATCGGCCGTACCGATGGCTTGAACGCTGGTGTGGAAAAGAACAGCAACTGGAAGATCATTGCCCAGCAGACCGGCGAATTTACGCAGGCCAAAGGGCAGGAAGTCATGGAGAGCGTGCTGAAACAGTATGACGACATCGACGTAGTCTACTGCGAGAACGACAACGAAGCCTTCGGTGCCATCGATGCTATCGAGGCTGCCGGCAAAACTTACGGTGTCAACGGCGACATCACCGTCATTTCGTTCGACGCCACCCATGCAGGCCTGACCGATACCTTGGCCGGCAAGATCAACTTCAACGTAGAATGCAACCCGCTGCACGGCCCGCGTGTAGAGAAGATCATTCAGCAGCTCGAAAAAGGCGAGACCCCTGATAAACTTGCTTATGTAGATGAGGAAACGTTTGACGCCACCACGATCACACAGGCTATCGTTGACGCGCGCGCCTACTAAGTTTCGGTAAACCCCCGTTTCCTTTGGTCTTTACAAGATAACCAAAAAGTCGGCGCGGTGCAGCTTATGTGGGTCGGTTGGCCCCCGGCGCACCGCGCCCTCTCTTTGCAACGCATGCAGCGTTTGGCGCTGCACCCTTACAATTGAAGCAGGTGAGACAAACATGGAAAATAAAATTGTCCTGTCCATGCAGGGGGTCTGTAAGGCTTTCCCCGGCGTGCGGGCCTTACAGGACGTCAGCTTTACCCTGCGCCACGGTGAGATACATGCCTTGATGGGAGAAAACGGCGCGGGCAAATCCACGTTGATCAAGGTGCTGACCGGGGTCTACGAAATGGACGAGGGGGAAATCCTGTTGGATGGCCACCCGGTCTCGATCCATTCGCCCCAGCAGGCACAGACATTGGGCATCAGCACCGTGTACCAGGAGATTACACTGTGCCCTAACCTCACGGTGGCCGAAAACCTATTCATTGGCCGCGAGCCGCGGCGTGCGGGTTTCATCGATTGGCAAACGATGAACCGCAAATCCGACGAATTGCTTGAAAAGCTGGATATTCACATTCAGCCCACCCAGCAACTGGACACCTGCTCGATCGCATTGCAACAAATGATTGCCATTGCCCGTGCAGTTGACATGCAATGCCAGGTGCTGATTTTGGACGAACCCACTTCGTCACTGGACGACGACGAGGTCGCCAAGCTGTTTGACCTGATGCGCCGGCTAAAAGAACAGGGTGTTGGTATCATCTTTGTCACACATTTCTTAGAGCAGGTGTATGAGGTAAGCGATCGCATCACCGTATTGCGCGGGGGCGAGCTGGTGGGTGAATACAACACTTCCGAGTTGCCCCGCCTGCAACTGGTGGCCAAAATGATGGGCAAGGACTTTGACGACCTTGCCGAAATTAAAAGCACCCGCACCGGTAACCCGGACACCGGGCGGCCCCCGGTCGTTGAGGCAAAGGGGGTTGGCCACCGCGGCACCGTAAAGCCCTATGACCTTGAGGTGCACAAAGGCGAAGTAATTGGGCTGACCGGCCTTTTGGGCTCTGGCCGCAGCGAGCTGGTGCGCACGTTGTACGGGGCCGACAAGGCCGATACCGGCACCTTAAAAATTGGCGGCAAGCAGATTAAGGTCAATACCCCGCTGGATGCGATGAAGCACGGCCTTGCCTACCTGCCGGAGGACCGCAAGAACGATGGTATCATTGCCGATTTGTCGGTGCGCGAAAATATCATCCTTGCTTTGCAGGCAAAACGCGGCATGTTTAAACCGATGAGCCGCCGCGAGATGGAAGAGTTTGCCGACAAATACATCGACATGCTGCAAATCAAGACCGCCAGCCGCGAGACCCCCATCAAAAGCCTGTCCGGCGGCAACCAGCAAAAGGTCATTATTGCCCGCTGGCTGTTGACGAACCCCGACTTTTTGATTTTGGACGAACCCACCCGCGGCATTGACATTGGCACCAAAACCGAAATTCAAAAACTGGTACTGCGCCTTGCCGACCAAGGCATGAGCGTCGCTTTCATCTCGTCTGAAATTGAAGAAATGCTGCGCACCTGTTCCCGCATGGTCGTCATGCGCGACGGGCGCAAGGTGGGCGAACTTTCAGGGGACGACTTGACGCAGGAGCGCATCATGAAAACCATTGCAGGAGGTGAAAAGGCCCATGCCTGAAGCAAAACTAACCCCACCGGGGCAAAAAAAGCCCCTGTGGAGGCGCATCGCGGGGCATCACCTGTTTTTGCCTTTGCTCTGCCTTGTCATCGTACTGCTGTCCAATCTGATTAAAACACCTGATTTTTTTGCAATCACGATTCAAAACGGCATGTTGCGCGGCTATGTCATCGACGTCGTCAACCGCGCATCCGAGCTGGTCATTCTTGCCGTCGGCATGACGCTTGTCACCGCCGCTTCCGGCGGGCAGGACATTAGTGTCGGCGCGGTCATGGCGGTGTCTGCCGCAGTGTGCTGCCAGGTTTTGTCCGGCGGCGAAGTGTCGGTCACCACCTTTAGCAATCCGCTTATTCTCGCGGTGCTGGCGGCCCTGCTTGCCTCCGCTTTGTGCGGTGCCTTTAACGGGTTTCTGGTTGCAAAAATGCACATTCAGCCCATGGTGGCAACCCTGATTTTATACACGGCTGGGCGCGGCATTGCCCAACTGGTCACCAACGGGCAAATCACTTACGTGCGGGTGGACGCCTACAAAATGTGGGGCAGCGCACTGCCGGGCCTGCTGTTTCCCGTGCCGGTGTTTTTTGCCATTGCCGTAGTGCTCATCGTTAGCCTTGTAATCAAAAAAACGGCGCTGGGCCTGTACATTGAAAGCGTTGGCATCAATGGCAACGCCTCGCGTCTTGTGGGGCTAAACGGCACTAAAATCAAATGGATCACCTACATCATTTGCGGCATTTTGGCTGGCATTGCCGGGTTTGTATCATCGGCCCGCATTTACTCTGCCGATGCCAACAACATTGGCCTGAACCTTGAAATGGACGCCATTTTGGCCGTTGCACTGGGCGGCAACATTTTGGGGGGCGGCAAATTCAGCCTTGCGGGCTCAGTCATTGGTGCCTACACCATTCAGGCACTCACAACTACACTGTACGCCATGAACGTGTCGTCTGACCAACTGCCGGTGTACTAAGCGGTTGTCGTCATCATCATTGTGGTGCTGCAAAGCCCCCGGGCACAAAAGCTGATGGCTACCCAGCGGCTGCACCATGCGGCCAACCGGATAGCACGGCAAACAGGGGGTGACAACACATGAAAACGCTCAAACGCCCCCGCAGCCTTTCTGCAACCGGGTTTCTGCTGATTGTCACCATTGGCCTGTTTGTGTTGATGTATGCCGCCGGGATGCTTGCTTTTTCCGGGCAGGGTTTTGCCAAGCCACAGATGTTTTTGAACCTTTTCATTTCCAATGCCGGCCTCATCGTCATCTCCTGTGGCATGACACTGGTCATGATCACCGGCGGCATTGATATTTCGGTCGGCTCGGTCACCGCACTGGTGTGTATGGTCGTCGCCTACCAAATGGAGCGCAACGGCGCCAGCGCGTTTACCGCCATTTTGTTTGCGCTGGGCATTGGCCTTGCCTTTGGCATTGTGCAGGGCTTTCTGGTTGCCTACCTTGACATTCAGCCGTTCATCGTCTCACTGGCCGGGTTGTTTTTTGGCCGCGGTATGACGGCGATTGTCAGCACCGACATGATCTCGATCAAAAACGAGACTTTCCTCGCATGGGCAAAATACCAAATTTACCTGCCGTTTGGCAGCAACAATAAAAAGGGGATTTATCAGCCCGCCTACATTTACCCCACGGTCATTGTGGCGCTGCTGGTCGTGCTGTTTATTTTTATTTTGTTGCGGTACACCAAATTTGGCCGCAAGGTATACGCCATTGGCGGCAACCAGCAAAGCGCGTTGATGATGGGCCTGAATGTGCGGCGCACAAAATTTGAGGCCTATCTGTTGGATGGTTTTTTGGCTGGGCTGGGCGGCTTTTTGTTCGCGCTTAACAGCTGCGCCGGGTTTGTAGAGCAGGCCAAAGGCCTTGAAATGGATGCCATCTCCTCCTCTGTCATCGGCGGTACCTTGCTTTCCGGCGGCGTGGGCAACCCCATCGGCACCTTGTTTGGCGTGCTGATCAAGGGCACCATCTCCAGCCTCATCACCACGCAGGGCACGTTGTCCAGCTGGTGGGTGCGCATTGCCCTCAGCGCTTTGCTGTGCTTCTTCATCGTGCTGCAAAGCATCATTACTTCTCGCAAGCAAAAGCAGCGTTAACTCTCTCTCCTTCCCCACCTCTGCCTCCTCCCTGATGTAGATTGGGGTTTTGTCACCGCTGCTTTGCCCCTACCCCACCGCACCGCATCCGGTCGACCTTCGCCGGGTGCGGTGCGGTTTTTCTGTTCCCGTTACCGCACAAAAAAGGCGGCCCCCACCGGGGCCGCCTTCGTTTTTTGCCGTTTTATGCGTGCAAGCGCTTAGTATGCCATTTTTTCTTCAATGTAGGCCACAAGCTCGCTGATGGCAATGCGCTCTTGCTGCATCGTGTCGCGGTCGCGCACCGTCACGCAG
>JAQVCK010000121.1 GCA_028689835.1 Pygmaiobacter sp. | reverse complement strand
AGGAGACAATCCTGGCGAAAGAATTTGGACAATAAGAGGAGAGGTAGAGGACATGAATAGTTTGGGCAAAAAAACAAACCGCCTGGGGATGGACCAGACCGACCTTTCACTGCTGATGCGGCGCTACGGCATTGGCCTTGTGCTGATCGCAATGTGTATTTTTTTGATGATCGCATCCCCCAACTTTACCAAAGCGACAAACCTGCTTTCTATTTTAAACTCCGTTGCGGTCAACGGCTGTATCGCGTTCGGCATGTGTGTCGTCATCACCGGCGGCGGCATCGATTTGTCGGTCGGCTCCATGCTGGCACTGGGCTCGGTGATGATTGGTAAAATGTTGGACGCCACCGGCAGCAATTTGATTGCCTGCCTTGTCTGTATTGCCGTGTGCACCTTTTTTGGGCTGGTCAACGGCCTGTTGCTTGCCAAGTTTGAGCTGTTCCCCTTCGTGGTCACACTGGCAACACAGCTTTCCATCCGCGGTATCGGGTACTTGATTTCCGGCGGGTACTCGCAAGGTCTTTCCAATGTGTCGTTTACCAACATCGGTATTGGCAAAACACTGGGCATCCCCAACGCGGTCTTCTTCCTCACGGCGATTTTAATTATTACCTACATTTTGATGCACCGCACCAAGTTCGGCCGGTATGATTACGCGGTCGGCGGCAACAAAGCGGCGGCGACAGCCTCCGGTGTGCCGGTGTTCTGGACCATTGCCGGCAGCTATGTGTTTTCCGGTTTTTGCACCGGCGTTGCGGCGGTGCTGATGAGCGCCCGCATCAACGCGGCACAGCCAAACATCGGCATTGGCTACGAGACCGACGCCATTGCGGCCTGCGTCATTGGCGGCACGTCGTTTGCAGGCGGCATTTCCACCACGCCCGGCTGCCTGATTGGCATTCTGATGATCGGCGTTATTTACAACGGCATGAACCTGCTGGGCGTCAACAGCTACTGGCAGACCATTTTGAAAGGCCTGTTGATTTTGCTGGCACTGCTGCTGGACAAATTCATGAACAAAAAGCGCTAATTGACACTTAAAACTGTTTCGTAAAGCCTACTTTGGGCTTTTGAATAAACAAGAACAAAAAAGGAGATAAGAGTATGAAAAAGTCAACCCATCGCGTATCCCTTCTGGTAGCACTGTCCCTTGCTGCTGTAATGCTTCTGAGCGCATGCGGCGCAACCTCCTCCTCCGCTGCGGCATCGTCCGCACCCGCTGCTTCCACCGCTTCGTCGGCGGCAGCTACCAGCGACATTCAGGTCGCCTACATCTGCAAAAACACAGTGGACGCGTTCCACCAGACGGTCAACACCGCAGCCAAAGAGGCACTGGATGCACTGGTTTCGGCCGGCACCATCAAATCCTGGCAGCTGTATGACGGCCAGACCGACCCGGCCACTCAGGTGACCCTGCTGGATACCGCCATCACCAACGGCGCAAACTTTGTCATCTTCCTGCCGGCAGAATCCGCCGGTTCTGACCCTGTTGTCACCAAGTGCGCACAAGAGGGTATCCCCTGCATCGTTGTGAACTCCAAAACGGATAGCACCGATGAAAAAGCAACCGCATTCGTGGGCTCTGACGACGTGTTTGCCGGCGAGATGATGGGCAAATACATTGAAGAGAAAGTGGCAGAGGGCGGCAAATATCTGCACATGCAGGGCATCATCGGCAACTCGGCCCAGATCGACCGCGGCCAGGGCATTGCCAACACACTGGGCAAAGACAGCAAGTTTGAACTGGCTGGCGAGTACGCCTGCGACTGGTCGGCGGATAAGGCTGTCACCAACGCGACCGATGCAATCACCACCTATGGCGACGAGATTGTTGCAATTGTGTGCGATAACGACGACATGAGCTCGGCGGTACAGAACTACTGCAACTCCATCGGCCGCACCGACATCTACTGCATCGGTGTTGACGGCAACGCAGGCCCCCTCGGCATGGTCAAAGCCGGCACCTTGGGCGCAACCGTTTTGCAGGATGGCGCTTCGCAGGTCACCACCGCAATCAACATGATCCCCGACGTTGCTTCCGGTGCTCAGGTTGAAAAAACCACGATGATCCCGTTCGTTCTGGTTACTTCGGACAATGTGGACCAGTACCTGAAGTAATCTCCCGGTTTTAAGCTGCAACCCTTAGCAGGAAACTGCGGAGTGTCCATAAAACCGCTCCGCAGTTTTCGTAAGGGTTCTCTTTTTCCCCACGCATGAAATAAAATGACATACAAAAACACACGTGAAATATTGGTTTCATGATTGCCGGTTTTCATTAAGACAGTCGATGCCGTTTGGCGCTTTTGCGTAAGGCGGAGGGTAATGTCAGCTGCGTGTTCGGGGCAAGAAAGGCACAAACAGAGCAAACCGCTCTGCTGAGCATAGTTTACGCGGCCAGATGCCGCACGACGCTTCGAGTCTTATTTTAAAAGGAGAAACCATTATGCTAATGAACATGACAGACCTGTTGAAGGTCGCGAACGAACACAATTTTGCCGTGCCGGCCTTTAATATCGGCACGGGGATGATCCTAAATGCAGTGATTGAACGGTGCGAGGCCCTGCAGGCACCCGTGATCCTTGCCATTCACCCCTTAGAGCTGGGATTTCAGGGGGACAACTTCATTGAGAGTGTAAAGTCGATTGCGAACAGAACCAAAATCCCCTGCGTGATCCATCTTGACCATTCGGAAGAGAAGGACATCTATCGTGCGGTGCGCGACGGCTTCACTTCTGTCATGATCGACGCGTCCTCTCTGCCGTTTGAAGAAAACATTGCAATCACCAAACGCATTGTGGACTTCTGCCGCCCGCTGAACGTTTCGGTTGAGGGCGAGCTTGGCACCATCGGCACCACCGAGCAGTCGTTTGAAGGCGGTGTCTCCTCCACCGAGATCAGCTACACCCAGCCGGAGGAAGCCCGAACCTTTATCGACCGCACCGGGGTCGACACGCTGGCCATCGCCATCGGCACCTGCCACGGCATCTACCCGAAGGGCTTCCAGCCGAACCTGCAACAGGAGCTGCTGAGCAAGATTAAGAAGGTTGTGCCCGAAACCCCGCTGGTGCTGCACGGCGGCTCGTCCAACAAGGACAGCGAGATTGCCGAAGCCTGCCGCCGCGGCATCAACAAGATCAACATTTCGTCGGATATCAAGGATGCGTTCTATCAGGAACTGCGCAACACGCTGAAAGATGAGTTCATCCGTGAGCCGTTTGAACTTTACCCGCCCGCGATTGCGGCCATGAATAAAATCATCGACCACAAGATCGAGTTGTTCAACGACGACGACAAGGTGAAATACTACCGGCTGGGCTAACCTGCCGACAGCGCGGGGCATGTATCGAAAGGTGCATGCCCCTACCTGTAGGCGGTAAGCGGATTAAAAAGGAGAGACTATTATGAAACGTTCTGAAATTGACAAGCAGATCGACTGGGCCATTGGCGCCTGCGAAAAGCTGCACTGCGCACTGCCGGGCTTTGCTTACTGGAGCCCCGAGCAGTGGGAGAAAAACAAAGCCTCTACCGAGCACCTGCGCAAGGTGGGTATGGGCTGGGACGTGACCGACTACAATTCAAACGATTTTGACAAGGTGGGCGCGGTGCTGTTTACGTTGCGCAACGGCGAAGTGGCGCACCCGGAAAGTGGGCAGGTGTACTGCGAAAAGTACATTGCAATGAAAGCGGGCCAAATGCTGCCCTGCCACTTCCACTACTTTAAAACAGAGGATATCATCAACCGCGCCGGTGGCACGCTGCGCGTGTATGTGTGGAACAGCACCCCCGGCTTTGACGGTTACCAGAAGGATTTGAAGGGCGATGTGCACCTGCTGTGCGACGGCCAGCCCGTCACGGTGGCAGCCGGCGGCTATGTGGATGTCACGGTGGGCAACTCTATCACGCTGACCCCTTACATTTACCACGCGTTTACCGCAGTGGCCGAGGCGGGCGACTTGATTGTGGGCGAAGTGTCCCGCGTGAACGACGACGCTGCCGACAACCACTTCAACCCGCCGGTTGACCTGCCCCCTATTGAGGAAGATGCACCCGCGAAACATCGCCTGTGCGGTGGGTACCAGCAATAAGCCGCCCCTAAAAAGGCCGGCAAAAAGGGAGTGAAGCGCGCTTCACTTCCTTCTTTTAAAAGGAACGTTGAAAGGGAGGACCACACATGGAGACGATGACCTGCGCCGAGGTGCGGCAGATGCTTGTGGCCTGTACAGACAAAATTATACGAAACGAGCCCTATTTGACCCACCTTGACAGTGTGATTGGGGATGGGGACCATGGGGTGGGTATGCTGAACGGTATGCAAGCCGCCAAAGCCTGCCTGCAAGACAGCGAAAACGAAACCAATGTTTACGCGCTGTATACCAAAATGTCCGCCGCAATGCAGCAGGCCATGGGTGGTGCTTCCGGCATGATTTTTTCGACCTTATTTGCCGGGGATGCCGCGTCGCGCGCGCCATCACAGACCTTGACCCCGGCACTGCTGGCACAGCAGATGGCGGCGGGGCTACAGGCCATTCAAGACCTTGGGCACGCACACCCCGGGGATAAAACAATGGTGGATGCCTTATCCCCCGCCGTCATCGCGATGCAGGAGAGTTGCGGGGGCACGTTTGAAGAACTGCTTACCGCCGCAGCGCAGGCCGCGGGCGAAGGGGTAGAAAAAACCAAACAGTACGTCGCAAAGTTTGGCCGGGCCAAAAGCCTGGGCGAGCGGGCGATTGGCCACCAGGACGCCGGTGCGACCAGCACGTTTTTGATCTTGCAGCAGATGCGGGATTTTGTCACCGGTGAGGTGACACCGGACCCCGCCCTGCCACAGGACGAAGATGCGGCCGGCTTGCCTGCGACAGACGACATCAAATGGAAAAAGAAGATCATCAACGACCCGCACGCCGTCGTGGCAGAGGAGACCGAGGGCTTTCTTGCCGCGTTTGGCGCGCAGATTGCCGCGGTGCCGGGCGTCAACGGGCTGGTGAAAAAAAGCATCCCCGCGGGCAAAACGGCGCTGGTGATTGGCGGCGGCGCCGGGCACGAGCCGATGTTTGGGTTCTTTTTGGGCGAAAACCTGGCCGATGCCGCCGCCAGCGGCAACGTGTTTACGTCGCCCGACCCGGTGACGATTGAACAGACGGCCAAGGCGGCGCAGCGCGGCGCCGGGGTGCTGTTTGTGTACGGCAACTATGCCGGCGATATTTTGAACTTTGACAAAGCGGCAAAGCAGCTGGAACAGCAGGGCATCCCCACCAAAACGGTGCGGGTGTGGGACGACGTGGCCTCGGCCCCGAAAGACCGCCTTACCGACCGCCGTGGCATTGCGGGCGATGTGTTTGTGCTGAAAATTGCGGGTGCTGCCTGTGCCAGCCTACCGCTTGCCGAAGCCTGCCGCGTGGCCGAAAAGGCGCGTGACAACACCTGGTCCATCGGTGTGGGCCTTGAGGGGGCGACCATCCCCGGCCAGAAAGACCCGATTTTCAGCCTGCCGCCGGACGAGATGGAGTACGGCCTTGGCATCCACGGCGAGCCGGGCATCCGGCGCATTAAAATGGAGACCGCCGACGAAATTGTAGAGACCCTGCTAAAAGAGCTGCTGAAAAACAGCGACATCCACCCCAATGACACCGTGTGCAGCTATGTGAACGGCCTTGGCAGCACCACGCTGATGGAGCTGATGATCATGAACCGCAAGCTGGCCCAGCTGTTGCGGCAAAAGGGAATTAAGGTGCACGACATGGAGGTCAACAGCCTTGTCACCACAATGGAGATGGCGGGCGCGTCGATTACGCTATTAAAGCTGGACGACGAGATGAAAGCCTATTACGACCTGCCGTGTGACAGCCCGTATTACAAAAAAAGCGGGCCGGCAAAAGGGGGTGAACCCGTTGGCGTGTAAAAAGTGGTACATGGGCACCAACACCAAAATGTACAAGACCATCGCCGAGACGAACGAGTTCATCACCCGGCTGCAACAGCTGACGGCGGATATTGACCGCAGCGCGTTTGAGCTGTTTGTCATCCCCAGCTTCACCACGCTGGACAGCGCGGGGCGCAACAAGCAGCCGGGGCTGTTAAAGCTGGGCGCGCAGAACATGGGCTGGGCAGAGGTGGGGCAGTTCACCGGTGAAATCAGCCCGCTGATGCTGAAAGAGGTGGGCTGTGACCTTGTGATGGTGGGCCATTCAGAGCGGCGCCACGTTTTTTTAGAGACCGACGAGATGGAAAACCGCAAGGTGCTGTGTGCGTTGCAGCACGGGTTTGACGTGCTGCTGTGCATCGGTGAAACCGAGGAAGAAAAAGACGCGGGGCAAAGCGACGAGGTGCTGCGCCGCCAGCTGCGGCTGGGCCTTGCGGGCGTTACGGCACAGCAGGCGGCCCATGTGTGGGTGGCGTACGAGCCGGTGTGGGCCATTGGCGTCAACGGCAAGCCGGTCGAAATCAGCTATGCAGATGAAAAGCTGACGGTCATCCGCGACTGCCTGCGGCAGTTGTTTGGCACTGCGGCAGAGGACATGCCCATTTTTTATGGGGGCTCGGTCAACCCGCAAAATGCCGTGCCGCTGGCAGGCTGCGCCGATATCGACGGCCTGTTTATCGGCCGCAGCGCGTGGGATGCCGACGGGTTCAATGCCATTATTCGCGCCGTGCTGCAAAGCAGGGCGACCTGAACACAGAAAGGGGCGCAAAGCCGCATGGATATTACCATTACAAATATTGCCGAAACCCCCATTGCGGGGGTGCGTGTCGCAATGCCGCAGGCCTATGAAGAGGGCCGCTATTGTGAGGACTTTTTTACCTGGACGGGCATGCCGCTGGTGAGCAGTTTCAACACCCGCGACATCATGATGGGGGTGTTGCAGGGCTGGCACCACACGCCGAACTTTGACAAAATAGAGTACCACACCGACAAAGAGAGCTTTTACTTTATGCAGGGCACGGCGCTGATGCTGTTTGTCGACATCAAAGACGGCAAGCCAGACCTTGCCACCAGCCAGATTGTGCGCATCCCGGCGGGCACCGAGCTGGAGATTGCGGCCGGCAAGGGGCATTTTGTCGCCGTGGCCGAAGGGGACCATTTTTCCGCGCTGGTCACCAGCCCGGTGCAGGAGGCACCGCGTCTGCCGCTGCCGCAGATGGTCTGCGGTAAATAATGAACCGTACCATTACAACCTGAATTGTTACCCAAAGGGGGCCTTTAGATGAAAATAGCAATGGGCTGCGACCCCAATGCCGCAGAGCTGAAATTGCACATGGTCGAATACGTCAAAAGCCTTGGGCACGAGGTGACCGACTTTGGCTCAACCGACCCCATTTATGCCAATGTGGCGTTTGCGGTGGGCGAAGCCGTCGCCGCAGGCAAGTTTGACCGCGGGATTTTGTTTTGTGGCACGGGCCTTGGCGTTATGCTGGCCGCAAACAAGGTGCAGGGGTGCTATGCCGCCGTCGTCAGCGACGTGTATAGCGCCCAGCGCGCCTGCCTTTCCAACAACTGCAATGTCATCACCATCGGCTCTCAGGTGACCGGTGTCAAAAAGGCAGAAGCGATGGTACAAGAGTACCTTAGTTGCCAGTATGACCCGAACACCCGCAGCGGCGAAAAGGTAGATGCCATCGTGGACTACGCAAAAAAGCACAGCTGCTAAGTACCGCAACAACGAACACAAAGCACCGCCCTGCCGGGCTTCGGCAGGGCGGTGCTTTGTTGTGGCAAAAATGAAGCACAGCGCGGGGGCGGTTTAGGCAGCCCCGTGCCCCATTTGCGTTAAGGGGCTTAAAGGCGGCAGCAAAAACCAGATAAAAACGGCCCCCTGCCCGGCACAGGGCGCCGGTGATATGCGGGTTTGAGAGGCCCCTTGCCCCCGTGTGTGGCGGGCCTAAAACGGGAGGCGTAGCGCAAAAGGGGCTGCATAACGCAGCCCCTTTTTGAATGCTGGCCGAAATTGCACTTCTCTGCACCTTTGCAGTTGTCGACTCCCGCACAATCAGCTCGGTTTCCAATAACATGGATTTCACTTCGGCGTTTGCGTCGTTCAGCCGCTCCAGCAGCAGGTTGCAGGCCGTGTAACCCATCTGGTAGCGGGGCTGGCTGATGGTGGTCAGTGAGGGGGTGGTCATCACCGCAAGGTCCACATTATCAAAGCCCACGACCATAATGTCGGCCGGTACCTGTAGTGCATAGCGCCGCGCCGCGCGAATGACCGCCGTGGCGTATACGTCCGAACAGGCAAAAATGCCGTTCGGGATCTCCGGCGAGCTGAGCAGGTGACATAAAGCAGAATAGGCAAGGTCGTAGTTGTTGTCCGGCATCTGCACGACCCAGTTTTGCGGCACCGAAAGGTGATAGCGTTGCAACACCTCTAAAAAGCCCGCCTTGCGCTCGCGCGAGTATTTGTAGTTTTGCGGCCCGCAAATAAAAGCCAGCTTGTTGCGCCCGCAGG
>JAQVCK010000120.1 GCA_028689835.1 Pygmaiobacter sp. | reverse complement strand
ACCGCAGCGCGCCATCCGGCAGGCGCTGATGCGCGAACAGCTTTCAGAGGAAATGCGGGTGCTGTATGTGGCGCTGACCCGCGCGAAATACCGGCTTTTGCTGTACACCGCGGCAAAAGACCCGGCGGCCATGCTGTCAAAGCTGGCCGTGTCTCTGCTGGGTGCGGGCGGGCTTACCCCGCAGCTTGTGGCGGGGGCAAACAGCTTTTCAGACTGGGTGTGCCTTGCCGCCCTGCTGCACCCCGGCGCAGAAGAACTGCGCAAAGCCGCCGGTGCGGCCCAACTGCCCTGCCGCGAAGTGCCGCCGCAAACGCTGAGCGCGCAAATTATCACTGCGCCGCTGCACGAGACAGCGGTTCCTGCCCCGGCAGAAATACTGCGCACCGCACGGCCACAGCCGGAACTGCTGGCGGCACTGCGCGCCAGCTTTGCGTGGCAGTACCCGCGCGGTGACCTGCTGGCCGTGCCCGCCAAGGTGTCGGTGTCCGCACTGGTGCGGCAAGAGAAGGGCGAAGAAGAAACCCCGCTGCGCCGGCCGTCGTTTATGTACAATTTTGGCCTTTCGGCAGCCGAGCGCGGCACCGCGCTGCACGCCGTGCTGCAATATGCCGATTTTGCGGCCGCCAAAAAGGATGTCGGCGCCGAGCTGGAGCGTCTGCAACAGCAGGGCTTTATCACGCCGCAAACGGCACAGGCCGCAGACCTTGCCGCCCTGCGCACCTTTTTTGCCTCGCCGCTGATGCAGCGCATGCTGGCGGCCGACCGCCTGCTGCGCGAGTATGCCTTTTTCACCCGTGTGCCGGCGGGCAGCATTGCCCCGCTGGAAGGGCCCAATGCCCAAGAGCCGGTGCTGGTGCAGGGCGTCGCCGACTGTGTGATAGAAAAAGACGGCGCGCTGTTTTTGGTGGACTATAAAACCGACCACGGCAAAAGCCGCGACGAGCTGCGCAAAGCCTATGCGCCGCAGCTGGCGCTGTACCGCACCGCGCTGGAAAAGCGCCTTGGCCTGCCGGTGGCCCGTTGCAGTTTATATTCGTTTGCTTACGGCGAAGAGCTGGTATTGTAAAAAAGAAACAATGTACCAGATTAAATAAAACGGCACGGCGCCTTTGTGGGCGCAGTGCCGTTTTTGCGTGCAGATTGCCCGGCTACGCGCTGTTCATCCCCTAAAAAATCTTTAAATTAAAACGCCTAAACAGCCGGTATGGGGCAAACACAATTTGACAAAAGCACACCGGTTTGGTATAATTTAAACTGAAAGTTAGCGATAACTAACTAATCAAGATCGTTGTAAAGGAGGACACTGAGATGTCACTGATTGATAAAGAAGTGGGCGATTTTACCATAGAGGCGTTCCACAACGACGAATTTAAAACGGTAACGCGCGCGGATATTGCGGGCAAATGGAGCGTGTTCTTTTTTTACCCGGCTGATTTTACCTTTGTCTGCCCCACCGAGCTGGAGGATCTGGCCCAGCAATATGACAAGTTTGTGGCGGCGGGCTGCGAAATCTATTCGGTTTCCTGCGACACGCATTTTGTGCACAAGGCGTGGTATGATGCGTCCGAGCGCATTCATCAAATAAAGTTCCCAATGCTGGGCGACCCCACGCACCAGCTTGCGTCTGAATTTGAAGTTTATAACGAGAAAACCGGCCTTGCTGAGCGGGGCAGTTTTATTGTGAGCCCCGACGGCAAAATTGTTGCGTATGAGGTGACGGCGGGCAATGTGGGCCGCAACGCCGAAGAGCTGTTGCGCCGGGTACAGGCCAGCCAGTTTGTTTACGAAAACGGCAGCGAGGTTTGCCCCGCGCGGTGGACACCCGGTGAGGCCACGCTAAAGCCGGGGCTGGGCCTTGTAGGCAAGCTGTAATATTACACACTTTAAAACGGTGCGAAAGGGGAAAGATGATATGACGACAGGGGGCTCTTTGCCACCGGGTTAGGTTTGCACCTTGGGGTTTTGCAGAATATGGATTGCACCCTGCACCAAGGCGCACACCCGCTGTGGGCTGCTAAGCTGGCAACGCACAGGGCAGGGCAAACAGCAGTAAATAAAAGGGGGGTCGGCCCGTTGGGCCGGCCCCTCTTTTTGTGCGTTACACCTGCTCTGGCAACATGCCGCTGCGGTAGGCGCGCAATAAATCCTCCAGCAGGGCAATCTGCTGCTGTAGCATGCGCCCGGTGTCGGTGTCGGCCACCCGCATGCGGTGGGGCAGCGCCTCTACCACCTGCACGCGCGGCATCCCGGCGGCGGGGTCGCGGCGCACCTCCTCAAACGGGCGGTGTTCGGCCAGCGCTAGGTGGTGCGAGTTGAAAATCAGCGAGTAACCGCCAATGCCGGTTTGGCTGTGGTAGGCCTTTGAAATACCGCCGTCGATGAGATACAGCAGACCGCCGCCCTTTTGCGGGTGTTCGCCCACTTTGACCGGCACATGCCCGTTGACGATGTGCGCGTGCGCGGGCGAAAGGCCGAATTCCGCCAAAATCATCTCGCAGGTCGCGCGATTTTCAATAAACGAATAATAGGGGTCCAGCGTTTCACAGTGCAGCGCGGGCTGTGCGGTAAAATACCGCTCAAAGGTGGCAAGCTTACTTTTGCCAAACAGCGGCGAGCGCGGCCCGCACCATAAATACCAAATAAAATCCAGTGCGTTTTGCCGCGCTTCTTGCCCCGGTGTGCCAAAAAAGGCGGTGTGCAGTTTGGCGTCAATGGCATCAAGGTAGGCGCGGCCAAATACTGGCTGGCCGTCCAGCAATACCGTGTCAAACTGGCCTTTTTCGGTCATGGGGATGCAGCCGTGGTACAACAGGTTGCCGTTACAAATTTTATACATGCTGCCGTGCGCAAACAAAAACCGCATATGGCGTTGCAGCAGGCGGCTGTGTGTAAACGAAAGGGTCAGCGTGTCAATCAGCGCCTGCTCTTTTTCGGTCAGCGCCAGCGGGTGCAGCGGGTCCACCGTGGGGAACAGCGTGTCCCGCAGCGGCACCGGCCCGTCTGCCGTTTGCAGGGTGCCCGCCGCGTAGTCAATCTGCTCCAGCAGGCTGCGGTGCAGCATCCCATATTCCGGCCTGCGGTGGTATAGCTGCCCCTCCAGTTTAAACTGAATCACCGCAATGGCCTTGTGCATTTTGGCGGCCAGCGCGGCGTCCACCGGGTCGTAGGTGTTCTCATCCAGCAGGTGGGGGCGAAACACCTCGCACGGGTCGTCGCGGTAAAGGTCGGCCGCAAACATCGACAGCGCGCGCAGGTTGATGCCGTACCCGTCCTCCAGCAGGTCAAAGTTATTGTAGCTGATGCCAAGGCGCACCACACTGGCAGCGCAAACGGGGCTGCCCAAGGCGGCACCCAGCCAGTGGATATCGTGGTTGCCCCACTGAATATCGACATCGCGAAACGCAGCCAGCTCTTCAATAATCGTGTCCGCATGGGGGCCGCGGTCAAAAATATCCCCCAAAATATGCAGCCGGTCCACCGCGCACCGGCGAATTAGGCCGCAAAGCTCAGTCAAAAAGCCGGTGGCAATGCCGGTCGTGACTACCGAGTCAATAATGGCGGCATAGTAGTCCTCTTTGTTTTCCTCCATGTCGGCGTGCAGCAGCTCGTCCAGCACATATAAAAACCGTGCGGGCATCATTTTGCGTACCTTCGAGCGGGTGTATTTAGACGCGACGCTGCGGCACACCTCAATCAGCCGGTAGATGGTCACGCGGCACCAGTCGTCAAAATCGGGCGCCGCACTGTGGGCGGGCAGCACGGCTTCGGGCTGGGTGATCAGCAGCGAAAGCTCTTCGCGCTGGGCGGCGGGTACCGAGCGGGCAAACAGCACCTCAATTTTTTCGCGCAGCACACCGGACGCCGTGTTCAGCAGGTAGCGAAACGCCTCGGCCTCCCCATGCGGGTCGCTGAAAAAATACTCGGTGCCTTTGGGCAGGCAGCAGATAGCGTGCAGGTTGATGATCTCGGTCGAGACCGCCTCGGCACTGGGGAAATCTTTGGCCAGTAAAGAGAGCAGGGTTTCATCCAACACAAAAAACCTCCTTAGGCTGCCGGCCCAAGGGGGCGGCAAAAGGCAAAAAAAACCCGGCGGCAAACGCGTGCCGTGCAAAAATTTCTTTTATCTTACCAGCTTTGCGCCACGCCGTCAAACAAGGTGATACCAAGCCCCTAAAAAGGTGAAAAACTGGACCTTGCCAGCAGCCCCCCGCTGCCGTATAATATCTGTTATATGTGAACGAAACAGACGCAAAGGGGTATGAAATGAAACAGAAGGCAAGCCGCCAGACGGTGGGTACACTGCTGACCATTGGCGGTGGCGTGTGTTGGGGGTTTTCGGGCTGCATGGCCCAGTATTTGTTTGAAAGCAAAGGGGTCACCGCAATTTGGCTGGTGCCCCAACGCATGGTGGTGGCAGGCCTGATTTTGGTGGTGCTTGGCTTTTTTGTCGAAGGCAAAAAAATGGTCGCCATATTTTTGAACCGGGCTGATTTAGCGCGCCTTTTGACCTTTTCAGTGTTTGGTATGATGATGTGCCAGTTGATGTACTTTTCGGCGGTGCAATACTCAAACGCGGGCACGGCAACGGTGCTGCAAACCTTGTCCCCGGTGTTTATTTTGTTGTTTTACTGCCTACGTTACCGCCGCCGCCCACGCCGTATGGAGCTGGTTGCGATTGCGGGTGCGCTGCTGGGCACCTTTTTGCTGGCGACCCATGGGCAATTGAATGGGCTTGCCATTACGCCGCAGGGGTTGTTTTTTGGCCTTGCTGCCGGTGTGGGGGCCGCACTGTACACACTGCTTTCGGCAACGCTGCTGAATAAGGGTTATTCCACTTGGACCGTCGTTGGCCTTGGCATGTTTTTTTCCGGGTTACTGCTGGCGGCCATTGTGCGCCCGTGGTCCATGGGGGTCGTTTGGGACAATGAAATGGTGTGGATGTTCGTCGGCATTGTCATCATCGGCACCGCGCTTGCCTTTTCGCTGTTTTTGGCAGGGGCCAGCATTGTGGGCCCGCTGAAGGCCAGCCTGCTGGGCAGTGTGGAACCGCTGACGGCAATTTTGCTGTCTGCCGCCGTGCTGGGGGCGGCGTTTACCGTATGGGATTTTATCGGCTTTGTGCTGATTTTGGGGGTTGTGGCATTACTGTCACTCAGCAAAGGGCAAAAAGCAGACTGAAAATATTGAAAAGCAACTGTTTTCAACAATGCCACCCCCAAAGGGTGGAAAACAAAAAAGGCCGCCGGGGGTACCGGCGGCCTTTTTTGTTATGCAGCTTTATTTTTTGCCCTTCATGGATTTCATGCGAAGGTCATTTTTTAGAATCTGTTTGCGAATGCGGAAGTTTTTCGGCGTCACTTCAAGCAGTTCGTCCGGCGCCAAAAATTCCAGCGCTTCTTCCAGGCTGAACCGGCGGGGCGGGATGAGCCGCAACGAATCGTCACTGCCCGATGCACGGGTGTTGGTGAGGTGCTTTGTTTTGCACACGTTCACCGCCATATCGTCGCCCTTGGGGTTTGCGCCAACGACCATGCCCTCGTACACATCTTCGCCCGCACCGAGGAACAGCACGCCGCGCTCCTGTGCATTGTACAGGCCGTAAGTGACGGCAGTACCGGTTTCAAAGCTAATCAGCGAACCGGTGGCACGGGTGGGCAGCACGCCTTTAAAATCGTCGTAACCGTCGAAAATCGTATTCAAAATACCCTCACCACGGGTGGAAGACAAAAACTCACTGCGGTAGCCAAACAGCCCGCGCGACGGAATGCGGAACTCAAGCCGCATGCGGGTGTCGCCCTGCGGGTGCATCTGCACCAGCTCGCCCTTGCGGGCAGAAAGCCGCTCAATGACAGCACCCTGATACTCAGAGGGCAGGTCAATGACGACCAGTTCGTACGGCTCCAGCTTTTTGCCACTCTCGTCGGTGTGGTACAACACCTTCGGGGGCGATACCTGAAATTCGTACCCTTCGCGGCGCATCTTTTCAATCAAAATAGACAGATGCATTTCGCCACGGCCCATCACGCGGAAGCTGTCGGTCGTGGCCGAATCTTCCACCTGCAACGCGACGTCGCGCAGCAGTTCTTTGTACAAACGGTCGCGGATTTGGCGGCTGGTGACAAACTTGCCCTCACGGCCGGCAAACGGCGAATCGTTGACCGAGAAGGTCATCTCAACGGTCGGGTCGGTAATTTTGACAAAGTTGACAGGGTTTGGCACACCCGCTTCGCAGATGGTGTTACCAATGGTAACGTCCTCAATGCCGGAGAACATCACAATGTCGCCTGCACTGCCGGATTCAATGTCCTTACGGCCCACACCATCAAATGCATACAGCGCAGTGATGCGAGCATTCTTTGAAAGGTCGGGGTTATGCCAATCGCACACGGTGATGGCCTGCCCCACCTTCATGGTACCCGCGTCAATGCGGCCAATGGCGGTACGGCCCACAAACTCGTTGTAGTCGATAGACGACACAAGGCACTGCAACGGGGCATTGGGGTCTCCCACCGGGGGTTTGACATATTCGATGATGGTGTCAAACAGCGGTTTCAGGTCGGTGCCGGGGGCATCGGGCGAATAGCTTGCGGTGCCCGCGCGGCCCGAGCAGAAGACCATCGGGGAGTCGAGTTGCTCGTCGGTGGCACCCATGTCCATCAACAGCAGCAGAATTTCGTCAATAACCTCTTTAATGCGGGCGTCCGGGCGGTCAATCTTATTGACGACGATGACGATTGAAAGGTTTTGGTCCAGTGCCTTTTGCAGCACGAAACGGGTCTGGGGCATCGGGCCCTCAGCCGCATCGACCAGCAGCAGCACGCCGTTGACCATTTTCAGTACACGTTCAACTTCGCCGCCAAAATCGGCATGGCCCGGGGTATCGACGATGTTGATCTTCACATCGTTATACACGGTGGAAGCGTTCTTCGATAAAATAGTAATGCCGCGCTCACGTTCAATGTCGCCAGAGTCCATCACGCGCTCGGCAACAACCTGATTATCTCGGAAAACGCCGCTCTGTTTGAGCATTTCATCTACAAGGGTCGTTTTGCCGTGGTCAACGTGGGCAATGATCGCGATATTGCGCAGATCTTTTCTCTCCATAGTTTCCGTTCCTTCTCCATAAAATTCCATACAAATGCATACAGACACATTATTATATAATAGAAAGTGGGTACTGTCAAATAAGTGGCGGTGCATTGCGCTTTTTGTGGATTTTTATGCAACAGCATGATAAAATGAAACCATTGTGCAGAAAAAGGGGTATGGCTTTGAAAAAAATTACATCGGTGCGCAGTGCGTCACTGCTGGTGTTGACGGCGCTGATCTGGGGGTTTGGCTTTGTTGCACAGTCGGCGGGGCTTGCCCATGTGGGGCCGTTGACGCTCAATGGGGTGCGCTTTTTGGTGGCAAGTGCGGTGCTGGCGGCACTGGTGCCGTTGCTGGATAAAATACGCGGGCTGCCCCCCTCGGTTTGGGGCACGCAAGATGTGGCGGCGCGCAAACAATTGCTGATCGGCGGTACTGCCTGCGGGGTGGCATTGCTGGCGGCCTCTACCTTGCAGCAGTACGGCATTGTGTATACCAGCGTGGGCAAATCCGGCTTTTTAACGGCGCTGTATATTTTGCTGGTACCGCTGCTGGGCATGCTGCGCGGCAAACGCCCGCCCGCAAAGGTGTGGGCCGGTGTGGCGCTGGCACTGGTGGGCATGTACCTGCTTTGCATCAACGAGGGCTTTTCGGTCAATATCGGCGATCTGCTGACCATCGGCTGTGCGCTGATGTTTTCGGTGCATATTTTGATTATCGACCATTTTGCCGCGCGGGTAGACGGTGTGCGGCTGTCCTGCATTCAATTTTTGGTCTGCGGGCTGCTGGGCTGTGTGCCGATGCTGCTGGTGGAGCAGCCGCACGCGGCCGACCTGCTGGGGGCATGGTTGCCCATTTTTTACGCGGGTGCTATTTCGGCCGCCATGGGGTATACGCTGCAAATTTTGGGCCAAAAGGGCACCGACCCCACACTGGCTTCGCTGATTTTAAGCCTGGAGTCGGTGTTTGCGGCGCTGGGCGGCTGGCTGGTGCTGGGGCAAACACTTGCCCCGCGCGAGCTGCTGGGCTGTGCGCTGGTATTTGCCGCCATTTTGCTGGCGCAACTGCCGGCAAGGCGCGGGCAAAAAGCGGGCAGCGCAAAATAAAAAATGGCTGCCGCATGGTGCGGCGCGGGGCCAAAACTGGTATAATGCAGGCAGAACAGGCAAACCGTTGCGCCGCAAACACGGCGCGGCACAGGGGGGCGGACGGATGAAACGAATTTTGATGATTGGCACCGGGGGCACGATTGCCTCCGACATTACCAGCGCAGGCCTGACGCCGGAGCTGACGACCAGCGAATTGCTGCACTATGTGCCGGCGTTGCAGGACATTTGTGCGGTGGACTGCGTGCAGGTGTGTAGCATTGACAGCACGAATATGACCCCCGCCCACTGGCTTGCCATTGCAGGGGCCATTGAGCAGCAATACGCTGCATACGACGGGTTTGTGATTACCCATGGTACCGACACCATGGCGTATACGGCG
>JAQVCK010000119.1 GCA_028689835.1 Pygmaiobacter sp. | reverse complement strand
GGCGCGGTGTACGACAAGCAGCAGCTTGCGGCGTGGGTGGAGTTTGCCCGGCGCACCGGTTCGCTGATTTTGTTTGACGCGGCGTACGAAGCCTTTATTGTGGGCGACTACCCGCACAGCATTTTTGAAATTGAGGGCGCGCGCGAGTGCGCAATCGAAATTTGCAGCTTTTCTAAAACCGCCGGGTTTACCGGCACCCGCTGCTCGTGGACCGTCGTGCCCGAAGAGCTGAAAGCGGGCGGCGTTTCGCTGCGCAACATGTGGGAGCGGCGGCAGGCCACCAAGTTTAACGGGGTGCCGTACATCGTGCAGCGCGCCGCCGAAGCGGCCCTGACCGAGCAGGGCATTGCCGAATGCCGCGGCCTGATCGCTTATTATATGGAAAACGCAAAGCTGATTGCCGGGCTGTTGCAACGCAAGGGCATCTTTTTCACCGGCGGCCAGTCGTCGCCCTATTTGTGGCTGCGCTGCCCCGGCGGCATGGATTCTTGGGCATTTTTTGACTACCTGTTGCAAAATGCCGAGGTGGTCGGCACACCGGGCAGCGGCTTTGGCAGCTGTGGCGAAGGGTTTTTCCGCCTGACGGCGTTTGGCTCGCACGAGGGCACGGCAGAAGCCGTAGCGCGGCTGGAAAAACTGCTGTGACCCCCAATATATTAAGCAAATAGAACAAATAACACGCACCCCCGTGCGGGCCAATTTGGCCCGCACGGGGGTGCGTGTTTGTATTAGCCCGGCCTTGCAGGCTAATCGGATTCAAAGGGTAAAAATATTTCGGCAATATACGCCCGTTCGCAGTCGGGGATAAAAATGCCAAACACTTCGCCCACCAGTGCCATTTGCTGTTCCAGTACGGCAAACAGCCGCCGGTGCTCGGCTAAAAACTGTTTGAGCTGCGGGTATTTCAGGCTGTCGCCGCGTAAAATGCGCTCCAGCATATGCGAGCAGTGAAACACAAATTTTACCGCAATTTCGTCTGAATAAGCAAGGCCCAGCTCTTGCAAAATAGGGTCCAGTGCCGCGAGCAGCGTTTGGGCTGCCTTGCGCGGGTTGAGAAAGGTGAGTGAGGTGGACAAAATTTCGTCAATGATACGGTTTAAAAACGCAGAACCGGCGCCATTGGGTGCCGCGTCTGCTTCGGTGGGTACCGGCAGGTTATGCTGAGGCTCCATACTGGTCAGCGCCGTCAGTGAAAAACCGCCCCGCAGCGCTTTGTCTGCCACCGAAAGCATCCCCTTCAGGTTTAACCCTGCAATGGTTTTTGCCTGTATGCCGGTTGTGTGGTGTATCGTCTGGTGCAGGCTGGTCAGCGGCTCCATATCGGCAAAAATTACAACCCCGGCCCCTTCAGCTACCAAGCGTGCCAGCGCGCTTGCCTGGGTGAGAAAAGCTGCAAGGCTAATTTTGCCGTCGTAGCTAAGCCCGGTGGCTTCGTGCGCGCCCAGCGCTTCATTTAAATAAGCGGCAATGCCGGTGGCAACCCCGTGCCCGTGGCAAAAAACCAATACCCGCACCGGCACACTGGTCACCCATTTTTCTGCAAGGTACAAATACATAGCAACAAACCCAAGTTCTTCTGCCGGTAGGTCAGTTTGCATGTTGTGCAGCAATGCGTCGTGCAGCTGTAAAGCAATTTTATACTGCTCGGGGAAAGCGCGCTGCACATCCTGGCCGGGCAGGCAGGCGGGTGGTTCGTGCCGCTGTGCACGCAGCACCGCATTGTGCAAATGCAGCGCAATGCCCCAAAAAAGGCCTTCGTTTTTGGTAGTGGGGCGGTATTGTGCGTGTGACTGCAATACGTCGCGCAGGGTGTCGCATAAAAGTGGCGGCAGTTGGGCAGCAGCTTCAGGCGGGGCCCCCTCGCGCAGGCGGGTCACGCAGCGCTGTAAATAATTGTCCACGTCAATTAACTCCAGCAGGTGGTCACCGCCGGGGGCAAGAATGGCATCTTGCGGCACTGCGGCAGGCACCGGCAGCGTGACAGGCTGGCCGGGGGCAAAGGTGACAGTTGTGCCGTCAAACGCCGCCAGCAGCGCTTCTAATTTGGGTGAACCGGTATTGCCGTTTAGCTGCGCCAGCAGATCATGGGGCAGGTGGCGGCAATCGACCTCCATTGTTTTGCTGCCTCCGCCAGTGGCGGAATATTCTAAAAATGCGCGCGAACATAAAATCTTTACCCGGCTTTTCATTTCACCAATCTGCCCCGCGTACCGTGTTTGCACAAGGCAGCTCAGCACATCTTTTGAAACCTGTAGCGTCAGCTGGGTATCGTTCGCCTCGTTGCCTAAAAACAACAATAGGTGCTGCAAAATTTCACTGGGGCCGCGGTCATCCAGTGCGGGCAGCGCAATGTGTACGGGGATGCTGCGTGCCAGGCGAGCAATTTCCGGGGCCTGTGTGGCGCAGGATGAAGCGGCAATCACCATAATATTGGCACTGTGCGCGGCAAAGGTTTCACCAACACGGCTATAGCTGTTCTTTTCCAGCAGGGTTGTTAAAAGCTCTAATACTTTAGAGGGCAGCCGCTGCACTTCATCAAGGTATAAAATGCCCCCGGCAGCCTGCTCTACCAAGCCTTTGCGGCTTTTTTCCATACCGGGCGCGGCGCCGCGCACACAGCCAAACAACTGGGCTGCCGCCAGTGTGGCGCTGCTGCAGTCCTGGCAGTGAAACACAAAAAAGTGCTGGTCCTGCGCAAAAGCCTTTTTTTGTACCGCATAGTCATACATCAGCCGGGCAAGACGGGACTTGCCCACCCCGGCTTGGCCGGTAATTAAGGTGTGCAGCCCGCGCGGCGGGTAAGAGACGGCGGCTTTTGCCTGCTCTATACAGGTTTTCAGGCTGCCTGCCGCGCCAATGCAGCTTTCCAGCCCGGTCAACGCGTTGGGCGCAGCAGGGGCGGTTTGTAACCCGCGCGCCAGCAGGGGGTCGGCTTTTAGCAGGCTTGAAGGGAAAAACTGCCCCGGCCACTGCTTTTCCAGCGCACCGCGGTGGTAAAAAAGGGTCGGTTTGCCCTGCCTCTTTACCAGTTGTCCCTGCCGGTGCAGTGCGTTTAGCTCTTTTGAAACGTTTGCACGGTCATACCCCAGTGCTGCGGCGACCTGTTCTGCGCTGATGCCGGCGCAATGTTCGCCCTGCGTTTGCAGTAACACGCTGGTTTGCCCGCGTAGAAAACCGAGTACCTGTTCTTGGCGGCTGGCCTTTTCCAAACCTGAAGTTCCCCCTTTTGTTACTCAACAATGTGTATCAAAAAACTGTTAAATCTACAATAGCACATTTTGTAAAAAACGACAACAAAACAATTATTGCGACAAAAAAACTGGGTAAAAAATAAAAAGGCAAGAAAATTTTCGCTTTTTGCGTGTTATTTTGGGCTAATCCGTGTCAAAACAATAGCGTTATTACCATAGGTAGCTGTCATGTGTGTCCTATTCGTTCAAAAAAGCAGATAAAAATAAAAAAGATATTTTAAAATAACCAATAAAGCCGGTATAAGCCTGTGGAATAAAGAAAAAAGAAAGTAGAAAATAAAGGACACACATCACAATGCGTTTAGGTGAGCCTACGCATTTGACACCCGGATTGCCACCATGCAACAATGGCCACAGCGGGGAATTCCCCAGAAAGAAGGATGAAGCATGTATCGAGCGTTGTTATTGGGGCACGGGGAATTTGCGGTTGAATTGCTGCGCAGTGTCGAAATGATTTTGGGCAGGCAGCCGGCAGATCAGGTGGCCGCCCTGCCGCTGCCACAGGGCAAAGACCTTGCACTGTACCAAACAGAGATTGAAACCTTTGTAAAGGAGGGCAGCCCGGCAAACGGCTGTTTAATTTTTACCGATATCGCCGGCGGCAGCCCGTTTATTACGGCGGCAAAGGTGTACCGCACGCTGCGCGAAATGGTGCCGCTGGAGATCATTACCGGCATGAACCTGCCGATGCTGATTGAAACACTGACGGCACGTGAGGAGAGTAGCCTCGCACAGGGGTGCAAGGTTGCACACAAAGAAGGCAGTGATGGTATTCAGGTGTTTTCAGAGCGGCTGAACGTCGCCACACCATTGCGATAAAACCAAGTGTCTAAGGGGGAGAATGAATGAAAATTGTAATGAGCCGGGTGGATGAAAGGCTGGTGCACGGGCAGGTAATTGCCTCGTGGACCAAAATACTGGCGGTCAAATACATCATGGTCATTGATGACCAGCTGGCACAGGACAGTTTTATGAGCACCGTGCTTTCTATGGCGGCACCGTCTGGGGTAAAAGTGGAATTGATGGATGTGCCTACGGCAGTAAAAAAGTTGCAGGCAGAGCCCGCTGACAGCGGCCTGAACACAATGCTGTTGTTTAAAACACCCAAGTACGCATTGGAAATATTGAAACAGGGTATTACCTTAAAAGAGCTGAATGTGGGCAATATGGGCGCAGGGCCGGGGCGCAAAGCCCTCAGCCGCAATGTGTATGCCTCCCCGGAGGAAATAGAAATTTTTCAGCAACTGCTGGCAGCCGGGGTGGATGTGTACCTGCAAATGGTTCAGCAGGAGGGCCGGGCAAGCATTGAGACAAAGCTTTGACCCATTTTAAATTTGGCAATCGGGGCGATGGCCGGCAAACCGTTTGACGGCACGGCCCCATGGTGAAATAAAAGGAGTTGATATCATGCAAGTTTTACATGCACTGATCATCGCGCTGCTGACATGGCTGGTTGCTACAGCCTGCCCCATGCGGCTGCGATGGTCCATGTACTTTGGCGCGCCGCTGGTATCCGGCCTGATTAATGGCCTGCTGCTGGGGGATTTAAGCTATGGCTTACAGTGTGGCGCAACGGTAATGATGGCCTATATTGGGCTGGTTGCGATTGGCGGGTCACTGCCGTCCGACCTTTCCCTTGCGGGCTACCTTGGTGTTTACATGACGATGGCGGCGCATGCAGACCCCTCGGTCGGTATCACGATTGCGGTGCCGCTGGGCTTTTTGGGCATTTTGTGCTCCAACGCCAAAATGGCGCTAAACCCCATTTGGGTGCACCGTGCCGACCGTTATGCGGCCGAGGGCAATGACCGCGGTGTTGTTGCAATGAACCTGTTTGCTTCGCAAATTGTACCGTTTATCACCTATTTTATCCCGGCATTCTTGTGTGTGCTGTTTGGCGCGCCGTTCCTTGAAATGCTGCTCGGCGTTGTGCCGCAGCAGGTCATCAGCATTTTGAAGCTAATCGGTGCCATGGTGCCTGCGCTTGGCCTTGCCATGTTGATGAACATGATGAACAAGCGCTCAACAATCCCGTTCTTTTTAATTGGTTTTGTGCTGGCCGCTTACCTGAAGCTCGATATCATCGCGCTGGCAATTCTGGGTGTGGCATACGGTATTTTGCACCTGTTGTACACAAGAAAGAGAGGGGAAGGAAATGTCTGAACCGACAACTGCGGTAGAAACCAGGGTCACCCTGGACAAAAAGACACTGCGTAAATCCTGGTGGAACTGGACCTGCTGGGGCCAGATCTGCTATAACTTTGAACGCATGATGGGGCAGGGCTTCTGCCATTCGATGATCCCCATTTTTAAAAAGCTGTACCCGAACGACAAAGAAAAACGGGCACAGGGAATGACGCGCCATTTGACCTACTACAACACCGAAAACACATGGGGCTGCCTGATCCCCGGTATTGTTGCGGCAATGGAAGAAGAAAAGGCCAACGGTGCGGACGTAGAGGACGAAGCCATCAGCAACATTAAAACCGCGCTGATGGGCCCCATTGCGGGGGTGGGCGACGCGGTGACACAGGGCATTGTAAAGGTGCTGCTGCTCACGATCGGCATTGACCTTGCGATGAAGGGCAATGCCCTTGGCCCCATTTTTTATGTGCTTGGTTTTTCGGCTTATGCGCTGCTGGTGGGCTATACCTGCTATATGACAGGGTATAAACTGGGCAAAAACGCCGTAGTTAAAATTTTAAGCGGCGGCCTGATCCAAGAAATCACCGAGGGCTTTGGTGCCATGGGCATGATGGTGCTGGGCGGCCTTGTGGCGACGAAAATCGGCGTTTCAACCCCGCTGTCATTTGCACTGGGCGAAAAAGTGACCGAAGTGCAAGCCCTGCTGGACCAGATCATGCCGGCATTGCTGCCGCTGGCACTGTTTTTTGGTGTGTATGCACTGCTGCGCAAGGGCATCACCCCGATGAAAGTGATGCTGCTGATCTTCATTGCCGGCACTGTATTTTCACTGCTTGGCATTTTGGCTTAACATCTGCGCCGCATAACCGGCAACAGGCTTTACAAATGAAACGGAGGAACCCTTTATGACACTGCTGCAAGAGCATGAACAAACATTCCACACGGCAAAGCCGCTGATTGGCTGCCTGCATATGGCCGCATTGCCCGGCAGTTATTACGCTGACCCCACAATGACTTATCGTGACCATATTCGCCGGTTGAAAGAGGATGCAAAGGTACTAATGGATGCAGGGTTTGACGCCTGTGTCTTTGCAAACGAGGGCGACCGCCCCTACCTGTCAAAGGTGGGGCCGGAGACAGTGGCATCTTATGTGCGCATTGCAACCGAGGTTGCCGAAACCCTTACAATACCGTATGGCTGCGGTGTGCTGATTGACCCGTTTGCCACCCTTGCCGTGGCAAAAGCCATTGATGCAAAATTTGTGCGCACCTATGTCACCGGTACCTACAACGGGCTGTTTGGCTGGCAGGAGTTTGTACCCGGCGAAGTTTTTCGCTACCAGCGGCAAATTGAGGCGCAGCAGGTTAAGGTATACACCTATTTCGAGCCGCATGCCGGTACCGGCATGGATACCCGGCCGGTGGAAGCACAGATCGACGCGGGGCTGATGAACCTGCCAATTGCAGGTGTGTTGATGGGTGGGCCGCGTGCCGGGCTGCCGCCTGAAGCTTCGGCATTGGGCAGGGTAAAAGCACGCTTCCCACAGGCACCGCTGATCTTGGGCAGCGGTGGCAGGGTGGACAATATCGCCCAGTTGCTACAGTTTGCCGACGGTGTCATTATTGGCACCAGCATTAAAAAGGACGGCATTTTGTGGAACCAGGTTGACCCGCAGCGCGCAGAGGCCTTTGTAAAAGCTGCACGTGGTTAAACTTGGCACCGGTGCCGACCGCGCAGGGAAATACTGCCATTAAAAGTAAAACAAAAAAACAAACAGGGGGCACGCCGGCAGGCGCGCCCCCTGTTTGTTTGGGAGAAAACGGTTGGTGTTTTTATTTTTGGGAGGAGAAAACTAAAAAGGAGAAGATGAAAAAGTGGGAGAGTGGGAAAGTGGGAAAGTATAAAAATCAGCCGGCTAACAGGGCGTCGTAGTTTGCGGCAACGGCAGCCCAGTCAACGACATTGAAAAAGGCTTTAATATAATCGGCACGCAGGTTTTTGTAGTGCAGGTAGTAAGCGTGCTCCCAAACATCAATGCCCAAAATGGGGGTCAGGCCACCGCCTTCCATCAGCGGGTTGTCCTGGTTCGGGGAGGAGGAGAGAACCAGTTTGCCGCTTTTGTCGGCCGAAAGCCAGCCCCAGCCAGAGCCAAACTGCCCGGCTGCAAGGGCGCTGAGTTTTTCTTTGAAGGCAGTAAAACTGCCAAAATCGCGGTCGATGGCTTTGGCCAGTGCGCCGGACGGCTGCCCGCCGCCACTGGGGCTCATGGTGCCAAAATAGAGGTTGTGGTTATAAAAACCGCCGCCATTGTTGCGAATTGCTTTGCGCAGCCCTTCGTCTGCAATACTGTTTAAATTTGAAAGCAGTGAAACGATGTCCCGGTCTGCAACACCGGCCTTTTCGGCTGCGTCGTTCAAATTTTTAGTATATGCGGCATGATGCTTGGTATAGTGGGTTTCCATCGTTAGGGCGTCAATATGGGGCTCCAGTGCGTCAAAAGCATACGGTAGTTTTATTTGTGAATACATAAAGCAGTTCCTCCATTCGTGATTGAGAGCATATCTATAAAAAGTAAATGTAATTTGTTTATGTTAGCCATTGATAACCTGTGATTAAAGTATACTATAATAGTATATTATGTCAAGGGGTTTGTGCAAAAAAAGTTGTAATTTTTTAAAAAGCTTCTTTTTAGATGGTAAAAGATGACTTTATACAGCAGCGGACACAAAAACCGTTAAAACAAACCACCCGGCAAACGGGTTGCCCGCTGGACTGTATCCGAAAAAACGGACAGTGAAAATAAAGACCTCCTGTTGTAGAATGAAACTACAACAGGAGGTCTTTATGATGACAAGGAAATATACAAAAATGGAGATTTTGAGTGAAGAGGTGTTCCGGCGAAAGGAAGCAGGTGAAACTAAACGGGAAATAGCAGAAAGCTATGGATTGACGAAAGATCAAATCAAGCAGTTAGTCAAGCGTCAAAACCGCAAAGCGCGCCTGATTGCCAATGGGTATGTACCACGCTTGAAAGGCAGACCGCGAAAGAACGCACCGGACGAAGAAACGCAGCGAAACAATGAACTGGCCGAACTGCGGATGCAGGTGGAACTGCTGCAAAATTTTCTGTCCGAAGCTGGAAGGAAGTGAAGCTGAAGTATCGTGTCATTGAACGATTTCGCAGTAGATACC
>JAQVCK010000118.1 GCA_028689835.1 Pygmaiobacter sp. | reverse complement strand
GTTTTTGAAAGCATGAGGGCAGGGCTTAGGTTGGTGTTGCCTTTTTGGCTCTTTCCACACTGAAAACACATGAGTTCTCAATACTTTTTTCTCAATCACCCTCTTGACTTAATACCATTAGACTTTTTAGTTAAATAGTTCAATAAAACAGGGAAGAAGAAGTTCACTAGTTCTATTTTACGGAAAAAGGTGCCAAAAAACAAGCGCCTTACAAATGCTTTGCAAAGGCTGTACACAGCTGGGGGCGAAACGACGCTTTGTGACAAAGTAGCATACTTAAAAAACAGGTGTGTGGCAAAGCATTATCGGTGCGTTACATGGCAGGAAGCATTTTACAAGTAACAGGTTTAGTGATAAAATAAGATGTCTAAAGTCGCCTTCGCTTTTAGTACGGTTTTCACCGGCCGGGCGGCACGACATCAAGAAAGCGGAGGATATAGTAATGACCATATGGGACGGCCTTTTTCAAGGCATTATTCAGGGAGCAACCGAGTTTTTACCGGTTTCCAGTGACGGGCACCTGACATTGTACCAGCACTTGACCGGCAACTCCGGCCAGGGGGCACTGTTTTTTAATTTGATGTTGCACCTTGGCACGTTGCTGGCCGTTTTTCTTGTTTACTACAAAGACATCTGGCAGCTGATTTGTGCGTTTTTTAAAATGTTGGGGGAAGTATTTACCGGCAAATTTCATTTTAAAACACAGGATGAAAACCGCCGTATGATTTATATGCTGTTCTTGGCCTGTGTGCCGTTGCTGGGCTTTGTATTGCTGAAAGACTGGGTGACGATGATCACCGAGGACGACGATATTGTGGTAGAGGGCTTTTGCTTTTTGTGGACGGCAGTACTGCTGTTTCTCGCATCCCGCACGGCCAAGGGGCAAAAAACCGCAAAGCGGATGCGGGTGCGCGACGCGCTTGTAATCGGCGTATTTCAGGGCACGGCCATCATGCCGGGTATCTCTCGCTCCGGCTCCACCATTTCCAGTGGGTTACTGCTGGGGTATTCCAAAGAGTTTTGTGTGAAATTCAGTTTTATTCTTGGTATACCGGCTATTTTGGGTGCCAGTGTATTTGAGGCAAAGGACGCTATTTCCAGCGGGCAGGCCATCGAGTGGGCCCCGGTGCTGGTGGGGATTATTACGGCGGCAGTCGTGGGGTATTTCTGTATTCGCCTCATCCGCTACCTTGTGGTCAGTGATAAGTTTATCGTGTTTTCGTATTATACCGGCATTTTAGGCGTTTTAACGCTTGTCGCCGGCATTTTAGAGCATATTTGGGGCAGCAACATTGTCGAGTTGGTTTCTCGTTTACTGTGACAAGTGACGCACAGCGGGCTGCCCCACAACAAATGGTAAGGCAGGGCTTTGAAGAATGGCAGTAAAAAACCAAAAAAACAGCACAACGGGCAAGCGGCGCGGGCGACCGCCCAAAAAAAAGCAGCCCGAAATCAACAAGTCGTGGAGTATTTTGCTCTTCGGCCTTGGTGCCGTGTTGGTTGCACTGACCTTTGTAAAGGGGGCCCCGATGTGGAACCAGCTTAGCAGCTGGCTGTTTGGGCTGTTTGGTGTGATTACCTATGCGGTGGGGGCACTGGTGCTATATCTGGCCTTTTTAATTGCGGCAGGGCGCCCGGCAAAGGCAAAATTTACCGAGGCAGCACTGCTGCTTTGCTTTGCCACGGCCCTTGCGCTGATTTTTTCCCGCCTTGATTTAAGTGGTGGGCATTTTTGGGATGCGCTGTTTGCATTGGGAACGGCGGGGCAGCAGTTGCGCGGCGGCGGGCTGCTTTCGGCGCTCATCGGTTGGCCGTTGCTGGCTTTTTGTGGTCGCCCGGCGGCAAATGTCATCATTGTGTTGCTGGTCGTGGTCTTTTTTATGCTGCTTACGGCAACGACCCCGATGGATATTTACCGGGCGGTGCAGGCGAAGGCGGGCGGTGCCAAAGAAAAACTGGGTGAGTACGAGCGCAGTGCCGCTGCCGCACGCGCCGCAAGGCAAGAGCGCCGCCGGCAGGAATATGAAGAGGCGCAGGCCGAAATTGAGGCCGAAGAGCAAGCGTTTACAGGGCAGCCGGAAATTGATGTGCCGCTGGGGGCAAGCCCCAAGGTGCCGGGCGCTTCGATTTTTGACGAACCGCAAATTGACCTTTCGCTGGATGATGAGCCAGAGACACCACATGATTATGGGTCACCACCGCCCCCGCCGGGCATTAATATGAGCGCCCCCTTTGCACCGGCATCTGCTGTTACATCGGTAGAGCCGGCAGCAGCGCAGGGCCCGCGCGCGCCGTTTGATATTGACCCTGGCCCGCAGACCGCACCCACGGTGCCAGCCACCGTAGTTTCCCCACAGCCAGAGGTGCAGGGGGAACATGGGGTACCGGTACGAGTGTCGGAGGATGCTTTTGGCCAGACAATGTTGACGCCAAGCACACCGGGCAAAACAGCTTACCGCTACCCGCCGCTATCGCTGTTTGAGCGTAGTAAGGTGGCGCAAACGGGTGGGGATGATACCGAACTGCGTCATAATGCGGAATTACTAGTAAACACACTCGCCAGTTTTGGTGTGCAAACGAAGTTGATGGACATCAGCCGTGGCCCAGCCGTGACCCGGTACGAGCTACAGCCTGCCGCCGGCGTAAAAATTAGCCGCATTACCGGCCTTGCAGACGACATTGCGCTGAACCTTGCGGCCGCAGGGGTGCGCATTGAAGCGCCAATCCCCGGCAAAGCCGCCGTGGGCATCGAGGTCCCCAACAAACAGGCTAGCGCGGTGGGGATATACAGTATTTTAAGTGCGGCCGAGTTTAAAAACAGTAAAAGCCCCATTGTCATCCCGCTGGGTAAAGATATTGCGGGCAGCGTGCAGGTGGCAGACCTGACTAAAATGCCGCACCTGTTGATTGCGGGTTCTACCGGCAGTGGTAAGTCGGTGTGTATCAACGCTATTATTGTCAGCATCTTGTACCGTTGCAGCCCCGAAGAAGTAAAAATGCTGCTGATTGACCCCAAGGTCGTCGAGCTGTCGGATTATAACGGCGTGCCGCATTTGATTATGCCGGTCGTTACCGAGCCACGTAAGGCGAGCGGCGCACTGGGCAGTGCGGTGGCTGAAATGGAAAAACGTTACCAGCTGTTTGCCCAGCACAATGTGCGGGACATCAAAAGCTACAACCGGCTGGCCGCAGGCGACGAAGAACTAGAAAAACTGCCCTACATTGCCATTGTGATTGACGAGCTGGCAGATTTAATGATGGTTTGTGGTAAAGAGGTGGAGGACTACATCTGCCGCATTGCCCAAAAAGCGCGCGCCGCAGGCATGCATTTAATCGTTGCCACCCAGCGCCCCAGTGTGGATGTCATTACAGGTTTGATTAAAGCCAACATCCCCAGCCGCATTGCGTTTGCGGTTTCCAGTCAGGTGGATAGCCGCACCATTTTAGACGGTGCGGGCGCCGAAAAACTGCTTGGCATGGGCGATATGCTGTTTATGCCGGTGGGGGCCAACAAGCCGTTGCGTATTCAGGGTACTTATGTTAAAGATGCTGAAATTTTGTCGGTGATTGACTATGTGAAACAGAATGGCGATGCCCAGTACGACGAGACGATGATTGCCGATATGGAAAAGATGGCGACGCAAGAAAAGGGTAAAAGCGGCGGTGCCGGTGGGGATAACAGTGATTACGACCCGATGCTGCAAACCGCCATTGAAACCGTTATTGAGGCAAAGATGGCATCCACCTCACTGCTGCAGCGCAAGTTGAAATTGGGGTATGCCCGTGCTGCGCGCATTATGGATAGTATGGAAGAATTGCATGTGATTGGCCCGTACGAGGGCTCAAAGCCGCGCGCGGTACTAATTGGCCGCCAGCAGTTTATTGAAATGTTTACAAACGGGATGGAGCAAACCGGTAGCGAAGAATAATTGGTTCTTGTGGTTTTTAAAGCAGGCTGCGTGGGGGACGCAGCCTGCTTTGGGGTAAATTAGGGGGAGGGCTTTTTTTGGCGGCAACACGGCGGCGCAGGCAAAACCGCAAAAAACAAAACCGCATTGGTTTTTGGGTAGCAGCTTTGTTTTTTGTCTTTTGTTGTGTCATTACGGCGGGGGAGGCTTATGGTTGGCAAACCCCGCGCTGGGCAGATATTGAGGCGGCGCTGGGCGTTGCGCCCGCACCGGCAGCAACGACCGACGGGCAGACGGAAATCCATTTTATTGATGTTGGGCAGGCCGACGCCACATTAATACGCCAGAACGACGAGTATTGTTTGATTGACGCGGGTGATGTGGGCACCGCCGACCAACTGGTGGCCTATTTAAAAAGTGCCGGGGTCACAAAGCTGCGGTGCGTGGTGATGACCCACCCGCACGCCGACCACATTGGCGGCATGCCCGCCGTATTGCAAAACTTTGCAGTGGATGAGTTTATCTTGCCGGACTTTACAAAGCTTTCGTTTGAGCCTACCAGCAGCATCCTTGCCAGCACATTGCAAGAGCTGCAAATACAAAAGCAAAACGGCTGTCAGGTTGTAACAGCCGAGCGCGGGCAAGAGGTCGCTATTGGCGATGGCACGCTGCGGGTACTGCTTGCCGGGGTAGAGACCGACAACACGAACAACCTTTCGGTTTGCACTAAATTTACGGCGGGGGCTTTTTCGTGCCTGTTTACCGGCGACGGGGAAGCGGCGGTAGAAAAAGAACTGCTTGCGGTAGAACCAGACCTGCGCGCGACGCTGTTTCATGCTGCGCACCACGGCAGTAGCACCAGTAACACGGCAAAGCTGCTTGCGGCGGTGAAGCCCAGTTATATTATCATCTCGTGCGGGCTGGACAACAGCTACGGGCACCCGCACGCTGAAATTTTAAAGCGGTTTCAGCAAAGCGGTGCGGCAATTTACCGCACCGACCACAATGGCAGTATTGTGGTTTCGGTGTCGCCGGGTGGCGAGATTACAGTGCACCCGACAACAGAAAGTGAGGCAGCATAGATAAGATGTTTTGGACCATTGATCGCATTGAAGACGGGGTGGCGGTATTGCTGTCAGAGGACGGGCAGGCCGTTTCGCTACCGGCAGAACTGTTGCCGGATGGTACGGGTGAAGGCGACTGGGGCAGGCTTGCCGGCAAAATTTTTATGCCGGATGTAGTGGAAACACAAAAGCGCCGCCAACAGTTAAAGGGCCTGCTGGAAGACCTACTGCAATGACCCGCTGCCGGTACGGGCGGCAACAAAAAGCTAGCGCGCATAACCTAAAAAAGCAAATCACCGGGCAGTTGCCCGGTGATTTTTTAGCGCACACAGCAGGTTGTATTATAGCTTTAAATTGCTATAATAAAATAAATGTATGACAAAAAGGGGTGGGAACGTGCCTTCACAGGAGATGGACAAACTACTGGCACAACGGCAGAATGTGCGGCAGCAAAACAAAAAAAGCCAAACACCATACGCCGTGGGGTTGCTTGTTTTTTTGATTGCAGTTGGTGGGCTGCTTTGGACAAAAGATATTTATTATCCGATATTTTGGGGTGTGGGTGCCGCATTGGGGTATGTGCTTCGTTCATCGCGGTTTTGCTTTGTTGCTGCCTTTCGCGACCCTATTTTACTAAAAAACACGAAATTGATGCGGGCCATGATTTTGGCGCTTGCTGTCAGCAGCACCGGCTTTTTGCTAGTACAACAGCATTACCTTGCCCAGCACCCGGGTGCAGATGCCGGGCAACTGCCCGGCATTTTAAACCCTGTGGGGCTGCACACGGTAATTGGGGCCTTTCTATTTGGCATTGGTATGGTGCTTGCCGGTGGGTGCGCCTCCGGTGTGTTGATGCGCATTGGCGAGGGCCATATGCTGCCATGGGTAACCTTACTGGGCTTTTTAATTGGCACGACATGGGGCGCAAAAGATTACCCGGTATGGTACCACTGGCTGATGGAAAAAGCGCAGACGATTTATCTGCCGGATGTGTTTGGCACAGCGGCGGCATTTGTGCTGCAAATGGGGGCACTTGCGGTGCTTTACACGTTGGCCGCATGGTACCAGAAAAAACACTCGAAAGACAATAAACAGGAGAACGCACATGGAAATTAAAGACCTTGACTGCCTTTATGAGGCTTGCCCTATCCCGCTTATCCGCGCCATTCAAGCATTACGCACCATGCAGACTGGCGATATTTTAGTGGTACATTCAGATGAAAGCTGTGCGGCGGTGATGATGCAGGAGTGGGCGCAGCAAAACGGCTATTCGATCAGGGTGACGGAAAGCGACGTGGGTGAATGGGAAATTTACCTGCAAAAGCCTTAAGGGGGGGGCGCAGATGAAACGATGGATAAAAAAAGCCTGGCCCTATTGGGCAGGCGGTTTACTGCTTGGCGGTTTAAATGTGTTGCTGCTGTCCCTGAGCGGGCAGGCATGGCAGGTGTCGGGCGGGTACTTGCTATGGGGGGCGGGTATTCTGCAAAAACTGGGCGTGCCCGCGCTTACATGGGATTATTTTGAAGTATACAATACCCGTTACCGGCAGATCATTGCCGACGATTCGGTGTTTTTAAACCAGTATACCATCCTCAACTTAGGCGTGGTGGCGGGGGCACTGCTTGCCACGCTGGTTTCCTCTCAATTTAAATGGAAAAAGGTCAAAAATAAAAAACAGGTGGCGTTTGCACTGCTGGGCGGCATTTTAATGGGGTATGGGTCCCGCCTTGCGGGCGGGTGCAACATCGGCGGCTTTTTCAGTGGGCTTGCCTCTTTTTCGCTGCACGCATGGGTGTTTTGGCTGTTTGTGGCCGTGGGTGCGTTTGTTGGCACCCGTTTACTGCTGCGTTTTTTGGTGCGCTGATTTTCAGCAAAACCCGCGCCGGCCAGAATGAATAAAATCAGCAAAGTCTTTTTCACAGGTTGAAAGAACAACATTTTTGCGGTAGGCAATGTTATAGCCAAAGGTCACGTTTAGCCCCTGCACTTTAATCGGGTTCAGTGTGCCTTCTTTGAGTTCCTTTTTCAAAATCAGACGCGGTAAAAAAGAGAACCCGTCTCCGGCAGAAATAGAAGACTTAATTGCGCCGGGGGATTCCAAGTTGTAAATCACGTTGAGCTGTTCAACCCCAAGGCCTTTTTCTTTCAGTGCACGTTGTAATAACTGGCGGGTGGCAGAGCCTTCTTCACGCAAAATCAGTGGTAGCCGCTTTAGTTCTTCCAGCGAAATTTCGCCCTTCTCAGCGGTTTTGCCCACCAGCACCAATTCGTCGTTCATAATGGTTTGGGTGGTAATTTCATCCGGCAGAGGCAAGTCTTGCACAATGCCAAGGTTAATGGTGTGGTCCATCAGCCGCTGAATAACGTCGTGTGAACTCATCAGTTTAATCTGAATTTCGACATCATTGTAAAACTTTTTAAACAGGTAGACGCTACAGGGCAGGGCATATTCCCCCACGCTACGGCAAGAACCAATTAGCAACTTGCGGCTGCTTTCCTGCAAGCTTTGCAGGTCACGTTTGACATTGCCTTTCAGCGAAAGCATGGTGACGGCATAGTTGTACACGACCTTGCCCTCTTCGGTCAGGCGTACCCCTTTGTTGCTGCGTACCAGCAGTTGAGAGCCCATTTCATTTTCAAGGCTTTTTAGTTGAAGGCTAAGCCCCGGCTGTGTTAAATGCAATGCGGCGGCTGCTTTTGAAATGCTTTTATATTTGACTGTGGTGTAAAACGATTCCAAATACTGAAATTCCATCTGCCTCACATCCATCCAAAGTTGCAATTTGTAAGTTTATTATAACATCGGCAGGCATAAAAAGGAAGATGATGCACCCCATTCACTGCCGGTTACAAGTTTAGGGCCACCCTATTTGGGTGGCTTTTTTTGTTTGCAAAAAAGCCTTTTTCGAGGGTGTCCATAGGGAACTGTTATGGTGCATAACAAATGCTTATCATCACATGGTAACCCTTTGTATTATAATTGGCAAGGAGATTGAGATAAAATTAACAAAGCAAGAGGCACCCGTTAATTGCTAGAAGTAGGGGGTGCCTTTTGCCAGGACAGGGGGGCTCGCCATTTTTTCTCGGCAAAAGGGGGCTGCGCACCGGTGGCTCACCGTTGTTACGGTGTTGGGGGTACTGGTGTTGTGGCAGGTGGTGACGGCTGGCGGCATGGTAGACCCTAAGCTCGTCCCGTCGCCGCAGGCGGTGTGGCGCGCATTTTTAGACATTGCGCAAAACGGCTATAAAAACCACACCCTATTGCAGCATATCGGCACCAGCCTTGGGCGGTTGCTTTTGGCATTTGTACTGGCAGCCTTGTTGGCGGTGCCATTGGGGCTTGCCAGTGGGTACAGCAGTAAGGTGCGTGCCGTGCTGGAGCCGCTGGTCGAATTTTACCGCCCCCTGCCACCGCTTGCCTACTATACGGTACTGGTGCTATGGCTTGGTATTGAAAATAAATCAAAAGTGGCGCTGTTATTACTTGCTTGTTTTGCCCCCATTTATGTGGCCTGTGTGGCTGCGGTGTTGCGCATCCGGCAAGACGATATGAACTGTGCCTATGCGGTGGGGGCCAGCCGTGCGCAGGCGTTTGTGCACGTCGTCTTTCCCTCTTGC
>JAQVCK010000117.1 GCA_028689835.1 Pygmaiobacter sp. | reverse complement strand
TATTTACGCTACCCGCGGCAAGCACCAACGTGCAGGCCCCTGCTGAATTAAAGTCTATTGCGCTAGTATTAGCACTTTCAGAAACATCAATTACGACCCCGTTCAGGGTCAAAGTAAGTTCTACCGCAGCAGCCGACGCAATATGGTCGGTTGTCGTGGTAACACCCGGCGCCATAGAAACAGTATAGTTGCCGCTTTGGGTAAAAGTCAGCGTATTTGCATCATAGGTGTAATCTACCCCTTGCGCCCCACCCGTCACCTGCAACGGTTTTGTATCCGGCGGCAACGACAAGCGGCTGATATCCACACTGGCCCCCGGTGTTGCTGTCGGTGTCGGTGTTACTTCCGCTACTGGTGCCGACGGCATTGGTGAGGGCTCTGGCGTTGTCACAGGTATTGTCGGTACCGGCGAAGGCTCTGCCGTTGCGGGCGGTACTGACGATGTCGGCAAAGGTTCTGCCGTGGGCTCCGGTGCCGGTGTTGCCGTTGCACTGGGTGTTGCCGTTACGTCGGGTTCCGCCGCAAACGCCGGTGTTGTAAGTAAAGAAAAACACATCAATACACTCAAACAAAATGCTGCCGCTCTTTTCATTTTTCTCATTCCTATCTTGCAGACACACCAATTCATTCACACACTGCAATCAATCGTATTGTATTTTACTATTGTTTTTAATCATACCTCATTTTGTCTGAAATTTCCATATTGTTTACTACTTTTTTCTATTTTGTATGACTTGATTCTGGTTTCCTTTTCTCAAGTTTTTATATCATATCTTCAATATATATTTTTGGGTTTTGTCACACAAAAAAACACCGGCACAAACCACTGTGCCGGTACGTCTAACCAATCTGTTGCAGCTTCACCTGCGGCAGCAGTGCCTTTGCCTGCGCTGCGGTGGGGGGCGCGCTGCCGGGCTGCATTACCTTTGCCGCAGAAACCGCCATTGCCCAGCGGGCCTGCTCGCAAAAAGGCAGCTGCCGCTGCGCCCCGTCGCAAAGGGCCGCCACCATGGCATCGCCGGCACCCACGGTGCTTTGCACGGCCACTGCAAGCCCCGGCGCATAATACGTACCCTCTTGGGCCACAAACAGCGCGCCGCGCGCACCCAGCGAAATCACGACTTGTGCGCACCCCTGCCGTTGCAGCGTTTGGGCCGCTGCGGCAAAGCCCTCTACCGTAGAAATGGTCTTACCCGCAAGTTGGCACAGCTCTGCTTCATTCGGCTTTACCAACTGGGGGCCGGCAGCCAGCACATCGGCAAGCAAAGCCCCCTCTAAATCCGCATACAGCAACGCACCCTCCTGTTTGCACCGCGCGCCCCAGCGGGAGGGCAAATTGCCCGGTACCCCAGCCGGGGCGCGACCTGCAAGCACCACCCGGTCGCCGGGCTGCAACCGGGCGAACAGGCTTTCTTCCAGCTTTGCAAGCTCCCCCGCTGTCACCACCGGCCCCGGTTCGTTGATATCGGTGTAAGTTCCGCTTTGCGGGTCCACTATTTTAAGGTTGGTGCGCGTTTCACCGCTGATGCGTACAAAATCGTGCTGTATGCCCATTGCCGCCAGCCGCCGTGCAATATCGCTGCCGGTCGCGCCCCCTAAAAAGCCCAGCGCTCTACTGGGCTGCCCCAAGGCATGCAACACCTTAGAAACATTAATGCCCTTGCCCCCTGGGTCAAGTTGCAGCGCTTTCACACGGTTTACCCGGTCAATTGTAAATTGTGGCACCTGCAAGGTCTTGTCCAGTGCGGGGTTTAGTGTAACGGTATCAATCATGGGGTATCCTCCGCCTTTGTTTTACTTTGCGGGTCATATTTGCCCGGCCAGCGCTGCCGCGCCTTTGCGGTGACTTGCTGCACAAACTCGGTTTTGGCAGCGGTGTACCCATCCCGGTCGTGCTCGTACTGCGGTTGCAGCCCGCGCTTTAGGGCGGCATACTGGGCGGCGACGGCCTTTTCAGCCTGCAAATAATCGCGGAAATACAATTCGCCCCAGTCGCCTACCACCCGCAGATGCAGGTGAAACACCCGTGCCGCAAAGCCATCTGGGGTGTAACCCTGATTAAAAGAAAGTTTGGGCGTGGGGGCTTTTTCTTCGCACATCAGCACCCAGCCGCCGCGCATCAGCGCCTCTTTTGCAACTGGTACCTGCGCGGGGTCTGCAAGTTCTGCCAAAATATCCACCGTGGGTTTTGACAGCAACCCCTCCACCGCCGTACTGCCAATATGGCTGATGCGTGCGACCGACACACCCGCCAGTTGGCGGCGCACCTCGGCCTCTTTTTCGCGGTACCACTGTGGGTACTGCGGGTTATATTCTTTTAACTGGATGGGAAACAGCTGCCACAGCTCTTGCAGCGTCATTTCGGACAATGGTTTTTGCATGGTGACCTCCCGCCGGGTTTTGTTTCAGTATAGCACAACCGCACAAAAACGAAACCCCGCCCGTACCCAAATTGCGGTAAAAGCACTGCTTGTGCTATACTGATGTAAATTTACAAACCCTCCATATTAACACCAGAGTTCACCCCCGCGCTATTGTGGTAAACGAAAGAGGTGACAGGATGCAAACTTACCGCACCGCGCAGCTGGCCGCACTGTTTGGCATTCACCCCAACACTGTGCGGCTGTACGAGCAGATTGGTTTTATTACCCCCGCGCCGCGCGCCGCAAACGGGTACCGCTGCTTTACTGATTTGCAGTGCGCACAAATTCGCCTGTTGCGCACCGCCTTACAGGTAGAGATTGTGCAAAACGGGGTGCGCAAAACGGCCGTGAACACCGTAAAGGCAGCCGCCATCCCCGATTTTGATGCGGCATTACAGTACGCGCAGCAATATTTACAGCTGGTGCAGGCAGAGCAGCAGCGTGCAGAAGAAGGCTTAAACAGTGCGCAGGCAATTTTGCACCACCAACCGCCCGCCGCGGGCCCACTGCTGGGCCGCAAACAGGCCGCGGATGCACTAGGCATTACGATTGACACCCTGCGCAACTGGGAGATGAACGGCCTGTTGCGGGTCAAGCGGCGGCAAAACGGGTACCGCGTTTACACCCCGGCAGACTTGCGCCTGCTACGGGTCATCCGCTCGCTGCGGTATGCCAATTTTTCGATTGCCGCCATTTTGCGCATGATGGGGGCACTATCGCAAGACCCCGACACCGACCTGCGCACCGCGCTGGACACCCCGCAGGCGAACGACGCTATTTCTGCCTGCGACAAACTGCTAACCTCGCTGCGCACCGCAAACACCAACGCGCAGGATATGCTGTTGCAGCTTGGGCAGATGCAGACGCGCTTCTCTTAAACTCTCCACTTTGCCACCAGAGTTTGCTCTGGTGGTATTCTTTTTTCATTCGGCAAAAGAGAGGAGCGTTTTTGTGGAACCAGTGATTCAATTAGAGCATCTTTGCAAGAGCTACGGCGGCGTACCCGCACTGCAAGACCTGAGCCTCACCGTGCAGCGCGGCGAAATTTTTGGCCTGCTTGGGCCAAACGGGGCGGGCAAAAGCACCACGGTAGAATGTGCCCTTGGCACCCGGCAGCCCGACAAAGGGCAGGCGCACATTTTGGGGCTTAGCCCCATTACCCAGCGCAAGGTGCTGTTTCAGCAGGTGGGGGTACAGTTTCAGGAGGCCTATTACCCCGAAAAAATACGGGTGGGCGAGCTTTGCGAAATGACCTCGTCCCTTTACAAAACCGCCGCGCCCACCGCCCCGCTGCTTGCGCAGTTTGGGCTAAAAGGTAAAGAAAAACAGATGGTGGGTGATTTGTCCGGCGGGCAAAAGCAGGCCCTTTTTATTGTGCTGGCGCTGTTGCCCATGCCCAGTGTCGTATTTTTAGACGAGCTGACCACCGGGCTGGACACCCGCGCCCGCCGCGCAGTTTGGCGCCACTTGGCAAAGCTGAAAGAACAGGGGCTGACGATTTTTTTGACCTCTCACTTTATGGACGAAGTAGAGGCGCTGTGCGACCGCATTTGCGTGCTGCAAAAAGGGCGACCGGTATTTACCGGCACTGTTCAGCAGGCACTTACACAAACACACTGCGCCCACATGGAGGACGCGTACCTTTGCCTTGCGGGCGAAACACAGGAGGGGCAGGATGAAAGCATTTAAAACGCTGCTGAAAACAGAAATCAAGCTGTCGCTACGCGACATGAACATGCCGATTTTCGCCATCATTATGCCGTTTGTCGTCACGGTGCTCATTGGGCTGATCTATGGCGACAAAGCGGCTTACCCCGGTGCCCCCTACACCTTTTTACAGCAATCGTTTGGGGCACTGGTCACTATTGCCATTTGTGCGGGCGGTGTGATGGGGCTGCCGCTGGTCGTTGCGGGTTACCGGCAAAAAAAGATTTTAAAGCGGTTTCGCACCACCCCCACCGGCCCGGTGCTGTTGCTGGGCGTACAACTGGTGCTTTATGCCTTATACGCAATCGCGTCGCTTGTGCTGACCTTTTTGGCGGCGTGGCTGCTGTTTGGGTTTCACTTTTGGGGCTCTCCTCTACTGTTTACCGGCACCTACCTGCTGGTGATGCTGTCAATGTTCAGCATTGGCCTGCTGGTGGGGGGTGTTGCGCGGGACGAAAAAATCGCCAGCATTTTAGCCAGCGTGCTGTACTTCCCGATGCTGGTTTTTTCCGGCGCGACCCTGCCGTACGAGGTAATGCCCCCGGTGTTGCAGCGCTTTGCCGACGTGCTGCCGCTGACACAGGGCATTAAGCTGCTGAAAGCCACGACGCTGGGCCTGCCTCTTGGCAGTGTGTGGTTTCCGCTGGTACTGCTTGCCGGTGTTGCAGTGGTGTGCACGGTACTTGCGGTGCGTTTTTTCAGGTGGGAATAACAATACAAAACGGGCCGAACACCCTGCGTGTTCAGCCCGTTTTTTTTATTTTGCTTTTTAAAACGCCTAAAAGGTGCGTTTATTTTACAACTTGTAAAAACGGTTTTGCATCCAACGGCTCGGTAGAATGCATTTTTTCTTTTGCAATTTTGCGAAAGACCATTTTCTGCACCGGCTTTGAAAGCCGCAGTACCAGCGCCTTGCCCTTTGAAAGATATTCCGGCTGCGCAAATTCATTCGCTTTTTGTTTGTCAAAGCAGCCGTCCTGCGCAAACTGTGTACCCGCCTGTACAAACGGGGCTAATACCTTTTCGCGTTGCTGGTCTGGCACAAAACTCACCCCAAACATACCGCCTTTTAGCAAGGTGCCGTTGTAAATGCAGCCCAAATACGCAGGCAGCGTTTCAAGGTATGCTTCGCAGCAGCGCAGCTGGCAGCCCTCGACAAAGCCCCCTTGCAGCAAAAAGCTAATTTTAGTTTTGCCCGCTTTCGGGGTAAGCGTTTCTAAAAACTCCAGCATCATACCGGGCACACACTCGACAAACAGCGGCAGGGCAAACAGCACATCGTCGTTTTGCGCAAAAGCATCCCGAATTTGCGGCCAGGTATCGCGCCGAGCAAGGTAATACCGCTCGGTGGTATTGCCCTGTGCTTCAAAGCCCTCACAAAACGCGGTGAGGATTTTATCAGTATTGCTGGCCGCGACGGCGCGCGGCGTACAGCTAACAATGAGCAAGTGCATCAAGTGCCGCCCCCTTTTCTTCAAACGGATACGCCCCCAGCGACACCCCATGTAGGTTTAGCATGGCGCGGGCCAGCCAGCGGTTCAGGTAAGCATTATCGCTTTGCCCGGTGTACAGCACCGCCGCCGCAAGGTTTTTGTGATACCGCGGTATATGGCGCATCTGCCCATCCACTATGGTCAAATACATGGTGGCAAGCGGTAAAATGCGATCAAACAGATTTTTGGCCTGATAGCTGAGGAACCCCAGCTTGGTGTCACAGACAAAAACGACTGCCTTCGCCTGCAAAAATTTCAGCATCAGCGGCTCGTAATCGTCGTGGATGGGGCAGCGCCCCGGTGTTTTTAACCAGCAACTGTTGCAGCCAAGGCAGGCGCTGATTTTCATCTGCTGTGTGTAAACAACCTCTGCCTGCGGCAGTGTCTCTGCCAGTTGCCCAATCAGCTCTGCCGCGCCCTCGTGCTGGGGCGGCAAGGTACTGACGATGAGATATTCCATTGTACTCTTCCCCACTTTTCCCAAACTTTGGCTTTTTTAACAACAGTATACCCGTTCTGCCAAGGTTGCGCAAGCAACGTTACCTGGCAAATGGGCAAAAAAAGGCCTGCCACCCCACAATGCGGTGCACAGCAGGCCTTTTTCGGTTTTTTATTGTAGGCTGCCGGGGTCAGTTTACTTTTTCTATTGTAAACAGGCAGAACGAATCCCCCGCCATCGCAATGGTTTCCCGCAAAGCGTCCTCTACCTGCACCAGCTGCGTTTTAGTGGCGGTAAGGGTGGTCAGCGAGTGGTCGGTAATCCAGTTGTTGTGGTGCTCGTCCACATAATACTCCGTCAGCCGGTAGCTGCCGGGGGCAAGGCCACACAGCACCAGGTCATACTGTTTTGCCACATTGCCGGGGTTTGCCGCAAGCACCTGCACTGCCCCGCTTTGGTCTGTTGTGGCAACACAGTTGTCATCCACATACCCTTCAATCAACAGCTCGCGGTCCCCCAACAGGTGAAACATGCGCATCACATGGCCGCTGGGGGTCGGCACGTACTCGTTTTGCTCGTTCAACACAAACATTGTGCGGCCAAGCTGCTGGTTGGGGTTGTGGAAACTGCACCACGGGAACATTTTCAGCTCCGTGCAGTAAGAGCCCAGCAGCATGCCCGCAATTTCGCCGCTGGCATTTTGCAGGTTGTTGGGCCGCCCCGCATCGCCCACACCGGTTCGCAGGCCGTACTCCGTCATCAGCAGTGGCAGCTGCGGCAGGCCCAGCGCGCGGCATTTTGCCTCGTGCCGCACATAAAACTGCAAAATGCGACCGGGGTTCGTGTGGTATTCGTGCATGGAATAAAAATCAATTTTGCGCTCGTCATCCCGCGCAAGGATTTCTAAAAATTCGTCCCAATACTTCCAGTTGGTCATGCCGGCCGACATGCCAAAACACCCCACCTGCAACGGCGTTTCGTAATTGTTTTCGCGGTTCAGCTCGCTTACCGCGTGGTAGGTGCACTGGTATAGCTTATAAAACTGCGGCATGGTCAGCGCGCCAAAATTCGGGATTTCCACCTCGTTGCAGCATTCGATATAAACGATGTTGGGGCACAGCTGTTTAAAATGCCGCACCACGTTTTTGACGACCTGCTGGTATTGTGCCAGTGAAACCAGCCCGTCGGTCACCTCGCGCTCGTAGCGGCGCAGGTTCAGCAGCACTGTTTCGGCGTGCGCCGCATGCGACGTGATATACTCCTGCATATGCACCCCCAGCGGGGAGGGCACCGTCAGCGGCCAGTCGTAGTGGTAGTGGTTTGCGTCGTCTTGATACCGGTTTTCGCCGATCAGTGCATCCCAGTGGTAGCTGTCATCCCGGTAGTCCCACACCTCATCCAGCGTGACAAAAAGCCGAATGATCTCCGGCTTGCCCACTGTGTGCTCAAACACGGCGGGAAAACGCCCGTCCGGGGTGTAGCGCAGGGTGGTGTTGTGGTATTTTTCCACATGCGGCCATTGGCGCATCACGCGCCGGGTATCCACTTTAATTTCCATGCCAGTCTCCTTTGTGTTTCATCCCATTGTTCGGCTTTTGCCGGTGTTGTGTTTATTATATCATTTTAGAAATAAAATTCCACAATATTTTAGAATAAAATTCTATTTTGGTTTCAATGTGTTTTATTTCCTCCTTGTTTTCTTTTGCCAGGCAGACAAACACCCCGCCGCAGCTTGGCGCTGCGGCGGGGTGTTTGTGTTTCAATTTTGTTATTTGCTCGGCGGGGTGCTGCGGCCGGTGGGCACTATTTCAACCTGTGTGCCGGTAACATATTGCTGTTTTAGTTGTCGTAACGCCGCATACTGCGGTGTTTGCCGGTGTGCTGCCTGTGCCGGTGTGCCCGCCCAAAGCTCTTGTATGTAGATTTCGTTTTCTGTGTAGGCCGGCAGGTACCAGTTGTACTGGTAACACCCCATCTCACGGCGAGAAGCTTCGGCAATCCCCTGCCGCTTTAGTTCTGCCAAAAAAGTATCCCGCGTACCGGGCTTTACCGTATAAAAAACCTGTGACTGCAAGCGGTAGCCCAACAGCTCTACCGCCTGCCGGTAGCTTGTAGCGCGCAAAACGGCAAAATACTTTGCAAATTCTACCGCCCACAAATCCATTTCTCCTTCAATAGGGCTAACCTCATTTAAAATAAAGGCCACGGCACTACAACTGGTTTTTGCCATTGCGGGCAGCAGCACGTCAAACCCCCATGCCACGTCCTCTTTATCATCCTCAAACCCGCTTCGCGCATCCACCACAAATTCGCTATACAGGTGGCGCTGCAACAACTCTTGTGCAAATAACGTTGGGGTGCGATAATCTTGTAACCTCGCAAACTTCTTCCATGTCAGCAGCACCACATTGTCTGCCGGCTGGTAGGCCACTGTGCAAAACTCAGAGTTAAAACTTTCTTCCATCTGTAACACTCCTCGTATAATAAGATTTGCAGACAATTTTAAGTGAATCTGCTTAGTACACTTAATTAAATCAGCAGGCTATGAAATGCCCGTGATACAATAGCT
>JAQVCK010000116.1 GCA_028689835.1 Pygmaiobacter sp. | reverse complement strand
ATTTATTTCAATGAATACCGACCAGCAGGCGCTATCCTCCTCCCGCGCCACGCACAAGGTGCAGCTTGGTGCCAAGCTGACCCGCGGCCGCGGGGCGGGTGCAGACCCAGAGATTGGCAAGCGCAGTGCAGAGGAGACCCGTGACGAAGTTGCGGCGGCGCTGAAAGGCTCGCAGATGGTGTTTATCACGGCGGGCATGGGCGGCGGCACCGGCACCGGCGCTGCACCGGTGGTGGCGGCTATTGCAAAAGAAATGGGCATCCTCACCGTGGGTATTGTCACAAAGCCTTTTGCTTTTGAAGGTAAGCGCAAAATGAGCATTGCAGAAGATGGAATCACCAGCTTGCGTGAGCAGGTAGACAGCTTAATCATTATCCCCAACGAGCGGCTGAAAATGATTAGCCAAGAGAAAATTACGTTGCTCAACGCCTTTGAGTCGGCGGACAATGTGCTTCGGCAAGGTGTAGAAAGTATCTCGGCCCTGATTAACATCCCTGCATTCATTAACCTGGACTTTGCAGATGTGCGCAGCATCATGAAGGATGCCGGGCATGCCCATATGGGTGTGGGTGATGCAAGTGGTCATTCCAAAGCAGAGGAAGCGGCCAAGGCGGCAATTTCTTCGCCATTGCTTGAAACCAGTATTTCTGGTGCGCGCGGTGTCATTATCAATATCACTTCTCCGCCGGATATCGGGCTGGAAGAAGTCGAAACGGCATCGACACTCATCACATCGTCTGCGCACCCGGATGCCAATATTATTTGGGGTGCTGCGTTTGATGAAAGCCTCAGTGATGCAATGCGCATCACGGTCATTGCGACTGGGTTTGATAATCTGCCTTCTTCAATGGAGCAGGGAGAAAACGAAAATAAAGGTGCGCCAGATTCAGCGTTTAACAACATCAATTACCGGTTTTCTGGGGATGGTACGGCAGAAAAGGCGGAGGCCAAGACCCCAGAGGATGATAGCAGCTATTATGACGATGTGCTGACTTTATTGAACAACCACCGTTAAGCAATTCAATTAGCCGGCGCGTCCGCAAGATGCGCCGGTTTTTTGATTCTAATGGTAATTGGTTTTCTTTCGCACACAATGGTGCTATAATGCACAAAGAGGCCAGTTTATTTTGAGCACGGTGACAGGAGGCCAAAATGAAACAGGAACAGCAAAGCATCCCGGCAACTAGTGCGGTTGCACAAAGCACGACGGAAGGCAGAGTGTTGCCCACCGCCTTGTTTGGGTTTCGCAAAAGTGATGTTTTGGCCACCATTGATCAGTTGATAAAAGCCAATGCCCAGCAACAGCAAGAATTGGAAGAGCAGATACTTACAGCTAAGCAAGAGTTGGAAGGCGAACGGCGCGATAAAGCGTTGTTGCTTAAAAAAACAAAGGAACTAAGCGATAAGTTGACAGGCCAGGACAACCGCCTGCGTGAGCAAGCTGAAAAGTTGCAGCGGGCAAAGCAAGAGACCGAAGGCGTGAAGGGGCAACTGTTTAATTCGGAAAAAGAAAATTATACGTTGCGCCAAGAAGCGGAGCAACTGCGAGAAGAGCAGGGCCGCCAAGAGGAAGCGCTGCAACAGGCAAAACACACAGAAGAGCAGTTGGCACAGGCCCAGCAAACTGCGGCCGAAACTGCGGCGCAGTTGCAGCAGTTGAAGGAAGAAAATGACGGGTTGCGCACTGAATTACAGGCGTTACAGGTAGAACTTGACAGTTGGAATGCCCGTAGTGACGCTGCAAAGCAGGCCGCCCTACAGGTAAGGCAGCAGGCAGAGCAAGCGCTGCAACAGGCAAAAGAAGACGCCAAACAGCTTACCGCCGCAGCACAGCAGGATGCTGATAAAATAAGGGCCGATGCCAACAGCGCGGCGGTGCGTCTGCAAGAGGCTACACGTGAGAATATTGGCCGCCAACAGGTAACGGTGCGTATGGACGCAAAACAGATTGACGATAGCTTGCAGGCCTTGTATGACCGGCTGGGTGGGGTGGAACAGCAAATGAAAACCGCTTACCAGACGTTGCTGGGGGCTACCCGGCAGGTGCAACAGGCCGTACAGCAGGCCCGGCACGAGGCGGATGAAATTAGCAAAACCGCACACCGTATGGGTGAAGTGCCAAGCGGCATACCCCAGCAACCTAGCCCAGAGCCAGAGGTGCAGCAAAAGGCGGCACAACCCGCCGCAGCGGCACCCGGCCAGCAAAAACAAAAACCCGCTGCTGTGGCACCGCCACAGGCGGAAGCAAAGGGGCGCAGCCTTTCAGAAATGGTGCTTGACCGCCTTGCACGTATTTTAGGGTAGCCTGCGTACACAAAAAGAAAAACAAAAAACAGCTTGTGTTAGCACAAGCTGTTTTTTGTTTTGTGTGTGCCGCTAATTGGGCGCAGTTTTTACTTTATTGCCGGTTAACGCTGCTGGTGCCCTTTTCAACAAGGTAGGTTGCTTCCAGGTCAGCAAGGTGTAGCTTTACCGCAAGCGGGTAACTGCGGTAAGCTTCGCTGATGGCAAAGCTGCCGCCGCGTACTGCGTCGTCAAACCCGCCCATGTGCCACCGAATTGCCACGGCTTCTGCGGGCTTCAGCCGTAAAAAGCGCTCAATCAAAAACACGCTTTTTTCGCCGTGCCCATAGGGGAACGCGTCGGCCACCGAGTAAGAGGGCACTTTTTCCCAGGCCCCGGTCTCGTCATTTTTGACATTGCGAAAACCTGCCTTGTAAAAATTGGCTTTGCACAGGTCGTGCAGCAGCCCGCAAATTGCAAAGCTCTCCCTGTTTTCGCCCTCGGTGTAAAACCGGCGGCACAGCGTTTCATAAACGTTCAGGCTATGCATCACCAGCCCGCTTTCGCACGCACCGTGAAACCGCGTACTGGCAGGGGCAACAAAAAAATCGGTTGTTTGCATCCATTCCAGCAACTGTTCCGCCCCATCACGGTGAATGTTGGTGCGAAACGCCTCCATGTAATCCTCTTTGTAGCCCATTTTTAAATTTCCATATCCGCAAGGATGCCCTTGAGGATGGCAAGCTCGTCGTGAGAAAGCGAGACGCCCTTGCCCATTTTGCTGTTATCTGGCGCCCAATCGCGGATATCATATTTGGGTTCCCGGTCGTTCCAGCTGATCAAGTTGAGCTGACGTTCCCAGCCGTTCGGGCTTTGCGAAAGCACTGCAATCTTTTCTACAATTTCATATTTAAACTCTGCCATAGTTGTCGCACCGTCCTAATGTTTGTTTTAAATAGTCATACCGATTATTTATTGTAAAGGTTTAAAACCACGATTGCAACCCCCAAACGGTGTAAACCGGGGCAGCTTGTAGAAGGGGGAAACAAAAAAGCCCCCCGGGATGGGAGGTTTTTACTGTTTTTCGCCTTTCGGCTCATAATAAAAAGTTTCCTGCAAAAAGGTTTTATCAATCACCGGCTGCAACTGCTCACGCTTTTCGTTCATAAAAGCAGAAAACAAAATATCTAACACATGCAGCCCGCTTAGGCGGCTGCTCATGCCACCCACCCGGAACACGGTTTCCTCACTGTCCACATACAAATTGACGTCACACAGCTCTAACAATGCATTGTCGGAATGGCTGGTCACCGAAACAGAGGGGATTTTGTTGTCCCGCAAAATGCGGGCTACGCGCAAGGTGTCTTCTGTCTGGCCGGTATACGAAATCACAATCGCAAGGTGGGTGGCATCGCAGGTTTTTGCCAGCATTGCCATTTCAGAGTAATAGGCGTAGGCCGTACAGGGGATGCCAAGGCGCAGTGCCTTTAACATGGCATCGTGGCAGATCAGGTTTGACATGCCGCTGCCATAAAAATCCCATTGTTTTGCACTACACATCATTTCAACCACTCGCTCAAACTGGCTGACCGGGTTGAGCCGCTTGACATCGACCACCGCGCGCACATTGCTGCTGGTCACCTTTGCGATGATCTCTTCTGTTGAGTCATGTTGGCCGATGGGGGCGCCGTTTTGAAACAGCATGGCACTGTCAAGATAATCGCGCAGGTCGGCGGAGAGTTGCAACCGAAAATCAGTAAAGCTGTCCATACCCAGCTTTTTGGCGACCCGCATCACGGTACCGGTGCTGGTATAGGTTTTGTGTGCAAGTTCTACAATGCCCATCACAGCAACATTTTCGGGGTCGTTGAGGATGTAGTTGACGATTTGCCGCTCACTGGGCGAAAGGTCTTGGATGCGCTTCATCCGCAACAACAGGTTCAAAACGCAGGCCTCCTTTGTCATTAAAATGTAATGCTACTATAGCATATTCACCCCGCACAGGCAAACAATAAAAGCCCAAATAACCGCGCCTTTGGCGAAAGGTACATTTTTGCGTGGCGTTTTTGTTGACACGGTACAATGCTATTGCAACTGGGTTTCACATAGGATACGACACTGGGCGCGGTTGAGCTGCCTAATACACTCTTTGATGCGCAAAATGGAGGGGGCAGACATGGAAAGCTCGTCAATGCCCATGCCGATGTAATAGGGCACCAGTGCAGGGATGGCGGCGCTTTCGCCACAGATGCTTACCCGGATACCGGCTTGATGCGCGCAGGTTGCGACGCGCTGTATCATGCGCAGTACGGCGTGGCTACCGGGGTCGAACAGGTAGTTTACCTGTGGGTTCATGCGGTCGACTGCCAGTGTGTACTGGGTAAGGTCATTGGTACCGATACAAAAGAAATTGACCTCTTTGGCAAACCGGTCTGCTAACATCACGGCCGACGGGGTTTCAATCATAATCCCAATCTCTAGTTTTTCGCTGTACGCAAGGCCGTCGTGGCGTAGCCCTTGCTTGACACGGGCCAGCACCGACAAAATGCCGTGAACCTCTTGCTGGCAGGTGACCATGGGGAACACAATCGCAAGGTTACCGTACACCGAGGCCCGCAGCAATGCACGCAATTGCGGAATAAACACATCCTCTACTCGGTCAAGGCTGATGCGTACCGAGCGGTAGCCAAGCGCCGGGTTTTTTTCAGCGGCAAAGCTGAAATGTGGCGATTGCTTGTCCGAGCCAAGGTCCAAGGTGCGAATGGTCACGCGGCGCGGGGCCAGCGCCAGCAGTATTTTTTTATAAGTTTCAAACTGCACTTCCTCTGTGGGGAAGTGGGCTTCATCCCAAAACAAAAACTCACTGCGCAACAGCCCGATGCCCTCGGCATCACTGCGCAGTGCCGCCGCCGCTTCCTCTGGTTGGCTAATGTTGGCGCAAAGCCGAATATTAGCGCCGTCAGCCGTAGTGGCGGGTTTGCCGTGCAGCAGCGCAAGGCGTTTTTCCTCTGCGCGCAGCGCGGCAATCTTTTCGGCGTATTGCAACACGGTGTTGTCGTCTGGTTCTAAAATTACCAGCCCGTCGATGCCATCCACGATGGTATTGTCGCCGGTTTGCAGCCGGTCAAACCCGCTGCCAAGTGCCGCCACTGCTGCAATGCCAAGGCTGCGGGCCAAAATGGCGGCATGGCTGTTAAAGGTGCCACCACGGGTAATAAACCCGGCCACCTTTTGCTTGTCCAACCGCACAGTCTGGCTGGGCAACAGGTCCTCGGCGGCAATGATGACGGGGTGGGTACAACCGGCAAGAGGGTCACTGTGTTGTTGCAGCAAAATATCACATACGCGGGTAGAAAGGTCGCGTACATCTGCGGCGCGCTCTTTCATGTAGTCATCGGCCATATTGGAAAAAATGGAAGCGAACTGTACCCCCGCACTGTAAACGGCATATTCTGCACAAAGTGACTCCATGCAGATCATGCTGTGTACGGCATCCAGATAATTGGCATCCTCTAAGATGGTGGTATGCACTTCAAAAATTGCCGCGGCGTCTTCGCCTGCTTCCCGCATTGTCTTTGCACGCAGTGCCGCCAGTTGAGTTTTGGCAGTTTCTATGGCGCGGTCCACACGGGCAATCTCAGCGGCCGTATCATCCACCGTGCGCATTTTGGGCGCTTGTGTTTGTTGCTGCAACAGCAGCACGGGTGCCTGTACAATGCCGTGGCTGGTACCAATTCCTTCAAGCGTAAGCATGACAGTCTCCTTCCGGCGAGGCGACTGGGCGAGGTCCTCCTCTTTTTATATTACTTTTCTTACAATTAAGCAAAACCGCCCGTAAATTCATCATACACCAAATGAAACGGCAGCAAAACGATTTTTCGTTTTCCGTCAAAAATTTTCAAAAGCCCCGAATTCGTTGAAACGGCGTTCCCAGATGTGCTAAGGTGGAGCTATCAGGATAACACAAGGGGGATTGACAATGGGTAAACTTTATGTGCGCATTGACGACAGGCTGATCCATGGGCAGATTGTCACGGCGTGGTGTGTGACCTATGGTGTGGGAGAAATCATTGCCATTGACGACGCGTTGGCATCCAACGCAATGATGCAGCAGATTATGATGATGGGGGTGCCGGCAGGATACCACCCTAAAATCGTCACGGCGGCACAGGCAAAAGAAATTTTACAAACAGAAACAGAAAAAACGCGGCTCGTGATTACGCGGTTTGCGAAAAATTTAGCGCAGATTCGGGATGAAATCAAAACCGCTGAGCATGTGAATATTGGCAACTGTTCCAAACAGGCAGACGAAGCCGCGCACGTAAAGGGTGTTGGGATAGGCGGGGTGTTGAGCTTTAGTCAGGCCGACATTGACGCATTGGATGCAGAGCAGGCCGACGGTGTGACCGTCATCTGCCAAATTCTACCAACAGAAAAATGCCGTAGCTGGGATGAACTGAAGAAAGCTTTTTCGTAAGGGCGGTACGGTAAAAATGATAGGGTTGCTTTTCAGCACATGCCACACCCCGTGGTAGGTGCTGTGGAATCAAAACGAATTAAGGAGGAATATCATGAGTGTACTACAAGCAATTCTGATTGCGTTGTTTGTCTACCTTGGGTCTATTGGCTCAGTGGTGGGCAATACGCTGGGCTGGTACGACCTTGGCCGCCCCCTGGTGGCCTCGTTTATCGTCGGGCTCATCATGGGCAATGTGCCGGTGGCGGTGGCGCTGGGCCTACTGTTACAGCTGGCAAACCTGGGCTCGGTCACACCGGGCGGCGCGGTTGGCTGGGACCTTTCGTATGCAACCTACATCGGCGTGGGCGGCGCGCTGGCGTTTTACAATGGTGACATGGCGACCACCGTGGCACTGATGTGGGTGTTCTCCACCGTGGGCGGTGCCATTGGCGTTGCCATGTGGAACCTGGTTTATGCGGTGAACCTTGGCGTCAACCGTGTTGCCATGAAGGGTGCCGAAAACGCAAACCCCCGCCAGATCGCGTTTGCAAACGCGGGCCTTGGCAACATCGTCGGCTTTGTGTTCCGTTTTGTGCCGGCCCTCATTATCCTTATCACAACGGCAGTGGTCGGCTCGCAGACTGGCTTTAACGTGGCAGAGATTATCCCGGCATGGCTCACCACAATTCTTGGTGCCTTTGGCGGCATGATGGCTGCCCTAGGGATGGGCATTCTGCTGAGCTTTTTGATGAAAAAGCCGGTGCACTTTGCAATCTTTATCATTGGCTTTATGATGATCAAGTACCTCGGCCTCAGCATGATGGCGGTTGCTATTTTCGCCATTGCGGCAGCGGTGATCTACTATTCGATCGTCAGTGCGAAAGAAGAAAAAGCACAGGAAGGCGGGGTGGCATAAATGGAACAGGTTACAACAGAAAACACCACACAGGAAACTGTAGTGGAAAAGAAATTAAGCCCCGCTACCCTGAAACGCGCCTGGCTGATCTGGTTCTTCTGGCATGGCTGCTCACAGCAGGGCGAAAACCTGCTGGGCAACGCCATGGCGCACACCATGACCCCGGTAGTGGAAGAGCTGTATACAACAAAAGAAGAAAAATCTGCGGCATACAAACGCAGCCTGACCCTGTTTAACACCGAGCAACAGCTTGGCGCCATTGCCCCCGGTATTATCTGCGGCATGGAAGAAGCCGTTGCTGCAAAAGAAATTGCGCCGGAAGTCAGCGACGCGGTAAAGGTTGCGCTGATTGGCCCGACCTCCGCCATCGGCGATTCAATGTGGGTGGCCACCGCAATCCCCCTGCTTTTGACCATCTGCATGACGATTACCAACATGGGCGGTGTATTTACTTACGGCGGCCCGCTGCTGTACATGTTGGGCTACCCTGTTCTCACGGCAGTTATCAGCTGGAACATGTGGAAACTGGGGTACAAGACCGGCCTTGAGGGCATTCACAAATTTATGTCGTCCGGCCGCCTTGCACAGCTTACCTCTGCGATGACAGTGCTGGGCCTTGTGGTCATTGGCGCACTGACGGCATCGTATGTCAGCGTGTATGTGCCTGTTATGATCACCCCTCCCGGCGGCGAAACCGCTGCAATTGATCTGGATACCTTAATCAACAACATTTTCCCGGGCCTCCTGCCGCTGCTGCTCACGATGGGCATTTACCGGCTGTATGCCAAAAAGAAATGGTCGCCTCTCGCGGTAATGGGCCTGATTCTTGCACTGGCCTGCGTCCTGACCGGCCTTGGTTACCTCACCGGCGTTTACGCCTAATCCTCAGGTAAAAGGGCGGCCGGGCAAACCGGCCCGGCCGCATCTTTACAATAAAAGTCAGAAAGGAAAGCAGAAACCAATTATGAGCAATCTGAAGTATGTCGAGAAAATCAACGAGGTCATCGAAAAAAT
>JAQVCK010000115.1 GCA_028689835.1 Pygmaiobacter sp. | reverse complement strand
TGGTACTGCGGTAGTGGAAATGGCCGCAGCCGCAGGGCTACCGCTGGTGGGTGAAAACCTGCACGCCGAACAAACCACCACCTTTGGGGTTGGGCAGTTGATTGCACACGCGGTAGAGGCAGGCTGCAAACGGGTGATTGTTGGGCTTGGCGGCAGTGCCACCAACGACGGTGGTACCGGTGCCGCGGCGGCACTGGGGGTACAGTTTTACAATGCGGCGGGGCAAACCTTTGTGCCGGTGGGCGCCACATTAAGCGACATTGTTTCGGTGCAGGTGGGGGGGCTTTTGCCTGCGGTACAGGCAGCAGAAATCATCACCATGTGCGACATTGACAACCCGCTGTGTGGCCCGCGCGGTGCGGCCGCGGTATTTGGGCCGCAAAAGGGCGCCGATGAAGCGATGGTGCAAACACTGGACGCAAACCTGCTGCACCTTGCCGGGGTGATAGAGCATTGCCTTGGCAAGCAGATTGCGCACCTGCCCGGTGCCGGTGCCGCCGGCGGTATGGGCGGCGGCATGGTGGCCTTTTTGGGCAGCACCCTGCAAATGGGCATTGAAGTGGTGCTGAACACCGTGCAGTTTGACCATGCCATTCAAGGTGCTTCGCTGGTGCTCACCGGCGAGGGCAAGTTCGACTCCCAGTCGCTGGGCGGTAAGGTGGTCATTGGCGTTGCGCGCCGTGCAAAAAAGCAAGGCATCCCCGTTGTTGCCGTTGTGGGCGACATTGGGGACGCAGGCAGCGCAGCTTACGATGAAGGGGTCAGCGCTATTTTTAGCATCAACACCCTTGCCATCCCGTTTGCGCAGGCAAAACAGCGCTGCCGCGAAGACCTTGCACTGACAATGGATAATTTAATGCGTTTTTGGGTGACTGCCGGCCAAAAGGGCAGCACACCGTAGGCCTAAACCTACCTGCATACTTTATACAAACACCCGCAGTGGCTAGCCACTGCGGGTGTTTGTTTTAATTTTGTGCTTCGGCACCGGGCATTAAAGCGCAGGTAGCCCGTTATTGTAAAAAGTAAGTCAGCGAACACACCGCCGCCAAAACCGGGGCCACAATTAGCATTTGTGGTATCGTGCGGGTTTGAATGCGTTTATCCTGATACGCTGGGTGCCCCTGCGTACCTGGTATCACAAGAAAACGTGGGGTGATAGTACAAAAAATCAGGTAATCGCAAATCAGCAAATCCACCGCACAAAGGCCCACCTGCACAGCAAGCCAGTGCCCAAATACCGCAAAATAACTTGCAGGGTCTGCTTGGCCGCGCATGATTGAAACCCCGATCACATACACTGTAACCAGCAGCAGTACGGGCAGCCCCACCGCAAGTGTCAGTGCTGTTTCACTTCTTGTCTTGGGTGGCACCGCCTCGCGAATTGCCTTGGGGTAATTGTGCAACTGCGAACGGGGGTTGATTGCAATCATCAAATAAATTCCACCATAAAAAATCAGGCTAAGCACTGCTATATCCTCTACTATTGCTGGCATTTAAGTTTCCCTTTCTCTGGGCCAACCGGCCCCAAAAGCCATATAAAAAAGCAAAAAAGGCTTAGGCCCTATCCGGTAACCTAAGCCCTTTTGCAATGCAACGCAGTGGTTTTTTGGCAGACACAGACCCCCCAGAGCGCCTGCCGCCACCCCGCTGCCGGTTAATGGCTGTTTTTTGCGAACTGGCCGATTTTTTTATCCATATTCGAAATATGTTGGGTCAGCCAAGTGACAACCATCTGGTTGGCATTTAAAATCACCATCAGGCTGCCGCCGCTGGCATCATAATCTGCACGCAGCTTTGCCAGCTGCTCAATAAATGCGGTATGCGCCTTTTTCTGGGTCGGGTAATCGGGGTAATTGATGCTGAGCATATATTTTTCTTCATCGGCAAAATGCTTTTTGGTGTAGTCACTCAAAAAGTTCAGCAACTCGCCAACATACTCTTTGGCCTGATGGTTTTTACCTGCTTCAAACAAGGCTTCCGCCTTTTTAAACCACTCTTTATGTTGTTCGTCAATTTGTTCTACGCCAACCGATAAATCCGGTGTCCATGGCATAATAGGTTCCTCCTTTTTATTCAAAACCGTTTCGCGGTTTTATGCTTGCTTGTTTTTTGCAAACTGGCCAATCTTTTTATCCAAAGTGCCAATATGTCTCGTCAGCCAAGTAACAACCATCTGGTTGGCATTCAAAATCACCATCAGGCTGCCACCACTAGCTTCGTAATCCGTTTTCAGTTTAACCAGTTGTGCAATAAAGGCCTCATGCTCCTTTTTTTGTTCTGCATAGCCCGGGTACTGAATACTAAGCATATAGTTTTCTTCATCGGCAAAATGCTTTTTGGTATAGTCACTCAAAAAATCCAGCAACTCACCAATATACTCTTTTGCCTGATGGTTTTTACCCGCTTCAAACAGGGCCTCGGCTTTTTTAAAGCACATTTTATGTTGGTCATCAATTAAGTCAACACCAACCGATAAGTCTTGGGTCCATGGCATAGAGGCCCCTCCCGTAACAAAACAATTTAAAATGCTAAACTTTTCATATTCATTATTGTAACGTTAATGCGTCACAGTTTCAAGCAAATCCAGATAAATTTTCGGTGCATTTCATCAAAAGATTGTTTTTTCTGCTGTTTTGATACCAAATACGGCAACGTCAAAGTTTATCCCTGCTTTTTCACCCGTTCTAACAATGCAAGGCAGCCCGCATATACATCGCAAAAAGTCGCATCAAAATCGCCGGTATACCAAGGGTCGGCAATCTCCCCTGGGGTATTTGTAAAATCCAGCAGACGGTGCACCTTTCCTTTTACATCCCCGCCTGTAATGCGCAAGATGTTGCGCAGGTTGGCACTGTCCATCCCCACAATTAAATCATAGTGCGTATAATCCGCCTGTTTCAGTTGCACGGCACGGTGGTCACAGCTGGTAATCCCCTGCTTACACAACACCCGCAATGTGCCGGGATGCACTGGGTTGCCAATTTCCTCTGTGCTGGTGGCGGCGGAGGAAACTTCAATTTGCCCGGCAAGGCCGTTTTTTACCAGCATATCCTGTAGCACACATTCTGCCATTGGCGAACGGCAAATATTTCCATGGCAGACAAACAGTATTTTTATCATCAGACAGCTCCTTTAACCACGGGCTAACCCCTCGGTTGTTTTTTGTTGTTGGGGGTACCGGCTACCACCCTATTTTCCACCTTAATTGTTTAATAAAAGCGGTAATTTTTATGGAAAAATAATCCACTCTATGGTAAAATGTGATTATTCGGTTCTTGAAAAAGCAACTTTGTACCAAATAGGCAGGCGGCCAGTTTCAGCGCCCTATTTTTTTATCTTTTACAAAGTTTCACTCTTTTACAAATCGTTTCACTGCACCCGCTATTTTTTATACTCAATTATCATATCACATCGTCGGCACCGCTGTTAGCCCTGTTGCGGTTTATTTTTTATTTCAGCACCACCAAGGCGCATTTTAAGTTTAGTTGCAAAGAAAGGGGCCCACCATGGAGGAATTTTCAGTAAACCAAATTGAACAAATTGCAAAAAACGCGGCAAGAAATAACCTTGCCAGGTATCAACAGGCCATTGAGGCTTATGTTGTACCCGCTTATCAACGCGGTGCCACACAAGGCGAGCTGCAAGCCGCGTTGTACCGTGCAAGCAAAGAATATCACAATGCGGTAAACTACGAAATCTATTACACTTTGCCCTGCTCAAAAGCGTCCGAGACGTTTCTTGAGATTGAAAAGCAGGCAGGCCGAAGCACCCCAAACGGTGCATATTTTGAGATGAACGTGCGCACCAAAATGCTAGAGGCAAACCAAGACCCAGACCCTGCAACCGGCCTGTGGGCAGGCACCGTGTTTTATTATGTTGTATTAACATACTTAACCGATCTGCAACGGCCATTTGAACAAAGCGCGATTGCAAACGAGATTAACCAGCAACAGTATCAGCTGGAACGCAGTGTTTTCAGCGACATTGAATCCTACCTGCGCCAGCGCGGCAATGGCCAAACCAGCACCCCGGTACAAAGCGCTAATTCTGTGCAACCCGGCAGTGTACAACAACCCGGTTACACTTACCCCGGCAGTGCCGTGCAAGGTAGCGGCATCCCACAAAACGGGTTTGCGCAAAGCGCCCCTGCTTACAACACAGCTGATACGCGTGCAATGAAAATGAAGTGGTACTGGTTTGTCACCAACATTCAAAGCATTCTTTCTGCTATTGTATTTTTTCTTTACGCTATAGTTTACTTCACAGGGTCTACTTATATGACCAACTATGGTATCCCTGTAGAAAAGTTCTATTCTCTATACCCTGCTCTTAAGGTTGTAGACTACTGTTATGCGATTGCTCTCCTTCTACTTGGCGCCTTTTCTCTTGTCATTCGGCACGGGCTAAAAAAGCGGTACAAAAATGCGCCGTTTTATTACATGCTAAGCTATGCAGTCCCCTTGATTATCAGCTTTCTTTATACCTTTGAAACCGGGTTTATCTTTGGTGTCTCTACCTTTACACTAGCCCTCTTTATGCAAATTCCTGTCATGGGTGGGTATATTGTTTTAAACTACGTTTATTTTAAGAAACGTCATCATCTATTTCCAAATACTTCATCTAATTACACAACGTTTATTAAGGTGAATCTCAGTATTATTGCTGTCGTCGCGCTTTTGGGCTTTGTTGGCGCTTTCGGTAATTTTTAGTGTTTTTATTTTAACCTGCCAGCAACTACACAAAAACAAGCCCACCAGAAACCGTTAGGAACCTTATCGTCCACTTGGGCAAAATTAAACAGTACAACAAAGGGCACCCTGATGGGTGCCCTTTGTTGTACTGTACATGCTGCACATGCGGGGTTTAATCCGAAAGCGCAATCGACAGCAATTTTTTTAAAATCACAGTGCCCTCGTTATCATTTTTTATTTATCTGCCCGTGTTTGCGCCGGTAAACAAATGCCGCGGCACCTGCCAGCACAATTACCACAATGCCAACCGCTGCCCAAACCGAAAAGTGGCTTACCTGCTGGCCCAATATAAAGAAGCCAAATGGGGATAAACTATTGACCGTAATCTGCACTGCACCGCCCTGTACCACAGCTGTTAGTGTTTCAAGCCCCTGCTTCGCCGCATGCAGCACTGTAACCGTTTTGCCCTCGTATTGCTGGTCTACTGGCACTGTGAGTACCAATGGGCCGGTATACTCACCTTGAATTGAGATTTCTTTGCCAAATAAAAAGAATTTTGCATCCTCTTTTATTTTACTTGCCAGCTGTTGTTCTGCTTCGCTTTGCCCAAGGTCAAGCTGGCGCACCAACAACTTCGCATCATTTTGCATGTTCCCGCTCACCGTAATACCCGTATCTGTGTCGGTCAATGTCAACTGCTCTGCCTCTGGCTGCGGTGTGGGGCTTTGCAAGGGCGCCGGCGTTGCTGTTGGCAAAGGTGTGGGTGTTGCAACTGCACGCGCTGGTGCTGGGGTACGCGCAGGGGTGGGTGTTGCCACCGGTGTCGCAACTGTAACGGTGGTGCCCACGGCTGGCGTTACGGTGAAAGCGGTTTCAAAATCAGCCTTTACCCCTTCTTGCGTCGTGACAGTAAGCTGTTGCCGATATTCCCCTGCGGCTAGGCCTGCTTTGGGCTGCACCGTAAAAGTGGCACTTTGGCCCCCTGCAAGCTGTGTTACAGAAAAGTTTCCTATTGTAAATGCCGTGCTTTGTGGTAGCACCAGACGCACCGTACCCGTGCCGTTATTCGTCACTGTAACAGTTTGCGGTGCGGGCGAGGCTGTATACCCTGCGGAAAAACTGCCAAAATCCAGTTTTGCGGGGGCCAGCGCAATTTTGTAAGTTTTTAAAATGCCCTGTGCCTGTATGGTCAAATTGTCTGTGACATTGGGCACCGTAAGCACCCCTGTTGTGGCGTTATAGGTATAATCAATACCCTGCTGCAGTACTGTTGCCCCCATGTTGACTGTAATTGTGCTCGGCGGTAAATACCCTTCTTCCGCCAGTAGTGTACCCACAAACGTATTACCACTGTATAAAATACCGCTAGTCCGTTTAAAAGAAAGTTTTTGTAAGGTAAATTGTGCTGTATATACCGTGGTCGCACTATCCAATACAAACTGGTTGGCGTGCACCGCGTTTACCGTGGCCGTATAATAACTGTTGCGGTACGCCGCCGTGGCCTGCCCCTGCGGCAAATAGCAATAGATCTGATTGTCAATTGTTGTAAGACCTTTGGTACCATACGCTGCGGCAACACCGCCAAAGATCAGGTCATGTTCGCTGATTGCCTGCGGAACTAACCCTAAGTCGAGTGTGGTCAAAAACACATCTGCACCAGCGGCATTTTTTAAAGACCCGCTTTGCAAGCCAAACGCGCCTTTGCCTATTGCTTCCCCCAGACCATAATTATTCACGTCCACATTACCGCCTGTAATGCAAACGGTACCACCATTTCCATTTCTGCCACCGCCAATACAGGCAGCATATGAGTTGTAGGAACTAAGCTCTGCGCCATTGACCGTAATCGTTCCACAAGATTCTCCAGCATTACCCCCTATGCCAGCGCCCTGCAAAGCATTCTGTTCAACATGCATAATGTTACTACGAAAGCTAAGCCTGCCACTACCACCCAGCACAAGGGCAGCCCCCGGTGGCACATGTATCCCTGCAGCGCCTGGCCCTCCAGTAAACTGATTGGCCCCCGTTATTGTCAAGTAAAGTGTTGCCCCCGGTGCAACCGAAATTGGGCTTTGCATATTTTTTTGCCCGTCAACCCGAAGGCTGTCGACGGTCAAATGAACCACAGCGCCCGATGCAATTTTAATTTCGTCCAAGTATGCAGTTGATACCCCCGGTGTCATACTTAGTGTGTAAGCACCACTTTTTTCAAAGGTCAACTGATTGCCCGGGTAACTGTAATCTGTACCGTTTACGCCACCGCTCACCGTAAATTCTTTCAGATAGCACAAATACCCCCATGCACTGCCGTCTGCTTTTGTTGTTACGGCACCGGTATAAACATTTGCATCCACCACAGCCTCGGTAACGGTTACACCCGCAGGCAAATACAGGTATAGTTGTTCGCCACTCGCATATAAATCACTTGTCCCATAGCTGCCACTGCTGAGGGTAAGGGCCTGCACCTTATTTTGCCCAGTCAGATGTGCAAGCAATAACTCTGTGCGATATACCGGCACTACACCATTCGTCGGCTGCACTGCAAGCGACCCACTGGAAGTTCTGATTGCGCCGCCGGTAATTGTCAATATGCCATTGTCACCACCGGCACCAGCACCGAGGTCTTGCCCGCCGCCAAACGCTGTAATTGTACCGCCATGCAGCGTGATATTACCCCCGGCACCACTGGCCCCGCCGCCAATACCTGCCGCACTGCTGCCACCTTTTGCAGTAATTTGTCCGTTTTCTATTGTAATATTGCCCGCTGCCTGTGTGTTGCCGCCACCGATACCAGCGCCATCGCTGCCGCCGCTAACCTGCAATGTTGCCCCCGGCCCTGCCACTATTTGCAGGGTGCTACCCGCAGGTGCTAAAATGCCGGCACATGCGGCACCGCTGAACAGTTTTACGTCGTTTTCAAGGTTTAAAGTTACATTGGCACCCGTTAAATTCAGCGCCGTTTGGCCCGGTGCCTGTGAAACATCAATCCACACGCCGTCCAGCGTAAGTTGCGCCGTTACACCATTTGCCACCTGAATTGTGCCCATACTGGCCTGCCCCACCGCAAATGGCGCCATTGCAACAGTGTAGCTACCGCCTTTCAAAATTACAAGCTGACCTTTTTCGTAGGTGTAATCCACCCCTTGTGCACCACCGGTAATCACAAAATCCGGCAGAACAAGGTAAGCGGTTGTCGCTGTGTCACCCGTAGTCGCTGTGCCTTCATAGGTATATTGTGTTGTCACGATTTTCGTTGTCTGCGTGCCGGAAGGCAGATAAAGAAGCAACTTGCCCGCGCTGTTCAGTTTCACATCTGTAATGGGGTATGCGCCATCACCAAGGCTGGTTTGCAGCTCTGTCACTGCCGTACCAGCTTCGCTGTGCGGCAGGGTAATTGTCGTCAGGTAAACCGGCTGCGCCGCCGCATTGACTGGCACTTTGCTGGTACCCCCTTGCAGTTCAATGCTGCCCCCTGCAAATACCAGTGCCCCACTGGTACCATAAGCCGCATCCCTACCGGCACCAATACCAGAAGCATGATATCCACCGACCGCTTTCACGGTACCCCCAGTAATTGTAATATTGCCCTCACGGGCTATATATCCACCGCCAATGCCGGCGCTTCCATACCCCCCTGTTGCCGTTATTTGGCCGCCGGTAATTAAAACCGCACCGCCGTCAAACCCATAACTGCCGCCAATGCCAGCTCCACCATCGCTACCAAAAGAATTAATTGGGCCAGACTGTATCTCAATATTACCATTACCGTTGCGGCCAATGCCCGGCCAATACTGCCCACCAGTGGCCGTAAGGCTACCGGTACCTGTAATCGTTATTTTGTTCCCCTGCGGCACATAGATACCGGGGTGGTTCTGCCCCGCCTTTACATTATTTACGCTACCCGCGGCAAGCACCAACGTGCAGGCCCCTGCTGAATTAAAGTCTATTGCGCTAGTATTAGCACTTTCAGAAACATCAATTACGACCCCGTTCAGGGTCAAAGTAAGTTCTACCGC
>JAQVCK010000006.1 GCA_028689835.1 Pygmaiobacter sp. | reverse complement strand
ACTGTGCAAAAATGCTGTTTTGCGGCGTACCGCGCGCGGCAAGCTTATTCCGGTATCTTAAACAGCCGGTGCGCGTTGCGAGAGGCAAGGGCAATCAGCTCTTCGGTTGTCGTGCCGCGCACTTCGGCAAGCTTGTTTGCCACATGCAAAATATTGGCCGAGGTATTGCGCTCTTTGCGCACCGGGTTCGGCGTCATGTAGGGCGAATCGGTTTCCAGCAAAAACAGCTCGTCCGGCACGGCGGCAACGGCTTCCAGCGTATGGTGGGCATTTTTGTAGGTCGTGGCACCGCCAAAGCCAAAGTACAGGCCCTGTTCCGCCAGCCACGCGACGTCCTGTGCGCTGCCCGAATAGCAGTGCAAGATGCCCTTGGGCCGGTATTCTTTTAAAATGGGGTAAGTGTCACCGTGTGCCTCGCGGTCGTGCATCAAAATGGGAAAATCCAGCTCGCGGGCAAGTTCCAGTTCGGCGCGAAACAGCTCAATCTGCTCGTCGCGGGGGATGGGGTAAAAGTGGTCCAGCCCGCATTCGCCCACGGCAACTACCTTCGGGTCGTCATAATAGGGGCGAATAGCGGCCATCTCGGCACGCCAGTCACCGTGGAACTTCATGGTCGTGGTGGCATGCATCTCCGGCAGTAGGCTTTGCGGGTGAATGCCCAGCGCCACATACATGTGCGGGTACCGGTGGCCAAGGTCCAGCGCAGTCATGCAGCTGTTAAAATCAATGCCGCACTCGATTACAGTGCCAACGCCGTTTTGTGGCAGGGCTGCAACCACGGCCTCGCGGTCGTCGTCAAATGCCTTGTCGTTATAGTGGGCGTGAGTGTCAAAAATAGGTGTCATTGCTTGCTCTCCTTTTTATAGTTGACTAATGCGATGCCGGCGCACACCAGCACCAGCGCACCTAAAATGCGTGGTTGCAGCGTGTCTTCGCCCAGCAGCAATACCGATAAGATGGTGCCAAACAGCGGGATGAGAAAATTAAATACCGCAACGCGCCCGGCAGGGTTGTATTTCAGCAGGGTCGTCCAAAGCGAAAACGCCGTGGCAGACAGTAAAATTAAATAGCAAAGCAGTGCAATGCCCTGTGCGGAAACCACGGCAAGCCGCCCGCCCAGTAAGGCCCCGGCCGCGGCCAGTGCCGCGCCGCCCAAAAACAGCGCCCAGCCAGTGAGCAACAGCGGGGAGATGGTTTGTGCAAACCGGCGTGACAATAGCGCACCGCCGGCAGAGGCGAGGGCGGAAAGTAACATAAACCCCTCACCGGTCAGGTGAAAGGCAAATGCCGCGCCGCCTGCTGCCCAAAATACGCCCAAAAACCCAATTACGCTGCCGGCAAGGCCCTTTGCGGTGATTTGTTCCCCCCGCGAAAAGGCAGGGGCGGCCAGCACCACAAAAAAGGCGGAGGTGGAGGTGAGAATGCTGCCCAGTGTGCCGGTGGTGTTGGAAAGACCAATATAAAAAAACAGATATTGCGCCACGGTTTGCACCAGCGCAGTCAGTAAAACAGGTGCGATGGCATTGCGTGCCGGCAGCAGGGGGCGCTTTGCCTGCAAGCTGCCCAGCACCAGCACCAAAAGCCCGGCAAACCCAAAACGCAACCCTGCAAACAACAGCTTTGCCGGTGCACCGGTGGCAGCGGTGACCCCAAAAGCCGCATACCCTAACTTGACAAACGGGAACGCGCTGCCCCACAGCAGGGTGCAAAGCACTGCGGTGGCAGGCATTGAAAAACGGCCGGTGAACCAGCGCCGCACGGGATGGTGTTCCACAAAAATTCTCCTTTGGTTCAAAAAAAGTTGCCCTTGAAAGCAGGGCAACTTTTGAACGGTTTTTCCGCGCAGGTTAATGGATGCGGCTACCGGGCAGCACATCATCGGCGAAGAAGAACACCGCCGCGCCGCCGTCTTCGGTATCGGCGGCAAGGATCATGCCCTCCGACAGGTATTTGCCGCTCATCATCGGGCGGGGGGCAAGGTTTGCCACAATGCCCACCTTTTTGCCAATCAGGTGTTCCGGCTCGTACCATTTGGCAATGCCAGAGAGAATCGTGCGTTCGCGCTCGCCGTCAAACACCGTCAATTTTAACAGCTTGCGGCTCTCTTTCATCTTTTCGCAGGCGGTCACCTTGGCCACCCGCATTTCTACTTTGCTAAAGGTGTCGTAATCCACTTCCGGTTCATGCTCAATTGCGACATCACTGGCTGCGCTTGTCCCGGCAGGGGCAGCTTCCGCTGCTTTTTGCTTGGCTTCCTGTGCTGCCTTTTGGGCGGCAAGCTCTGCCAGCTCTTTTTCGGCATCAATGCGCGGGAACAGCGCTTCGCCGCCGGGCACGAGGCACCCTGCGGGCAGGGCACCAAAGTGGCCAAGGCTGTCAAAGCTGCGCAGCTCTGCGGGCACGCCAATCTGGTCGGCAATCTTCGGCCCGGTAGAGGGCAAGAACGGGGTAATCAGCACTGCGACATAGCGCAAGGTTTCGCACAAGTTATACAACACGGCACCAAGGCGGTCGCGCTGGGCTTCGTCCTTTGCAAGGGCCCACGGGGTGGTTTCATCAATATATTTGTTGGCGCGCTGCACCACTTTAAAAATTTCCATCAGCGCCTGCGGCAACAGCAGTTCATCCATACAGCCAGTCACTTTGCCGGGCAGCGCTTCGCACAGTGCGGCAAGCTCGTCGTCCAGCGCATCGGCGCGCCGCTGTGCGGGCAGGGTGCCGCCAAAATATTTTTTCACCATGGCGGCGGTGCGCGACAGCAGGTTGCCAAGGTCATTGGCAAGGTCGGTGTTGATGCGGCTAATCAGCGACTCGTTGGTAAACACACCGTCGTTGCCAAACGGGATCTCGCGCAGTAAAAAGTAACGGATGGCGTCCACGCCGTACCGCCCGCACAGAATGCCGGGGTCGACAATGTTGCCCTTCGATTTGCTCATTTTGCCGCCGTCAATCAGCACCCAGCCGTGGCCAAACACCTTTTTAGGCAACGGCAAATCCAGCGCCATCAGCATCGCGGGCCAGATAATGGTGTGGAACCGCAAAATCTCTTTGCCCACCATGTGGATGTCCGCGGGCCAATAGTGGTCGTAATCGTCGTAGCGGGTGTTGCCGTAACCCAGTGCGGTGATGTAGTTTGAAAGCGCATCAATCCACACATAAATGGTGTGGCTGGGGTCAAAGGTTACGGGGATGCCCCATTTGACACTGGTACGCGACACACAGGTGTCCTGCAAGCCCTGGCCGATGAATGCAATCATCTCGTTTTTGCGCGAGGCGGGCTGAATGAAGTCCGGGTGGTCCTCATAGTATTGCAGCAGACGGTCCGAGTAGTTGCTGATGCGGAAGAAATAGGCCTCTTCCTCTGCGTCGTAGACCTCTCGCCCACAGTCGGGGCACTTGCCGTCCACCAGCTGGCTGTCGGTCCAAAAGCTTTCGCACGGTTTGCAGTAGTGCCCTTTGTAGACACCCTTGTAGATGTCGCCCTTTTCGTACAGCTTTTGAAAAATCTTCTGCACCGATTCAACGTGGTAGTCGTCGGTTGTGCGCACAAAGCGGTCATAGCTGATGTCCATCAGCTTCCACAGGTCTTTGATGGTTGCGACGATCTCGTCCACATACTGTTTTGGGGTGACACCGCGGGCTTCGGCCTTGTCTTGTATTTTCTGGCCGTGCTCATCGGTGCCGGTCAAAAACATCACGTCATAACCGCAAAGGCGTTTATAGCGCGCCAGCGCATCGCAGGCCACGGTGGTATAACTATGGCCAATGTGCAGCTTGTCCGACGGGTAATAAATAGGTGTGGTAATGTAAAACGTTTTTTTCTCTTGCATGGTTGTTCCCCCTGTCTGGTTGGGCCATGCCCGGCCCGGCTTTGTTTGGTTGCTGGTGGTTATCGCCGCCCGCGCATTCGCTCGCGCAGATGCAGTGCAGCTTCCACTGCGGCATTCACCCCCGCGTTGTAAATCATGCGAAACTCGCCGGCGGTCGTGACGATCTCACCGGTAAAGTTTTGTTTAAAGCCCAGCACATTGTACAGTGCTTCGCTGTCCTCCGGCCGGGTGGCGACCCCCTGCATGTCGTAAATACGGCAGCCGGTCGAAAGCGCCCATTTCATCATTTCCCATTGCAACAGGTAGGTTGCCCGCAGGCGGCGCAACTCGTGGTCGTCGCTGGAGCAACCGTATACATGCGCGGTTTTGCCCGCGTAGTTTACCGCAAGGCCGCCGCAGATTGGCTCGCCCGACGGCGCGTAGCACATGTACAGCCGTGCCGCGGCGGGGTAAGCCGCCAAAAACCCGGCAAGGTACTCTTTGGGGCGGATGGAAAAGCCCTGCCGCTCGCCGGTCTCAGAATAGACCTTGTAAAAGTCGTCGAGGCACTCGGTGCCATAGCGGCACACGACCCCGTGCTTTTCAGGGTAGCGGATGTAATACCGGGTCTCGCGCACAAACTTTGCCAGCAGGCTTTCTTCGGTTAGCCCCTCAAGGTAGGGCAGCATGTAGTTGTGCCGTGGCTGAATGGTGTCGTGAAACGCGGCGTCGGGTGTAAACTCACACCCCAGTGCGCGAAACACCGCAATATGGGCTTCGTCCCCCTCTATGATATAGGGGTCCATTTTTAAAATGTGCGCGTGGTACTGTTTTGCCACTTGTTTGGCACCCGCCAGCAGCGCCGCCAGCGTTTCGCTGTCATCATAGCTGCACACCGGGCCGCGCGGGGCATACATCAAAGCGCCGGGGCCCATCGGCATAATCAAAATGCTCATGCTGCCAATGATCTGGCCCGCAGGGTCCCGCTGTACCACAATTTCGTGCTTCCAGTTCGGTTTTACCTTTGCCCAGGCCGGGCTTTGCATAAAGCTGCCCGACGGGTGGTGTGCGACAAAAGCCTCGGCTTCGCCGTACTGCTCCGGTTTCAAAATTTCCAACGTTTGTGTCCCCTTTGGTCTGCGCCACAGTAGCTGGCGCGTAATCGGCAAAAGCACCGCCGTGGCAAGGCTTAGCAAAACACACGGCGGCATACCTATATACTTTAACAGTATAGCACACCGCCGGTTGTTTTACCACCCGCAGCGGGGTATAATTAAGGCAGCAATGTTTCAGTTTTAGCTGAAACATTGTAATTTTAAAAAGCAGGGGGCGCGCAGATTGATCACGGTCACCGATACGGTTTTTCAGTTGGATACCCGTACCACCAGTTACCTTGTGCGGGCAGAGGGCGGGCTGTTGCAACAGCTTTATTACGGCCCTAAAATCAAGGTGTGCGACACCGGCCCGCTACTCACTAAAAATGCGGCGGGCTATGGCAGTGAGGTCGTATACCGGCCCGACACCGCGCCGTTGTCACTTGACAGCCTGCCGCTGGATTTTTCGCCGCAAAATAAGGGCGATTTTCGGCTTTCGTCGTTTATTGCGGCACAAAAGGCGGGCACCACCGCCGATTTTGCGTACACCGGCTTTGAAATTTTAAACGAGACCCCGGTGCTGGACGGGCTGCCCTCGCCCCATGGGGCAGACGGCACGCTGGCATTGTACCTTGCCACCGCCACCGGCTTGCAGGTGACACTGTTTTATACCGTATACGAGCAGGCGGACGTGATTGCCCGCACCGTGCGGGTGCACAACGGCACACAGGATACCGTGCAGTTGCAGCGGGCAGACAGCTTTCAGCTGGATTTGCCGGGTTGCGCTTACACGCTGTATACGCTGACCGGTGCCTGGGCGCGCGAGCGCAATGTCACGCCGCACCGCCTTACGCCGGGGGCCGTTTGCTTTGGCAGCCGCAGCGGGGTATCGTCCAGCCGTACCAACCCGTTTTTCTTTTTAAAAGAGGACGGCGCCACCGAGTTTACGGGCCGGGTGTACGGGTTTAACCTCGTTTATTCCGGCAGCTTTGAGGGCGCGGCAGAGGTTTCGACCTTGGGCGAAACACGGGTGCTGGCCGGGGTGCAGAGTGACGGCTTTTGCTGGCCGCTGGCACCGGGGCAGCAGTTTGACGCGCCGTGGGCGGTGATGACCTGTTCAGACGAGGGTGCAAACGGCATGAGCGACAACATGCACCGGTTTGTGAAACAGCACATTTTGCCGCCTGTGTTTGCTACCCGCCCGCGCCCGGTGCTGCTGAACAACTGGGAGGCGACCTATTTTGATTTTAACGAGCGCCGGCTGCTAAAGCTGGCGCGCGAAGCCGCGGCGCTGGGCGTTGAACTGTTTGTGCTGGATGACGGCTGGTTTGGCGCGCGCAACAGCGACAAAGCGGGCCTTGGCGATTACGCGGTCAACACCAAAAAACTGCCGCAGGGCCTTGCGGGGCTTGCGCAAAAGGTCAACGCGCTGGGCATGCAGTTTGGCCTGTGGATGGAGCCGGAGATGGTAAACGAGGATTCGGACCTTTACCGTGCCCACCCGGATTGGGCTGTAACGGTGCCGGGGGTTGCGCCCTCCCGCGGGCGCAACCAGCTGGTGCTGGACCTGTGCCGGCCCGAAGTGCGCGATTACATCGTGCAGCAGGTTGTATCAACGGTACAAAGCGCGCCGATTCGCTATGTGAAATGGGATATGAACCGCCCGCTGACCGATTTGTATTCGCCCGCGCTCGACGAGCAGGGCCGGTTTTCGCACCGGTATGTGCAGGGGCTGTACGATGTGCTTGCGCGGGTGACGGCGGCCTGCCCTGACGTATTGTTTGAAAGCTGCGCGTCGGGCGGCAACCGGTTTGACCTTGGTATGCTGTGCTATATGCCGCAAATTTGGGCCAGCGACGACACCGATGCCTACGAGCGGCAGAAAATTCAAACCGGCACCAGCTACGGCTACCCGCAATGTGTGGTGGGGGCCCATGTTTCGGCAAGCCCCAACCATCAGACGGCACGCCAGTCGCCGCTGGAGGCCCGGTTTGACGTTGCGGCCTTTGGCCTTTTGGGGTACGAGCTGGACCTTGCGGTCGCGTCCCCGGTAAAAAAAAAGATGATGGCGGCGCAAATCAGCTGGTACAAAGCCCACCGCGAGGTGTTGCAGCAGGGGCGCTTTTACCGGCTGCAAAGCCCGTTTGAAGCGGATGGTAGCCGCGGCACCGAAACCCGCGAGACCCGCTGGATGGTGGTAAGCGAAGACCGCACCGAAGCGGTGGCCGGCGAGTTTCAGGGGCTGGTGGTGCCCAACAGTGCCCGCAGGCCGCTGCGGCTTGCCGGCCTTAGCCCCCAGCGCATGTACACCGTGACGGTGCGCCCCGAGCGCGTTGCCATTAAAACCTTTGGCAGCCTGCTCAACCAGATTTTGCCCGTGCATGTGAATACCGACGGTTACCTGATGCACGCGGTGGGCGATTTGAAAGCGCTGGATTGTGAGCAGGAGAGTTATACCGCGTGGGGCGATTTGCTGATGCGGGCGGGTATTCGCCTAAAACAGGCGTTTACCGGCACCGGTTATAACGAAAACGTGCGCCCCATGCCGGATTTTGCGGCCCGCTTGTATGAAATAAAAGCGGGAAAAGCCGCGCTGCCGGAAGAAAAAGAGAGAAAAGACGAGCCAGATGTTTAAAAACTGTAAAATACGGCAAAAAGGGCTTTTTTTGTTGACAAAACAGCCTAAAATAGGCTAAACTAAAGATACAGCAAAACAGCGCAGTAAAACCTGCGCTTTTTTTGCGGCCCCAAACAAATTTTACAAAAAAGGAGAGTGAAACCCTCGTGGAAGGCGATCCTAACCCTCGAAGTAGTATGAATATGCCGGGTAGCCGGGCCCGCCGGCGAGTGGTTTTACACTCACAGCGCGCCTGACCCTGCCCGGGAAAGCAGGTGACGCATGATTGATATTTACATGACCAACCCCGTCAACGGCGCACTGGCAGAGCAGGAGAAAATCCTGCCCGGCTGCTGGGTGCACCTTTGCGCGCCGACGGAAGAAGAAATTGGGCGGGTCTCATCCTGCCTGTCGATTGAGCGCGACTTTTTAGTTGCCGCGCTGGATGAAGAGGAACGCAGCCGGCTGGAAATTGAGGACGGGCACACCCTGATTTTGGTGGACACCCCGACGGTAGAAACACAGGGGCCGAACTTTGTGTACAACACGTTGCCGTTTGGCATTATTTTGACCGACGACAACATTGTGACGGTCTGCCTGAAAGAGGTGGCGTTGCCCCGCGCCTTTACCGAGGGGCTGGTGCGCGGGCTGAACACCCGCAAAAAAAACCGCATGACGCTGCAATTTTTGTACCGCAACGCCACGCTATTCTTGTTTTACCTGCGCCAGGTGGACAAAAGTAGCACCCGGGTTGAAAACGAGCTGCACATCAGCATGAAAAACAAAGAGTTGATTCAGATGCTGGGGCTGGAAAAAAGCCTTGTGTATTTTTCTACCGCGCTGAAAAGCAACGAGATCGTGCTGGAAAAAATGTTGCGGCTTGATTTTGTGAAAGATTACCCGGAGGACACCGAACTGCTGGAAGATGTCATTATTGAAAATAAGCAGGCCATTGAGATGAGCAATATTTACCGCGACATTTTAAGCGGTACGATGGACGCGTTTGCCTCGGTCATTTCAAATAACCTGAATATCGTGATGAAGCTGCTGGCGGTCATCACCATTGCACTCACCATCCCAACGATTGTGTTTGGGCTTTGGGGTATGAACGTGCCGGTGCCTTTTGCGCAAAACCCGTTTGGCTTTTTGTATATTATGGCCATTGCTCTGGCGTTGACATTGGGGGCAATTTGGGTGATGATGCGCAAAAAGTGGATTTAAAAAAACAGCAGTAAAAAGTGCTTTGAGAGCAGCCCCGTGCGGGCCGTTTTCAAAGCACTTTTTTATAGATACACCACAAGAAAAAACCATGTAGCCCCCTCATATACATGGTAATATATGGTATTCAATAAAAAATAAAGCCCCCTTTACTGTTGGCAAAGAGGATTTATGAAATAAGAATGGGTTCTGTTTTTAAATCACAGTAATAGCGGCCCTCCGTGGTGGTGAACTTTAATATGCAATAATTGGGGTCATCGCTGCCGTGGTGGTAAAACAGGCGGTTTTTAGGCCGCCACAAGTCTTTTTTAAGCTCGGGGTCCCGCAAAATTTCCATGCGGCCCGACAGCATCACCGACTCGTACCGAAAAAGCCCCTTGCGAAAGAAGTATAAATTGACATTTGGCCCTTGCTGGTATTGGCCGGCGGGTAAGGCGTTGGCGTTGACAGAAAAATAAAATTCAGACATCCCATGGCGCCCACAGGGGCGCAGGGGTGCACGCTGGTTGGACGGTGTAGATTGGTCGGTGGGGGCAATAAAGGCCACTGGCTGGTGTCGCATAAAAGCTTCCAATTGTTGTGGTGTCAGCATTTTTAAACCCCTCTTTCATCACAGCAATAATGTGGGCCGTCAAAATCACGGTATCCATGTCATGGCAAACTTGCGCAGCAGGTTGCTGCACAGCCCAATATCAATCAATGCTACCCGTATTGGCAAGGTCTAAAAACACATTCACCCATTCGGGGTCAAACTGTTTGCCAGCATTATTGCGTATTTCTGCAATACAATTTTCAAAGGAGATTGGTTTCCGGTAAGGCCGGCAAGAACGCATTGCGTCGTAAGTGTCGGCAATGGCAATAATACGCGACCCCATGGGAATGGCATACCCCGCAAGCCCCAAGGGGTACCCCTTACCGTCAAACCGCTCGTGGTGGTGTAGAATTGTCGGGGTCAGGCGTTCACCGGGGTCAAGGTTTTTTAAAATATCAACGCCAATGCGGCTATGGTTTTTAACCAGTTCGTATTCTGCACTTGTCAGCTTGCCGGGCTTGTTGATGATTAAATCAGAAATACCTATTTTGCCGATATCATGCAGCTTTGCCGCCCACTGGATGTCAAGGTAGGTGTCGGTGATACCGTACTGGTGCTCGTACAATTTCGAGGCAATATCGGCCACCCGTTTTGAGTGCCCGTTGGTGTACTCATCCCGTGCTTCCAATACATTGGTCAGTGCTTCCATTGAGGTCATCAGCAACTGATGGTATTGCAGGCGCATGTTTTCAAGCTCAATATTTTGCGCGCGTGACGCGGTTGCCTGCAGTTCTTCTGCGCGGCGTTTCTCCGTCACATCATGGGTAATCACCGCCATACCCTGCATCGTTTTTTCTGCATCGTAAATGCCGGTATACGTATTTTCATATACTTTTTTGTTTAGCTGGTCGTTTACCATGCGGTGATACGTTTTATCTGGGTGAGCACGTAAAAACTCAATGGCGCGTGTCACTTTTTCATGCGAAGCAGGTGCGTGGCACCCTAAGACATTGTGCTGTAAAATATCTTCTTTTTTTAAATTGCGAATCCGCTCTGCAGCGGGGTTCACAAAAAGAATTTTGCCCTGTGCATCCGTGACAATAACGCCTTCTGGCAGTTGTTCCAGCAGCAAGCGATATAAGTTACAAGAAAACAAATTATCCATAAAGGAAACCCTCCCTTAAAGGAGAATAAAAAAAGATAACAAGCTTTGCACGGTTAATGAAAATAAAACCTATTTGGCATATAATACCACGATTGGCGATACAGCACAAGAGAAACATGGTCAAAATAGATAAAAGTTCATTAAGCGTGAAATGCTGTGGTTTATGACTGCGCCTTATCCTGCTCTAGTGCATGGGTGAAAACTTCAACGATCATCGGGTCAAGCTGTTTGCCTGCAACCCGGCGCAGCTCGCTGATTGCCGCCGGGTTTGCAAGCTGTGGCCCACGTATCCCGTTGGTCATCTCGTCATAGACATCTGCTACCGACAAAATGCGCGCAAGCAACGGGATGCGGCCGCCAGAAAGGCCACCGGGGTAACCGGTGCCGTCCCAGCACTCATGGTGGCAAAGTACCTCGTTTGCAAGGAAAGAAAGTTCCGGTGAAGCGTTGACGATATGATACCCTGATTCTGCATGGCGTTTCATATCTTCTAACTCTTCCTCATTTAAGGGGCCCTCTTTGCTAAGCACCGCGTCGGGTACTGAAATTTTGCCAATGTCGTGTATTTTGCCCAGCAGGGCAAGGTCATCCAGCTGTACTGTTGGCAATTCAAGCAGTTGCCCTATCTGCCTGCACAGAGACGAGACCCGGTTGGAATGCGCCTCTTCTGCGGGCTTTTTTTCGTGTAAAACACGTAAAATGGTTTTTACTGCCGTGCTTTTCATGCTGCGGCTTTCCAGCAGTTTGGTGCAGTACATTGCATCATCTGCGCGGCGCAGCACGTCGGTAACATCTTCACCAGCTTGTGTTTTAGTGGCCACACCAAGCGAGATGGACAGCGTGATATTGCTGATGTTGGTAGCGGCACATTTTTCGTGAATGCGCTGTGCAATGGATTTGGCGGTTTTTTCGTCGGTCCCCGGTAACAGGATACCGTATTCGTCACCGCCCCACCGCGCCGCAACATCACTTTGCCTCACACTTTCGCGGATAATGTCTGCGGTGGTGGTCAGCAAAAGGTCTCCCGCCAAATGGCCAAACGCATCGTTGGTCAGTTTTAGGCCATTCACATCGCCAATGATAATCGAAAGCGGGCACCCTTGCTGTTCATCTAAGCGATGTAACTCCTCTTCAAAAAAGCGGCGGTTATACAAGCCAGTCAGTTTATCGTGGTAGGTGAGGAAACGGATTTCCTGTGCATCCCGGTTTTTTTGGGTGACGTCTTTAAAAATGAAAAGATACCCCAAAAGAGTTTGGTTATCCGAGCGGATGGCGGAAGCGCTGATATCAAGGTCGATGGCAGTGCCGTCTTCGCGCGGGCAGTGCAGATTTTCGGCATAAATACCCCGTTTTTCTGCTTGTGGGTTTAAAGGGGTTTGCAATTGAATGGGGTGGTTCCCACTGCTGGCCACAAAATGATAAACCTCACTGATGGGCTGCCCCAATGGTGATACACCCGGCGGGGCAAAGGTAAGCGCAGGCTGGTTTGCAAAGCGGATACGCCCGTCGGGGTAGGTGGCGACGACGCCGTCGTGGATGGAAAGCAAAGTGGTTTCAAACCATTGCTTTTGCTGTTTTAATGCGGCTTCTGCCCGGCGGCGCAACAGCAGTTGCAGCCCGCTTTTGGTGAACAGTTGTAGTTGCAACTGGTCGTTTTGGTCAAACGGGGTGGCCTTGTTGCCAATGCAAAGTACTGCAATCGGAGCTTCCGCGTCACGCACCGGTAAAATTAGTAAGTTTTCCATGCTTCCATTGGTGTCAAAGCACAGGTTTTGTTCGTGCAATTGGTGAGTGTCATTAAAAATTTGCGCTTTGTCGCTGGCGAGGGTTTGTAGCAGTAATGGGTTTTGCTGGTACGCCTCTGGGGGGCAGTTGCATGCCCCATGCGGTGTTTTACAGGCGGCAAGCGAAAGCTTGTTGGTGTCGGCGTCTGCAAAAAACACATACCCTGCAGGGCAGCCGAGCAAAGTTAAAGCTTCTTCTAAAAGCACATTTAATAACTCAGCCTCGTTTTTTGCCTGAAAAGCAGAGACTTTTTGCAATGCTTCGTACCGCAAAATGGTGTATTTTTGTAATAAGTCTGCTTGTTTTTGGGCGGTGATATCCCGTGCAGTGGAATAAATGGTAGCACCAATAGGTGGGGCAGACTGCCATTCAATATAACGGTACTCGCCATTTTTACACAAATATCGGTTGACAAACCCGCGGATGCGGTTGTTGTTGTTGATGGACTGCGCCGCGTTGATGGTGTCTTCTTGGTCATCTGGGTGCACAAACTCTAAAAATTGGTGGCCCTCAAGCTCTTGCGTCTCGTACCCCAAAACCTGCCCAAAAGAGGGGTTGACCCGCAAAAAATACCCCTCAAGGTTGGTAATACACATCATGTCGGCATTGATTTCAAAAAAAACATCCAGCTCGCTTTGCAACGTTTCGCGCCGGGACTCGACGAAATAACGGGTAACGGCAAGCGAGAAGAAAAGAAGCACTTCAACAACAGATTGTATAGTGGTATAAGGGTTTTTGATTAAAAAAATGGGAATCAAAAGAGAGACCAGCAAAATAAGGGCGGCATAAATAAGCCCGCGTTTGCGGTAGAAGATAACCGCCAAAATGACAGGGAAAATCAGTAAAATGGAAGCAATGCGATAAGTGTTTTCGTTGCCAAATAAAAGGCAGAGTAACAGGGTGACAGCGGTTGAAAGGCCAAATGTAATGTGCTTTTTCATAGGCGGTCCTTTTGTTGTGGTTGCTGGTAGTTTAGCAGCCGGGTGAAATAAGTCACACATACCATGCGAAAACAGAAATCTAAAGCATGGCGCTTAAACGGAAAATAAGCAGGGATACCAAATAAAACCAATTGTCTTTATTATATAGGTTTTGCAAAGGGGATTCAATGAAAAATGGTAAAATACAACAAAAAATACCAAAGGGAGACGAAATTCGACGATAAAAAAGAAAACGGCCCCCCGCTTGACAAAGAGAAAGAAAGGAATATAATAGTTTCTATAGAAACAGTTTATATAAAAACTATTTAAAAGAAGGTGGTACCATGCTGAACAATACAGCAATATTGCAAAATGTGCAGCTAGTAATGCAGCTGTTTGAGCGCAGTGCAAGCAGCCTTGCACAAAAGTATGGCCTTTTGCCGTTAGAGATGCAGGTGCTGATTTTTTTGATCAACAACCCAGGGAAAGACACCGCAACGGATATTGTGGAGCTGCGCATGCTGCCCAAGGCTAATGTTTCAAAGGCGGTGGAAGGGCTGATACAAAAAAAGCTGTTGCTGCGCCGGCCAGACACGGCCGACCGGCGGCGGATACACCTTGTACTGACCCCCGCCGGGGCGGCGATGACTGCGGATGTAAAGGCTGCGCGGGATGACTTTACCACGGATTTGTTTGCGGGTTTTACACAACGCCAGTTGGATGAATATGCCGCATTGAATGCCCGCATTGTAAAAAACGCACACAGCGCACTGGAAAGGAAGTAGCACCCCCATGCAGCAAAGCAACCAGTTTCTTGGCACTGCCCCCATCCCACGTCTGCTGCGCAGGCTGGCATTACCCACCGTTACAGCGCAGGTCATCAACATGTTGTACAACATTGTAGACCGCATTTATATTGGCCATATGCCGGCAGAGGGTGCCCTTGCTTTGACGGGGGTGGGGGTGTGTATGCCGGTCATCATGGTGGTCACTGCCTTTGCGTCGCTGGTTGCATCCGGCGGGGCCCCCCGTGCGTCCATTGCCATGGGGCGTGGCGATGAAGAAGAAGCCCAAAAAATATTGGGCAGTTGCTTTTTGTTTCAGGTGTTGATTTCATTATTGCTTAGCGCAGTGCTGTTGCTTTGGGGGCGGCCCGTTTTATTAGCTTTTGGTGCAAGTGAAAACACCATTACCTACGCAACCGATTACCTGAGTGTCTATGCCCTTGGCACGCTGTTTGTGCAGCTAACGCTGGGCATGAACGCGTTTATCACTGCGCAGGGGTTTACCAAAATCAGTATGGCGTCGGTGATGATTGGCGCGGTGTGCAACATTGTGCTGGACCCCATTTTCATCTATGCGCTTGGCATGGGGGTGCGTGGTGCTGCGCTTGCCACCATTTTGTCACAGGCGGTGTCCTGTTGCTGGGTGTTATTGTTTTTGACCGGCAAAAAAACACTGCTGCGGCTGCAACGCCGCAACCTGCGGCTTTCGCCGCGTATTCTGCTGCCTTGCCTTGCGTTGGGGCTGGCGCCGTTTATCATGGGGGCAAGCGAAAGCATCATTGCGGTTTGCTATAACTCTTCACTGCTTGCCGCCGGCGGTGATATTGCGGTGGGGGCAATGACCATCCTCACCAGCGTGATGCAGTTTGCCCTGTTGCCGTTGCAGGGGTTGGGGCAGGGTGCACAGCCAATTGCAAGTTATAATTATGGGGCAAAAAAACCGCAGAGGGTACGCGCGACCTTTTGGTTGTTATTGAAGGTCAGCCTGCTGTATTCGGCGCTGTTTTGGGCCTTGCTGATGTTGGCACCACAGGTGTTTGTGGGCATGTTTACAGCTGATGCGGCCTTGGCCGCTTTTACCATTGGTGCGGTGCGGGTTTACTTTGCCGTACTGCTGGTGTTTGGGTTACAGGTTGCCTGCCAGATGACCTTTATTGCAATTGGCAGTGCCAAGGCCTCCATCGTCGTGGCGGTGATGCGCAAGTTTGTATTATTAATCCCGCTGATCTACACACTGCCACGGCTATTCAGCGGTGCCCCCACAACGGCGATTTATGCCGCAGAGCCGGTGGCCGATTTGCTGGCGGTTACCTTTACCGCAGTGCTGTTTGGTGTTCAGTTTAAAAAGAGCATGAAAAAACTGGAAACTGGGCCAGTGGCGCCGGCAGTACAATGACCGGGCAATGTGGGCAGGTACGGCGCGTACCGGGGCAAATTGCAGCGTGAAAAATTGTATCACAAAATGGTTTTGCATCCCCCGTTGCTTTGCGTTACACTGAATACTGGCGTACGGTAGAAAAAAGGCGCCGTACAGGCAAAACGAAGGGATGGTGCCGGATGAAAATAGAGGACATCAAGGTGGGCAGGGTGCGTGTACCGCTAAAGACCCCGTTTAAAACTGCACTGCGCACGGTAGAAGCGGTAGAGGACACGCTGGTTTGTGTTACCGCCTCTGGCGGGCTGGTCGGCTGGGGGGAAGCCCCACCTACGGCAGCCATTACCGGGGAGACGAATGCGTCGATTAAAGCGGCGATTTTGGGCCATATTCGCCCCGCCCTTTTGGGCAGGGATTTGGATTCGTTTGAAGAGGTGCTGGCCACCCTGCACGGGGCCATTGTAGGCAACACCTCTGCCAAAGCCGCGGTGGACATGGCGCTTTACGACCTGTTTGCCCAAAGCTGCAACCAGCCGCTTTACCGGCTGCTGGGCGGTGCGCACAGTGCGCTTGAGACCGACTTGACCATTTCGATGAACGCGCCACAGCAAATGGTGCAGGACAGCCTTGCCGCTGTGCAGGCGGGGTACCGCATTTTAAAAGTAAAGGTGGGCAAGGGCGGCGACGATGTGCAGCGCATACGCGCGGTGCGGCAGGCCGTTGGCGACGATGTGCGCTTGCGGGTAGATGCCAACCAGGGCTGGCAGGCAAAGCAGGCCGTGCGCCTGATACGGCAGATGGAAGATGCGGGGCTGAACATTGACTTAGTAGAACAGCCGGTACCCGCCCACGATTTGCAGGGCCTTGCCGAGGTTACCCGGCAGGTGGACACCCCGATTTTGGCCGATGAAAGTGTTTTTTCGGCGCAAAACGCGCTAAAAGTGTTACAAAGCCATGCGGCGGACTATATCAATATTAAACTGATGAAAACCGGCGGCATTGCCAAAGCCCTGCAAATTTGCACGCTGGCCGAGTTATACGGGGTGCAGTGCATGGTGGGCTGTATGCTGGAAAGCCGGCTTTCTGTCAGTGCGGCCGCCCACTTGGCCGCAGCCCGGCAGGTGGTCACGATGGTGGACCTGGACGGCCCGGGGCTGTGCGCGGCCGACCCGTTTACCGGGGGCCCGGTGTTTGACGGGCCGCGCGTTTTACTGGGAGATGCCCCCGGTATTGGGGTAAAAGCAACGGCCAGTTGGCTAGAAGAGTGTGTACAATGACACAGTTTAAACTGCGTAGGGCAGTAGAGGGCGACCTTGCGGCATGCGGGCAGATGGCAAGCGGCAGTGCGATAGAGCAGTACTATTTTGCACAGCCCGGTGCATTTCAGCGCGCAGTCGACAAAGCTTTCGCCGCAGACCTATTATATGTTGCAGTGGATGAAGCCGACACAGCTGTTGGCCTGATGAAAATTTTACCGGCGGGCTTTTGCAATTTATATCCCTACCTGTCTTTGCTCAGCGTTGCCCCGGCATGGCGCAAACAGGGGGTAGGCAGCTTTTTGTTGGCCCAGTTTGAAGAGCTGGCATTGCAACAGGGCGCAAAAAAGGTCACGCTGATGGTCAGCGATTTTAACCGGCAGGCAAAAGCACTATACGAGCGCAAGGGGTACTGTGCGCTGGGGCTGATTGAAAATGCGGTGCACCCCGGCATTGGCGAATGGCTGATGATTAAAACACTGGCGAAGCAGGGTACCACAAACTAACCACCCTGGCAGCAGTGCGCAATAGAAGTATTAAAACAGGTGTTTGGCCCGGTAGCGCGGGCAAGCGCCTGTTTTTTTGTAAGCAAAGCGGCATGAAACAATATTTGAATATTTTTGACAAAAAAGAAACAATTAGAGCAGGAAAATAGGCAATATTGTATCATGTTATGAAACGAAGTATCATAAAATTTAAAAATGTAGACATAAAGTACCTAAAGGTTGTATATTGGGTTTGGGAAAAGCAATGGCCGGCAGGCGGGTAGGCCCGCCACGACGGGGGCATTTTTGTTTGAAAGGCCCATTGCTTTTTACAAACAACCCGTATACAGGGAACGGCCAGACGTCAGGTAAATGAATATGAAAAGCGTGATTGTAAGAGCAAAAGAATATTTAAAACAGGCGAGCGAGACCGAAAAGGGCATCATTCGCTTTATTCTCAGCGACCCGGAACGCGCGTCCCATATGGGTACGCACGAGCTGGCAAGGGTGGTGTTTGCCTCCCCTTCGACCATTGGCCGGCTGTGCCGCAAAATTGGGTTTGGCGATTACCGCGAATACCAGCGTGCACTGGCCTGTGAGCTGGCACTGCGAGAGGGTGTGGTGATTGAGAGCAATTTTGAAATTGGCGCACAGGACAGCATTGAGACGATTATCAGCAAAACGGTATCGCGCAGCAATGCGTCACTGGAGGACACCCAAAGCTTGATTGACGGCCGGGTGGTAGAACAGTGTGTGGGGCTGATGTCGCGGGCCGACAGCATGACCTTTTTTGGCGTGGGGGCTTCGCTGTTAGTGGCAAAGGACGCATTTTTTAAATTTATCCGCGTTAAAAAGCATTGCCAGATTTCGGATGATTTTGATTTGCAGCTTGTGATGGCGAAGACGATGACACCAAACGATGTGGCGGTGCTCATCAGCTATTCCGGCAAGACAAAGGCGACGGTGGACTGCGCAAGGCAGCTGAAAGCAAACGGGGTGCCAATCATTGCGATTACCTGCTTTGTAGAGTCGGAGTTGTCGAAGCTGGCAGACTATAACTTATATGTCAGCGCAACGGAATACGAGTTTACGTCGGGCAAATTCACCTCCCGCCTGTCACAACTGCTGGTGATTGATATTCTTTACCTTGCTTATATTCAAGCGACATATTCTACCAGCCAGACTGCGCTGATTGCAACGCATATTGACAAACGTGACAAAGGGGAAGCAGAAGATGGCGAAGCTGAATTTGAATGCATTGACGACGGAGACGCGTAACCCCAAAACAATGCATTTAGATGAAATGGGCTCGATTGATATTTTAAAAGTGATGAACGAAGAGGACGCTTATGCGGTCACTGCGGTGCGCGAGCAGCTGGGGCAGATTGCAGAGGCAATTACCCACACGGCGGCAAGCCTGCGGCGGGGTGGGCGCATTGTGTATATTGGCGCGGGCACCAGTGGCCGCCTTGGCGTGCTGGACGCAGTGGAATGCCCGCCTACCTTTGGGGTAAACGACAACACTGTCGTGGGGTTGATTGCGGGCGGAACCCCCGCCTTTGTGAAAGCAGTGGAAGGCGCAGAGGATAGCCTGACGCTGGGACAGCAGGACCTTACCGCCATCCGGCTGACCTGCAACGATACCGTGATTGGCCTTGCGGCCAGCGGGCGTACCCCGTATGTCATTGGGGCCCTGCGGTATGCAAGAAGCATTGGCTGTGCGACGGTGGCAATCTCCTGCAACAAAAACGCCAAAATTTCAGCGGAGGCAGATGTGCCCATTGAGCTGCTGACCGGCCCGGAGGTTTTAACCGGCAGCACCCGGCTGAAAGCGGGCACCGCAGAAAAAATGGCCCTGAATATGATTTCGACCGTCAGTATGATTGAGACCGGTAAGGTGTACGAAAACCTGATGGTGGATTTGCGGCAGACCAATGAAAAGTTGGCTTGCCGTGCAGAAAATATTGTGATGCAGGCCACCGGCTGCGACCGCAGCCAGGCAAGTGAGGCATTGCTGGAGGCAGAGGGAGAGGCGAAGCTCGCCATCACCCGTATTTTACTGGATACCGACCTTGAAACCGCAAAGCGCAAACTGATGCAGGCGGGCGGCAAGGTGCGGGAAGCGTTGAAAACGTGCTGAAGCACTGGTAGAAGATTGCAAAACACGGCAAGGCAGCACCCGGTGCTGCGTAAGTGCCGTTTGTGGTGCAATCAATCGCAACACCGGGCGCAACAGCTCTGTTAATAAAAAAGCCTGAAAAGGGAGGAAAAAAGAATGAAAAAAAAGATCGCGTTGTTTTTGTCGGCACTGATGATGTTTTCTCTTCTGGCTGCCTGTGGTAGCACGGGGGCATCTTCTTCTGCGGCTGCCAGTGGGGCAAGCACATCGGGTTCCTCTGCGGATGCCACCGTGCTGAAAGTATGGGTACCCCCCTATGCCGGCGGCGATGCCGAGTATACGGACATGGATTTCTGGACCGACCAGTTTAAGGAGTTTGAGCAGGAGAACAACTGTAAGGTAGAGGTTTCAATCTTCCCTTGGACCGGGTACATGCAGAAAATCACCACCGGTATGAACTCGGGCGAAGGGCCTGACGTTGTATACATCGACACCCTGTATGACCTTGCGGCAGCTGGCGCATTAGAGCCGCTGGATTCGTATTTCACGCAGGAAGAAAAAGATAACTACTATTACTATGACATTGGCAACGTTGCAGGTGGCCAGTATGTGCTGCCCATGATGGTGGGCGATGCCAGTGTGCTGTTCTGCAACATGGATATCTTGAAAGAGGCCGGTTTTGATGCGCCTCCTGCAAACTGGGACGAGCTGATTGCCTACAGCAAAAAAATCAAGGAAGTACGCCCCGACGTCTATTCGTTTATTCAGCCCTGGGGTAACTCCAGCAGCAAAAGCTCTATGATGACTTCGTTCCTGCCGTATTTCTGGCAGGCGGGCGGCGATTTCCTGGATGCAGACGGCAAGCCCAACCTCAACAGCGAAGCGGGCAAGACGACCCTCAACTTCCTGAAGAGCTTGCAGGACGAAGGTATTTTTGATGACACCGTTGTTTCAGTGGGCGACGCACCGGACCTGTTCCGCAATGGCGAAGCTGCGATGGTGATGATGGGTACCGGTATGGCGGGCTCAATCGACAAAGCCGGCATCAACTGGGATTTCAGCACCTTAAAAGGCCCGGATGGCCAAGAGGGCTTCTGGATTTCGGGCGACTCGCTTGCCGTGGCTGCCAACAGCCCCCACAAAGAGCTTGCAGTCAAAGCGCTGAAGTATATGACCAGCGCCAAGGTGATGGACGCGTTCCACGAGAAGCTGTATGCCATGACCCCGCTGACCAAGGATGGCGCTTATACCGAGAACGAGCGTTTCCAGAAGATTTACGAGAGCGAAGCCGAAATTGCAAACTTCCATATCTGGCCCGGTTTTGAGAATGCGGATTCGTTCTACGACATCCTGTTCAAAAACATCCAGTCGATGTACATGGGCGATTTGACCCCGCAGCAGGTCATTGACAACACGATGGAAGAATACAACGCGGCGCTGTAACTAACGCAGGCACCTTTTACCCATCAGTGGGGCCGCGTGCAAGGGAGCCACATGTGCCACCCAGTGGCCATATGGCTCCTTTGCCATACTCAGAGGAAAGGGCGTGGGGACGCGTTCATGAAAAAGAGAGGGTTAACCGGGCGCAAGCAGCAGGCGTTTTATGGTATACTGTATATCCTGCCAAGCTTTGTGATCATTTTAATGTTTTCCATTATACCCATCATTCTTGCAATCTATTTCAGCTTTACAAAGTACGATATGTACAGCCCTGCTGAATTTATTGGGTTACAAAACTATGAGGGGGTATTCAAAAGCTCCACGTTTTACAGTGCGCTGTGGAACACGCTAAAATATGTAATTGTCACTGTGCCGGTGCAAACCCTGCTGGCATTGCTGATTGCAGTGTTTATTGCCGACAAAATGCGGGGGTTATATGGCGCGCTACTTAAAAGCACCATCTTTATCCCGGTCATTGTTTCCAACATTGCGGCGGCTGCCGTGTGGAAAGTAATGCTAAAAACGAGAGGCGGCATCATCAATAACTTTTTGGGGTTATTCGGCATCGGCGAGGTCAACTGGCTGGGCACCAAGGCACTGGCATTTTTGTGTATCTGCCTTGTGACCATCTGGAAAAACGTCGGCTATTATATGGTTATTTACTATGCCGGTGTGATGGGCATCCCCAAAGAACAGCAGGAGGCCGCGCTGATGGACGGCGCCAGCCCCGCCCAGCGCTTTTGGCATGTCACGGTGCCAAACCTGCGCCCGATTACTTATATGATCGTGACGCTGGGCATTATTTCATCGTTCCAGATCTTTGATATTGTATACCAGCTTACCGGTGGCGGGCCGGGTACCTCTACTATTACGCTGGCGTATATGGTGTACACGTATGCGTTCTCCAACCAAAAGCTGGGGTATGCAAGTGCCATTGCGGTCATTTTGCTGCTGTTTGTACTTGCAATCCATTGGCTGCAGGACAAAGTATTTAAAGAAAGGTAGGGAGACGCGATGGAAACCGCACGCAAAAAAATTTCGCCCATGGGGATCATCGGCACGGTGCTGGTGTCGCTGTTTGCACTAATCTGCGTTGCCCCGCTGATCTATATGCTGTTGATGTCCTTTACCCAGTTGCGCTCGCTGTACATCCGGTGGGACGAAGTGACTTTTAATCTCAGAAACTATTACACCATTATTTTTAAAAATGATTTTGGCCGCTCGCTGCTCAACAGTATCATCGTTACCGTGCTGGCCTGTGTATGGACCGACCTTGTGTGTGCCATGGCGGCGTACGGGTTTGAAAAGAAACCGGTGCCGGGCAAAGAAAAGCTGTTTAAGATTTTTCTGGCTACGATGATGGTGCCCTCACAGGTCACACTGATCCCGCTATTCTTGACCATGCGCAAAATAGGCTGGCTGAACAGCTACGCTGCGCTGTTTGTGCCCATGGCGGGTGCGTTTGGCGTGTTTATGATTCGCCAATTCATGAAAGGCGTCGATGACGTTTACATCGAGGCGGCGCAGATTGACGGTTGCCCGGAGTACAAGATTTTCTTTAAGATTATTCTGCCGCTCATTCAGCCCGCGCTGGTGTCGCTGACCATCTTTACCTTTGTCGCCTGCTGGAACAGCTTTTTGTGGCCGCTAGTCGCCAATACCGAAAACAGCATGTACACCTTTACGGTGGCGCTTTCGCTGCTTAACTCGCAGCACGACACCAACTATGGCCTTAGCATGGCGGCGGCCACCGTTTCGTTTGCCATCCCGTTTGCGCTTTATATTACAATGCAAAAACAGTTTATTGAGGGCATTGCCCTTGGGGGGGTCAAAGGATGAGCCTTGCACAGTTGATGCAAAAGCAGGACAAGCTGGTCATCGGCCTGATGAGTGGTACCTCGGCCGACGCGGTGGATGCCGTGCTGGTGCAGATTACCGGCCATGGCCTTGACACGGTGGTGCGCCAGCGCGCCTATGTCACCGTGCCGTTTGACGATGCCGTGCGCGAAGAAATTTTGCGCGTTGCCCGCGGCGATTACGGCGGCACCTATACCATCTGTATGCTACAGGGCGTTTTGGGCCAGTTGTATTTAGAGGCCTGCGAGGCGGTTTGCGCCAAAGCGGGCATTACCGCCGCCGACATCGACCTTGTGGGCTGCCACGGCCAAACGGTGTACCACCAGCCGGTGGCAGTGCAGTACCTTGGGCGCGAGGTCGCGGCCACGCTGCAAATCGGCAACGTGTCGCTGCTGTGCGAAAGGCTGCACACCATTGCGGTGTCCGATTTTCGCGTGCGGGACGTCGCCGCCGGCGGGCAGGGTGCGCCGCTGGTGCCCTATTCCGAGTATTTGATCTACCGCAGCAAAACGCAGAATATCGCGCTGCAAAACATCGGCGGCATCGGCAACATCACTTTTTTACCGGCAAATGGCGCCATGAGCGATACCATTGCCTTTGACACCGGCCCGGGCAATATGCTGATGGACGGCATGATTGCCAAAATGACCGGCGGCAAGCAGCGCTGGGATGAAGGTGGCAAAACCGCGGCCCAGTACGACTGGGACGAAACACTGCTGGACTTTTTGATGCAAGATGCCTACCTTGCACAGTGCCCGCCCAAAACCACCGGGCGCGAGCGCTATACCGAAAGCTTTTTGGCGGGTGTGCTGCAACAGGCAAAAACGCTGGGGCTGACCGACGGGCAGGTACTGCGCACGCTGACCCGTTATACGGCTAAAACCATTGCGTTTTCGGCGCAGCAGTACTTGCCGGCAGTGCCGGACAGGCTGATTGTGGGCGGCGGCGGCAGCTATAACGAGACCCTGCTGCACGACATCGCAGATTATTTGCCCGAAACCGAAGTGGTGACCAACGAGCAGATCGGTTTTGACGGCGATGCCAAAGAGGCGGTTGCCTTTGCCGTCCTGGCAAACGAGGCCATTCACGGCGGGTGCAACAACGTGCCGTCCGCCACCGGCGCTGCGCACCCGGTCGTCATGGGCAAAATCAGCCAATAAGCCCAAGGGAGGAACAGGGGAATTGAAGATAGAAGAAATGAGCCTGAAACAAAAGCTGGGCCAAATGCTGGTCACCGGGTTCCCCGGGCAGCAGATGAGCGACGAGTTTCGGGCGCTGGTCAAGGATTACGCGCTGGGCAATGTCATCCTGTTTAAGTATAACCAGCAAACCGAAGCACAGCTGAAAACGCTGTGCGCCGACCTGAATGATTTTATTGAGCAAAACACCGGCATCGCCCCGCTGATCTCCTCCGACGAAGAGGGGGGCGTGGTCTCCCGCCTGCCGGAGGACATGGCGCAAATGCCCTCCGCCATGGCGCAGGCATCGCTGCGGGATACCGCGCGGGTGCAAAAGGCCGCAGCCGACACGGCGGCCCAGCTGCAAAGCGTCGGCATCAACTTTAACCTTGCGCCGGTGCTGGACATCAACAACAACGCAAGCAACCCGGTAATCGGCGTGCGCAGCTATGGCGAAACGGCCGAACAGGTGTGCCGGTACGCTCTTGCGGCCTACGACGGGTACGAGCAGGCCGGCATGCTGACCGCGGGCAAGCACTTCCCCGGGCACGGCGACACGGTGACCGACTCGCATCTGGCGCTGCCGGTCATCTCTAAAACACTACAACAGTTACAAGAGCTGGAGCTGCTGCCCTTTAAGGCGGCCATTGCGAAGGGCATCCCGTCCATCACCATCGCGCACATTTTGTTCCCCGCGCTGGAGGCGGCAAACGTGCCCGCCACCATGTCGCGCGCCATTGTCACCGGCTTACTGCGCGAGCAGCTGGGCTTTGGCGGCCTCATCATTTCAGACTGTATGGAGATGAACGCCATCAAAGAGACGGTCGGGGTGGCAAAGGGCACGGTGGAGGCCGTCAAGGCGGGCATCGACCTCATCTTTATCTCCCACACCCCCGCCGAGGTCATCGGTGCGGTAGAGGCGTTGCAGCAGGCCGTGCAAAGCGGCGAGATCCCGATGGCCCGCATTGATGAGGCTGTGGGGCGTATCCTTGCCTGCAAAGCGCGGTACCTGCACCCACAGGCACCGCTGGCGGCAGCGACAAAGGCAGAGATGCAGGGGTTTGCCGAACAGCTTTCGTGGGACGCCATCCTGCGCAGCAGGCAGGGAGAGGGCACTGGCTTTGCGCTGGGGCAAAACCCGCTGTTTGTATCGCCGCTGCGCCGGCAGACGACCATGGTGGCAAACGCGCAGCTTGCCGATTACAGCTTTGCGGGTGCCATGCAGGCGCAGTTTGGCGGCGCGCAGCAGTTATTTGACCTTGACCCCACGCAGCAGCAGGTGCAGCAGATTCTGGCCGCGGCACCGGCACACAGCAGTGTGGTGCTGGGCACTGTTAACGGCAACATCCACCCGGCCCAAATGGCGTTGGCCGAAGCGCTGCACAGGGCGGGTGTACCGCTGGCGGTTGTGGCCCTGCGCAACCCGTTTGAGCTGAAATTGCTGCCCGGCGGGGTGTTTGCGTTTGCCCTGTTTGAGTACGCCCCCAAAACCGTGCAGCTTGCCATGCGGCTGTTTACCCGTGAGAGGTGAAAACGATGGCGGACACTTCTTTTCAGCAGGCAGTAGAATTAATTGAAAGCTACCGCGCGGCGGGCTGTTACCCGGACGCCGCGTATGCGGTGTTTACGCGGGATGAGATTTTGTTTCGTGGTGCCTGCGGTACTGCAAATGCAAATACCTGGTTTGACTTTGCTTCGCTGACCAAGCTGTTTACCACAACGGCGGTGTTACTGCTGGCAGAGCAGGGGGCCTTTGCGCTAGCCGACACGCTGGCCCCGTTGCTGCCACAAACGGCAGAGTACCCGGTGCTACAGCAAAGGCTGGGCGAAATTACGCTTACGCAGTTGCTCACCCATACGTCCGGCCTGCTGCCGTGGTACCCGTTTTACACACAGGGCGGGCCGTTTTACCCGCTGCTGGCAAAGGTGCTGGCAGAAAACCCGGCACAAAGCGGCATGCGGTACAGCGACCTCAATTTTATTTTGCTGGGCAAGCTGGTAGAGCAGACCACCGGCCGGCCGCTGCCGCAAGCCCTTGTGCAGCTTGGGCTTTCTACACAGCAGCAGGGCCCGCTGTATTTTATAAAAGGCACCCCGGTGCCGGCCCGCCTGCGCGGGCCCGGCCGCATTGCCATCGGCTGTTTTGGCAACGGGGTAGAAGAAAAAATGTGCGCCGACCGCGGCCTTGCGTTTGGCGGCTTTCGCAGCAAATGGCAGCCGGTCACCGGGCAGGCAAACGACGGCAACTGCTGGTATTATTTTGGCGGTGTCAGCGGGCACGCGGGGCTGTTTGGCCCGGCAGACGCCCTTGTGGCACTGGGCCGGCGGTACCTGTGCGCGCAAAGCGGGCTGCTGGTGCAGGCCATGCAGGATGTCGGCGTAGGGCGCGGGCTGGGCTTTGAGTGTGACGCAAAATACCCCGATGGCTGCGGGCATACCGGTTTTACCGGCACCAGCCTGTGGCTGTCGCCCGCGCATGGCGTTGGCATGGCGCTTTTGACAAACCGCCTTGCCGTGCCGGGGCAAACCACCCCGCCGGATTTGACGGCGTGCCGCACCCAGGTACACGAAGCAGTATTGCGTGCTTTTTTAGCCCGCTAAGTGAAAGGGGAACAACACGATGCCGGATATGCTGGTTTCTTTATTGGATTTGCCCGACGAGCGCCCGCTGTGCGAGGCGCTATTCGCGCAGGGCATTGAGCTGGTGCGCCCCTTGCCGCCGGACAAGCACCGGGTGCTTGCGTGGATGCAGCAAAACGCCTACCCAAGCGCAGTTTCGGAGTGCGAAGTCTGCTTTTTCCGCCAGCCGGTATCCTGCTTTATTGCATTGCAGGGCACCGAGATTTTGGGCTATGCCTGCTATGACGCCACCGCCCCCGACTTTTTTGGCCCCACCATGGTGCTGGAGCAGTACCGCGGCAAAGGCCTTGGCAAGGCCCTGCTGCTGAAAGCGCTGCACGCGATGCGAGAAGAGGGGTATGCCTATGCCATCATTGGCGGGGTGGGCCCCGAAGAGTTTTACCGCCGCACGGTAAACGCCTTTGTGATACCCGGGTCCGAGCCGGGGCTTTACCGCCATTTTATCGGTGGGCGCCTTGCCGCACAAAAGCGCAAAGCTGAACAACAGGGTGAATAGCAGGAAAACCGCACACAGCCCGCACCGTCACTGGTGTGGGCACAGTTGTAATTATATACAATACAATGCATTATTTTGCATACTGATTTCATAAAAGACCCAAAAAGAGGCACAAAGTACCAGAAAGACCGGCAGTTTGCTTGACAGCAAACGGCCAAAACAGTATACTCGAAACACTAACGGAGAACAAAGGCGTTCACCCAGGGGTAGGGGGAAGAACGCCTTTTTCCATACCGTTTTAGAGGGTAATTCTTTTAAAACGAAAGTGGAAAACGTTCTTCGGTTTGCACTGCCTGTGTACCAAAGGCCGGTCGGGAACCGGCCCATAAAACAGGGCGCACCAATGCGCCGCAAAGCTGCCTTTTATAAGGTAAACGGCCCACTGCCTGCAGGCGGTGGTGCCAGTAGGGCTTTGCGGAGCGGCGGTGTGCTGTGCCATGCAGCTGCGGGCGGTGCCAGCACCTACCAGAAGAGGGGTTTATAGCAATATGGAAATGGAACGAAGGGAAGGGTTTGCCCCGCAGGGTCTTTACGACCCCGCCTTTGAGCACGATGCCTGTGGTATTGGCGCAGTGGTTGACATCAAGGGCCGTAAAAGCTACAAAACGGTCGATGACGCGCTGAAAATCGTCGAAAAGCTAGAGCACCGTGCAGGCAAAGACGCCGAGGGCAAAACAGGCGATGGTGTGGGGATTCTGCTGCAAATTTCACACCGCTTTTTTGCAAAAGCGGCGGCGGAGCTGTCGCTGACGCTGGGGCAAGAGCGCGATTATGGCGTGGGGATGTTCTTTTTCCCACAGGACGCGCTAAAACGCAGCCAGGCGCGCAAGATGTTTGAAGTCATCGTCGAAAAAGAGGGCATGCAGTTTTTAGGCTGGCGCACGGTGCCGGTCGATTCGTCGATTCTGGGCAGCAAGGCGCTGGCCAAAATGCCGTTTATCGAGCAGGGTTTTGTCGCCCGGCCCGCCAACGTGAAAAAGGGGCTGGATTTCGACCGCAAGCTGTACATCGCGCGCCGCGTGTTTGAACAGTCTGCCGACACCACCTATGTCTGCTCGCTGTCCAGCCGCACCATTGTGTACAAGGGCATGTTTTTAGTGCACCAGCTGCGCGGCTTTTACAAGGACTTGCAGGACAAAGACTACCAGTCGGCCATTGCGCTGGTACACTCGCGCTTTTCTACCAACACCAACCCGTCGTGGGAGCGTGCGCACCCCAACCGGATGTTGTTGCACAATGGCGAGATCAACACCATTCGCGGCAACGCCGACCGTATGCTGGCGCGGGAGGAGACAATGTCTTCGCCTCTATTGGATGCGGATGCCGACAAAATTTACCCGGTCGTGGACAACCGCGGGTCCGACTCGGCTATTTTAGACAACACGCTGGAATTTATGATGATGGCCGGGTTGGAGCTGCCGCTTGCCGTGATGGTGACAATCCCGGAGCCGTGGAGCAACGACAAGGCCATTTCGCGCGCAAAACGCGACTTATACCAGTATTACGCCATTTTGATGGAGCCATGGGACGGCCCCGCGTCGATTTTGTTTTCAGACGGCGACATGGTGGGGGCGGTGCTGGACCGTAACGGCCTGCGCCCCTCGCGCTACTATGTCACCAGTGACGGGCGGCTGATTTTGTCGTCCGAGGTGGGCGTGCTGGATATCCCGCCGGAAAAAATCGTTGAAAAATCGCGCCTCAAGCCCGGCCGCATGCTGCTGGTGGATACGGTGCAGGGGCAGGTGATTGAGGACAGCGAGCTGAAAAAACGCTATGCCACCCGCCAGCCCTACGGCGAATGGCTGGACAAAAATTTGTTGCACCTTGCCGACCTGCCCATCCCGAACCAGCGGGTGGAAAGCCGCTCGCCCGAAGAGCTGGCCCGCCTGCAAAAGGCATTTGGCTATACGTATGAGGATGTGAAAAATACCATTTTGCCGATGGCGAAAACCGGGGCCGAACCGACGGCCGCCATGGGTATTGATATCCCGCTGGCCGTGCTGGACGACAAGGGCCAGCCGCTGTTCAACTATTTTAAACAGCTGTTTGCACAGGTGACCAACCCGCCTATCGACGCCATTCGCGAAGAGGTCGTCACCGACACCACGGTGTACATCGGCGACGACGGTAACCTGCTGCAAGAGAAGGCCGAAAACTGCAAGGTGTTGCAGGTGCACAACCCCATCCTCACCTCGGTTGACCTGATGAAGATCCGGCACATGAAAAAGCCGGGTTTCCATGTCGAGACTGTGTCGATGCTGTACTACAAAAACACCCCCATCGAGCGAGCGATTGACCACCTGTTTGTGGTGGTGGACCGCGCTTACCGCGCTGGGGCGAATATCATTATTCTGTCCGACCGCGGGGTGGACGAAAACCATGTCGCACTGCCCTCATTGCTGGCGGTTTCAGCGCTGGAACAATACCTTGTGCGCACCCGCAAGCGCACGGCGGTGTCCATCGTGCTTGAATCTGCCGAGCCGCGCGACGTGCACCATTTTGCAACGTTGCTTGGCTATGGTGCGCGCGCCATCAACCCCTACCTTGCGCAGGAGACGATTGCCGAGCTGATTGACGAGGGCCTGCTGGACAAGGATTACCATGTCGCGCTGGATGATTACAACAACGCCATTCTGCAAGGCATCGTTAAAATTGCCTCTAAAATGGGCATTTCCACCGTGCAGTCGTACCAGTCCGCCCGCATTTTTGAGGCGGTGGGTATCTCAAAAGAGGTTATTGACGAGTACTTTACCGGCACCGTTTCACGCGTGGGCGGCATAGGCCTCGACGAAATTGCGCAGCTGGTTGACCGCAACCATTCGCGTGCGTTTGACCCGCTGGGCCTTGGCACCGACCTCACACTCGATTCGATGGGGGCACACAAGGCACGCGCAGGGTACGAGGACCATATGTATAACCCGCAGACCATCCACCTGCTGCAAGAGGCTACCCGCCGTGGCGATTACGAGTTGTTTCAACAGTACACCGCACTGGTGGACGATGAAAATAGCCCGCACACGCTGCGCGGCCTGTTGGAAATTCAGTACAGCGATACCCCGCTGCCGCTGGAAGAAGTGGAAAGTGTCGACTCGATTGTGAAGCGGTTTAAAACCGGCGCAATGAGCTACGGCTCTATTTCGCAGGAGGCACACGAGTGCATGGCGCAGGCCATGAACATGCTGGGCGGCAAGTCGAACTCCGGTGAGGGTGGCGAGCGGCCCGAGCGCCTTGGCACCGACCGCAACTCGGCCATCAAACAGGTGGCCAGCGGGCGCTTTGGTGTCACGTCAGAGTATCTGGTGTCGGCAAACGAAATTCAAATTAAAATGGCGCAGGGTGCAAAGCCCGGCGAGGGTGGGCATTTGCCCAGCAAAAAGGTGTACCCGTGGATTGCGAAAACACGGCATTCCACCGCGGGCGTGTCGCTCATTTCGCCGCCGCCGCACCACGACATTTATTCCATTGAAGACCTTGCCCAGCTGATTTACGACTTAAAAAATGCCAACCGGCAGGCGCGCATTTCGGTCAAGCTGGTGTCAGAGGCAGGCGTGGGCACCATTGCCGCCGGTGTGGCCAAAGCGGGCGCACAGGTGGTGCTGATCTCCGGCCATGACGGCGGCACCGGCGCCGCCCCCCGCATGTCCATCCACTCGGCCGGCCTGCCGTGGGAGCTGGGCCTTGCCGAAACCCACCAGACGCTGATGGAAAACGGCCTGCGCTCGCGCGTGGTGATAGAGACCGACGGCAAGCTGATGAGCGGGCGCGACGTCGCCATTGCCTGCATGCTGGGCGCAGAGGAATTTGGTTTTGCCACCGCGCCGCTAGTGACAATGGGCTGCGTGATGATGCGGGTGTGCAACCTCGACACCTGCCCCGTGGGCGTTGCCACCCAAAACCCAGAGCTGCGCAAGCGTTTTCGCGGCAAGCCCGAGTATGTGGCAAACTTTATGCGCTTTATTGCGCAAGAGTTGCGTGAACACATGGCAAAGCTGGGCGTGCGCACCGTGGACGAGTTGGTGGGCCGCACCGACCTGTTGCAGGTGCGTCGCCACGCCGTCAATGGCCGCGCCGCAAAAATAGACCTTTCGGGCGTGCTGGCAAACCCGTGGCTGGGCACCGGCGTAAAACGCCACTTTGACCCTGCCGATGTGTTTGACTTTAAGTTGCAGGACACGCTGGACCTCAGCCTGCTGGAAAAGAAGCTGCAAAAGGCACTTGAAAAAGGCGAAAAGGCAAGGGTCGAAATCCCGGTGTCGTCCACCAACCGCACGCTGGGCACCATTTTGGGCTCTGATTTGACGCGCAAATACAGCGGGGGCCTTGCCGATGACACCATTACCGTAAAGTGCAACGGCGGCGGCGGGCAGTCGTTTGGCGCGTTTATCCCGCGCGGCCTCACGCTGGAGCTAGAGGGCGATTCCAACGACTACTTTGGCAAGGGGCTCTCGGGTGGCAAGCTGATTGTCTACCCGCCCAAGGGCAGCCCGTTTGCGGCGGATGAAAACATCATCATCGGCAATGTGGCGCTGTACGGCGCTACCTCCGGCAAGGCCTTTGTGTGCGGTGTCGCGGGCGAGCGCTTTTGCGTGCGCAACTCCGGCGCCATTGCGGTGGTAGAGGGCGTGGGCGACCACGGCTGCGAGTACATGACCGGCGGGCGCGCGGTGGTTTTGGGCCGCACCGGCAAAAACTTTGCCGCCGGCATGTCGGGCGGTGTCGCCTATGTGCTGGATGAGGGGCGCGACCTTTACATGCGGCTCAATAAAGAGTTTGTGTCAATGGAGCAGGTCACCGAAAAGCACGACATTGCCGAGCTGAAAGATTTGATCAGCCAGCATGCCACGGCTACCGGTTCTGCGCGCGGCAAGGCTATTCTGGCCGATTTTGGCCGCTATCTGCCGTTCTTCAAAAAAATACTGCCTTACGACTACGACCGCATGCTGCGCACCATTGCCCAGATGGAAGAGAAGGGCATGAACCGCGAGCAGGCCGAAGTTGAGGCCTTTTATGTGAATACGAGAGGAGGGGAACGCTGATGGGCAAGCCCACCGGTTTTCTGGAGTATCAGCGCAAGGTGAATCCCAGCGAGTCACCTCTCGAGCGCATCACCCATTACAATGAATTTCACCCGCTGCTCAGCGAAGAAGAGCGCCGCACACAGGGCGCGCGCTGCATGGAGTGCGGCGTGCCGTTCTGCCAGTCGGGCGCCGTGCTGAACGGCATGGTCTCCGGCTGCCCCATCCACAACTTAATCCCGGAGTGGAACGACCTTGTTTACACCGGCAACTTTGGCCACGCATTGCAACGGCTGATGAAGACCAACAATTTCCCCGAATTCACCGGCCGCGTTTGCCCGGCACTGTGCGAGACCGCCTGCACCTGCGGGCTGAACGGCGACCCCGTGACCATTAAGGACAACGAACTGGGCATTATTGAAGAGGCCTGGCAAAAAGGGCTGGTACAGCCAAACCCACCCAAGGTGCGCACCGGCAAACGCATAGCCGTCGTGGGCAGCGGGCCATCCGGCCTTGCCGCCGCCGACCAATTAAACCACCGCGGGCACACCGTCACGGTGTTCGAGCGTGCCGACCGCGTGGGCGGGCTGATGATGTACGGCATCCCCAACATGAAGCTGGAAAAGCAGATTGTCAGTCGCCGCACCGACCTGATGGCGGCGGAGGGGGTCGAATTCCGCACCAGGGTCGAAGTGGGCAAAGACCTTTCGGCAAAAGAGTTGCTGCGCGGCTATGACGCGGTGGTATTGTGCTGTGGCGCCGCAAACCCGCGGGACTTAAAAGTGCCGGGCCGCGAGGGCGACGGCGTGTACTTTGCCGTGGACTTTTTGAAAGCGACCACCAAAAGCCTGCTGGACAGCAATTTAAAAGACAATGCCTTTATTTCGGCAAAGGGCAAAAATGTTGTGATTGTGGGCGGCGGCGACACCGGCAACGACTGCGTGGGCACGTCAATCCGCCACGGGTGCAAGTCGGTGGTGCAGCTGGAAATGATGCCAAAAGCACCCGACACCCGCACCGACACCAACACCTGGCCGGAATGGCCTAAAATCGCCAAGACCGATTACGGGCAGGAGGAGGCCATCGCCGTATTTGGCGCGGACCCCCGCCGTTACCAGACGACGATTGCCGAGCTGTTGCGCGACAAAGCGGGCTCGCTGGTTGGGGTAAAAACAGTCAAGCTGGGGCCGGACCTCAAGCCGGTTGCCGGCACCGAAGAAGTGTTGGACTGCGAACTGCTGCTGATTGCCGCAGGTTTTTTGGGCCCGCAGGACGAAGTGCCCGCGGCCTTTGGCTTAAAGCGCACCCCGCGCAGCTGTGTTGAAACAGCCCCCGGCGGGTTTGCATCCTCCGCCCCCCGTGTATTTACCGCAGGGGATATGCACCGCGGCCAGTCGCTGGTGGTGTGGGCTATTTATGAGGGGCGTGCCGCGGCGCGCGAAGTGGATGAATTTTTAATGGGCTATACGAACCTGGAATGAGGTTGTTTAAACCCAAGTAATACAGGGTGTGCTTTGCCAAACCAGCAAAGCACACCCTGTTTGTTTTTGTGGGGGGCGGCAAAGTGAAAAAGCGGGGGGATTGAAATTCCTACCAAATTGAGGTAGTATAAAGACAGGGCGGGGCCACACGCTGGCAGCCCAGTTCAAACAATCTACAAAATAATCAGCAGGAGGTGCTGTTTATGTCTGAAATTTACCTTGCAGGCGGCTGCTTTTGGGGGATGGAAAAATACATTGCATCGGTGCATGGGGTGCAGGACACTGAGGTAGGGTACGCCAACGGCACCACGCAAAACCCCACCTATGAAGAGGTATGTAGCCACACCACCGGCCACGCCGAAACAGTAAAGGTGGTGTATGACGCTGCGGTGGTGCCGCTGAGCTTTTTGCTAAACCTCTATTTTGACGCCATTGACCCGGTGTCGGTTAACCGGCAGGGCGGTGACCGCGGCCCGCAGTACCGCACCGGCATTTATTACACCAATGCTAGTGACCGCCCTGTGATTGACAAGGCGATTGCCACACTGGCAAAAAAGGTTACCCAGCCGATTGCCATCGAGGTGCGCCCGCTGGAAAATTTCAGCCGGGCGGAGGAGTACCATCAGGATTATCTGGACAAAAACCCCGGCGGGTACTGCCACATTGCACCCGAAAAATTTGCAAAGGCCGCGGCTGCGGTGGTAGACCCCACAGCCTATGCCCCGCAAAGCGACGATGCGCTGCGCGCCACATTGAGCCAGTTGCAATATGAGGTTGCACGCCAAAATGCCACCGAGCCGCCGTTTCAAAACGAGTACTATGAGACGTTTCGTCCCGGTATTTATGTCGATATCACCACTGGTGAGCCGCTGTTCAGCTCTGCCGACAAGTTTGAAAGCGGGTGCGGTTGGCCCAGTTTTGCAAAGCCGCTGGACCCGAATGTGGTAAAGCAACTGCAAGACATCACCCACGGTATGGTGCGCACCGAGGTGCGCAGCCGTGTGGGGGATGCCCACCTTGGGCATGTGTTCAATGATGGCCCCACAGAGCGGGGTGGCCTGCGCTATTGTATTAACAGTGCGTCGCTGCGCTTTGTGCCGAAAGACGAAATGCAGCAACAGGGCTACGGTGCCTTGCTGCCGCTGGTGGATTAGCCGTATGTAAAAATAGAAAACAGAACATAAAAAGGCTCCGTTTGCCGTACCGGCAAACGGAGCCTTTTTACAGCGCTTTACAGCGCGCTGAGTAGCAGTGCAATATTTAGTACGGTCACGACAAGGCCTATTACCCAAAGCAGGGTTTTGTCCAGCCGCGAGTTTGCGTATTTGCCCATGACCTTGTGCGAAGAGGTCAGGTAGATTTGCGTAAAAATGGTAATTGGCAGTTGAATGCTCAGCAGCATCTGCGAATAAATCAGCCCGTCAAACGGCGACGAGATAAAAAAGATGATGACAGTAGCCACCACCATCGTAATCAACACACCGGTTTTGGTGTGGCTGTCGTGGATGTCGTATGGCTCTGCAAACATGCCGGCAAAAATACTGCCGCCCGCCATGCCCGCCGTAATACTGGAGGACAGCCCCGCAAACAGCAGTGCCACCGCAAATACGACCGAGGCGGCATTGCCCAGCAGCGGGCGCAACATCTGTTCTGCCTGCGCAAGGTCGTTTACCACAATGCCGTTTTGAAAAAAGGTGGCGGCGGCCATTAAAATCATCGCGCTGTTAATGGCCCAGCCAATCAACATCGAAAGCAAAGTGTCGCCAAATTCGTATTTCAGCTGTTTTTGAATCACCGCTTCATCCTGCAAGTTCCACTGCCTGCTTTGGATGATCTCGGAGTGCAAAAACAGGTTATGCGGCATTACCACCGCACCCAGCACGCTCATGATGATGGGCATTGACCCGGTGGGGAACGCCGGTGTCACCCACCCGGCGGCGGCCTGCGGCCAGCCGATATTGACAATGGCAATCTCAAATAAAAACGAAAGCCCAATCAGCGAAACAAAGCCAATGATGATTTTTTCAATTTTTTTGTACGAGTTGGTAAACTGCAAAAACAGTGCAACCACCATCACCAATAACGAGCCCAGTTTAATGGGCAGGTGAAACAGCATGTTCAGCGCAATGGCGCCACCTAAAATTTCAGCCAGCGCCGTGGACACCGCGGCGGCAACTGCGGTGCCTAAAATAAAATAACGCAGCCACGGGCGCACGTTTTCGGTGGTTGCTTCGGCAAGGCACTTGCCGGTTACAATACCAAGGTGCGCGGCGTTGTGCTGCAACAAAATCAGCATGATGGTAGAAAGCGTGACCATCCAAAGCAGCGTATAGCCGTAGGCAGAGCCTGCCGCAATGTTGGATGCCCAGTTGCCGGGGTCAATAAACCCCACGGTTACCAGCAAGCCGGGCCCAACGTACTTTAAAAAACCAAGGGCAGGGTGGTGCTTGCCCGAAAACAACTTCATCAACATTCCCCCTCGCCCAATATCATAACTTTTTTAGGCCTCATTTGCAATCGGCACGGGGCAAAAAAATGCAACAGTGCCGCAAAAAAAGGCCCCGGCGGTGTGCCGGGGTTACATTTTTTAGCCACTAACTGGCCGCGGCGGCGTGCTGCCGCACAGCACCCGAGTCAGCGAATAAAGTTGGTGCGCACACTGCCGTCGTTTTGGGGCGCGGTAATGCCCTGCGCTTTGCCCGCCTCAATGCAGCGCAGCAGCCAAGCCATGTTGCGACCAAGGTTTTGCAGGGTCATCATGCCCTCGGCGTCCTGCAATACCTCTTCAGGCCGGTTGCCGTGCACCATGTTCCAATAAGACGAAGCGACAATTGGCATTTCGGCAATGGTGAAGTATTTGTTTAGCACGTCAGTCGACACGGTGGTACCCGCGCGACGCGCAGAGGCAATGGCGGCACCGGGCTTATGCAAAAAAGCTTTTTTGCCCGCGTAAAACGTGCGGTCCAGCACCGACAAAATGCGCCCGCTGGGGTGCGCGTAATACACCGGTGTGCCAAAAATAAAGCCGTCGGCCTGCGCGGCTTTGTCAATCACCTCGTTGACCACATCATCGCGGAACACACAGGCATTTTGCAGCGTTTTACATTTGCCACAGGCAATGCAGTCCCGCACCGGGCCACCACCCAGTTGCACTGTTTCGCAGGCAATGCCTTCCTGTTCTAAAACAGCCGCCACCTGTTGCAGTGCAGTATAAGTGCAGCCTTTTTCGTGGCTGCTGCCGTTGACCAGCAGTACCTTCATTTTAAAACCCCCCAGTTTCAATCTGCCCGCAGGGCGGGCGCAGGCCAGTTACAAAAGCCCGCCTACCCTGCCAGTATAGCCCGCTGTTGCAAGGGCTGTCAACTGCTTGAAGCCACAGGGAAAACAGTGATGTGATATGAAATTTCACAAATTTGGTCAAATTTTCTATATCACCTAAAAAACTGTGCTGCAAAAGCCCCACAGTTTACAAAATAACGGTTTTTGTGTACCAAAAAGCTTGGATGTCACAACAGAAACAAGAATAATACCCATATTATGGGTATGAAATGGTTTAATCGTGATGGGCAAAACAAAAAAACCTTGACAGCAACCAGTGTAATACTTTATAGTAAATCTGCTTCAGGTCGCATATAGCGAGAAGAAACACAGACCAGTTTTGCCGCGGCAAAACTTAAGGCCAGACGGACAGCCGGGTCAACTGCCGAGCGTGGGGCAACCCACATTATTGATTGCGTTAAGAGCGCAAAATTTATAAGTTGGCAACTGAATTGCCAGTTGGTTACTTCATAACCAAGTGTATTCTGATACACGCTTGTGAAACGGTCAATAAGAGTGGTAAAAGTAGTTTCTTACTATATAGACTCTGAGCCAGTACAAAAGAAAGCGCGCAGCGCCCGGCCTGCCGGGTACCGCAAGGCGCCGTATGCTGTTGTATTGATTTTGGCAAAAACGCAAGATGCATCACAGAATACTGTGGTGCATCTTTTTTTGTATTTGGGGGGATTTTAATGGTGGACAAACTGAAACTGTACGGCTTTAACAATTTAACCAAGTCGCTGAGCTTTAATATTTACGATATCTGCTATGCTAAAACGGCACGTGAACAACAGGACTATATCAAGTATATCAACGAGCAGTACAATTCAGAGCGTCTCACCGACATCCTGACCCGGTTGACCGGCATGATTGGCGCGACGGTGCTGAACATCTCCCGGCAGGACTACGAGCCGCAGGGCGCCAGTGTCACCTTTTTGATTGCCGAAAAAAGCATGGTGCAAAGCCGCAGCGGGGAAACCGTCGTGGCCCATTTGGACAAAAGCCATGTCACGGTGCACACCTACCCCGAGTACCACCCCGAAACCTCGATTGCCACCTTCCGGGTGGACATCGACGTTGCCACCTGTGGCGAGATTACCCCGCTTTCCACGCTGGACTTTTTGATTGGCAGCTTTGACTCCGACATCATCACGATGGATTACCGCGTGCGCGGCTTTACCCGCGATGTCGAGGGCAAAAAGCTGTTCATCGACCACCGCATCGCCTCGATACAGGACTATATCGCAGAGGATACCTTGCGCCGGTACGACTCCATCGACGTCAACATCTACCAGTCGAATATCTTTCACACCAAAATGCTCATCAAAGACATTGTGCTGCAAAACTACCTGTTCAACTCCGACGTGTACGAGCTGCCGCCGCAGGTGCGGCTGGACATCACCAATGCACTGCGCCGCGAGATGATTGAAATTTTCAGCGGCACCAACATCTACCGGGAGGCACAGCAATGATGGACCAGACCAGAGCACCGCTGTACGAGGCGCTAGAGCGCATGAAAAGCGACCGCCTGGTGCCGTTTGATGTGCCGGGCCACAAGCGCGGGCGCGGCAACCCGGCGCTGACCGCTTTTTTGGGCGAGCAGTGCCTTGCGGTGGACGTGAACTCAATGAAGCCGCTGGACAACCTGTGCCACCCGTCCGGGGTCATCCGCGAGGCAGAACAGCTTGCCGCCGAAGCCTTTGGCGCCGCGCACGCCTTTTTTATGGTAGGCGGCACCACCTCGGCGGTGCAGGCGATGCTGCTTTCCACCCTGAAAAGCGGCGATGAAATTATTCTGCCGCGCAATGTGCACCAAAGCGTCATCAACGCGCTGGTGCTGTGCGGCGCGGTGCCGGTGTATGTCAACCCCGAAACCGACCGCCGCCTTGGCATTGCGCTGGGCATGGCCATGCCCGAGGTGCGGCGCACCCTTGCCGCGCACCCGGCAGCCAAGGCCATTTTAGTCAACAACCCCACCTATTACGGCATCTGTTCCAACCTTGCCGAAATTGTGCAGCTGGCCCACGCGCACGGGCTGCGCGTGCTGGCAGACGAAGCCCACGGCACCCACTTTTATTTTGGCGCGGGGCTGCCGGTCTCCGCTATGGCGGCGGGGGCGGATATGGCCGCCGTCAGCATGCACAAATCCGGCGGGTCGCTGACCCAAAGCTCGCTGTTGCTGTGCGGGCCGGCGGTGAACGAGCATTATGTGCGGCAGGTCATCAACCTCACGCAGACGACCAGCGGGTCTTACCTGCTAATGTCCAGCCTTGATATTTCGCGCCGCAACCTTGCGTTGCAGGGGGTGCAGATTTTTGAAAAGGTCAAAAACTTTGCCGCCTATGCCCGCAGCGAAATCAACGCCATTGGCGACTATTACGCCTACGGCAGCGAGCTTGTCAACGGCGACAGCATTTACGATTTTGATACGACCAAGCTTTCGGTGAACACGCTGGGCATCGGCCTTGCGGGCATTGAGGTGTACGACCTGCTGCGCGACGAGTACAACATTCAAATTGAGTTTGGCGACCTTGGCAACATTCTTGCTTATATTTCGGTGGGGGATAAGACCAAAAATGTCGAGCGGCTCATCAGCGCGCTGGCCGAACTGCGGCGCCTTTATAAAAAAGACAACAGTGATATGTTTGAAAGCGAATACATCAGCCCCGAGGTGGTGCTGTCGCCGCAAACGGCATTTTATGCGCCAAAGCGCAGCCTGCCGCTAGAAGAAAGCATCGGCGAAGTGTGCACCGAATTTGTGATGTGCTACCCGCCGGGCATCCCGGTGCTGGCACCGGGCGAGCGCATCACCCGCGACATTGTGGATTATATCAACTACGCACGCGAAAAGGGCTGCCTGCTGACCGGGCCCGAGTGCATGGACGCCAGCCGCTTAAACGTGCTGGAGAAAGGGGAAGCCGATGGATGATTTATGGTACAGCGAGTACCACACAAAGGATGTGCGCTTTTCCATCCGGGTCACGCAGCAGCTTTATGCGGCCCAAAGTGACTACCAGCGCATTGCCGTGTACGATTCGCCCGAGTTTGGGCGGTTTCTCACGCTGGACGGCGTGATGATGCTGACCGAGCGTGACGAGTTTATCTACCATGAAATGATGGTGCATGTGCCGATGGCGGTAAACCCCGGCATCCGCCGCGTGCTGGTAATTGGCGCGGGCGACGGCGGGGTTGCCCGCGAGCTGGGCAAGTACCCCGGCATTGAGCAGGTGGACATTGTGGAGATCGACGAAGAGGTCGTAAAGACCTGCCGCCGCTTTTTACCCGGTACTGCCTGCGGGTTTGACGATGCGCGCATGCACCTGCATTTTGAGGACGGCTTGAAATTCATCCGCCATACCGACAGCGTGTATGATTTGATTCTGGTCGATTCTACCGACCCGTCCGGCCCGGGCGAAGTGCTGTTTACCAAAGAGTTTTACGGCAACTGCCACAAGGCGCTGACGGCGCAGGGCATCATGGTAAACCAGCACGAAAGCCCGTTTTACCAAGAGGACGCAAAGGCCATGCAGGACGCCCACCGCCGCATTGCAGGGGTGTTCCCGGTGAGCGAAGTATATCAGGCGCATATCCCTACCTACCCGTCGGGGCACTGGCTGTTTGGGTTTGCGTCCAAGGGGCTGCACCCGGTAAGCGACCAGCAGCCCGCACAGTGGAACCGCCTTGGCCTTGCCACCCGCTACTACAACACCGCGCTGCACCGCGGCGCGTTTTACCTGCCAACCTACGTAAAGGAGGCGCTGGCGCAAAGTGAATAAGAATATCCAGACGTTTCTTGGCTGCGACGCCGATTACGAAGAAGCCTCTGCCGTGCTGTTTGGCGTACCGTTTGACGGTACGACCTCGTTTCGGCCAGGCACCCGTTTTGGGCCGCCCGCCATCCGCAGCGAGTCCTTTGGTATCGAGACCTATTCGCCCTATAGCGGGCGTGACCTCACCGACATTCAGGTGTTCGACGGCGGCGATTTAGAGTTGCCGTTCGGCAACCCCGCAAGGGTGCTGCAGCTCACCGAAGAATACACCGCGCGGCTGATGGCAGACGGCAAGCTGCCGGTGATGCTGGGCGGCGAGCACCTGATAACGCTGGGTGCGGTGCGCGCCGTGCAAAAGGCTTACCCCTCCCTGCACGTGCTGCATTTTGACGCCCACACCGATTTGCGCGCCGACTATCTTGGCGAGACATTGTCCCACGCGACGGTGATGCGGCAGGTGTGGCAGCTTGTCGGCGACGGCCGCCTGCACCAGTTTGGCATTCGCAGCGGCGAGCGCGACGAGTTTGCGTTTGCCCGCGCCCACACTGACCTGCACCCGTTTACCCTTGCGGATTTTGCCGCGGTGTTACCGGCGCTTGCGGGGGTGCCGGTGTATGTGTCGCTGGACCTTGATGTGCTGGACCCGTCGGTTTTCTGCGGCACCGGCACGCCGGAGGCCGGCGGCGTCAGCTTTACCGAGCTGCTGCGCGCCATTTTGCAGCTGAACAAGCTGCGGGTGGTAGGCTGTGACATCAACGAGCTTTCGCCCCACTACGACCAAAGCGGCACTTCGACCGCCGTGGCCTGTAAACTGACCCGCGAAATTTTATTGCAAATTGTCAAATAAAAGGAGACGAACCAGATGGGAAAATGCATGATCATTGGCTGTGGCGGTGTCGCCAGCGTTGCCATTCACAAGTGCTGCCAAAACAGCGACGTGTTTGAAGAAATTATGATTGCCAGCCGCACAAAGTCAAAGTGTGACGCGCTGAAAGAAAAATTGCAGG
>JAQVCK010000114.1 GCA_028689835.1 Pygmaiobacter sp. | reverse complement strand
TTTGCTATAATATACAAAATAATGCAAAAGAAACACACTGCGCGTGCAGTGCGGTAAAAACAGTACCGCACGCAGCCGGTTGGAGGCAGCGATGGAAATAAAAAATAAAAGAAGCGACAAAGATAACCGAGACAGCCAGAATGGCCGGGGCAACCGGGGCAGCCATGATGAACGAGACAACCGAGACAGCCGGGGCGGCCGAGAAAACCGGGATGGCTGGGATAGCCGAGACAATAATGAGACCGCGATTGTTTATGGAAAGAACGCAGTGACGGAACTGTTGCGGCAAGGCGAAGGTGTGGACACCGTTTACTTGGCCGAAGGTTTAAGCCCCGCCGTGGCGAATTATTACACCGCCCTTGCGAAAGAGGCCGGGGCCGCGGTGAAACGGGTGCATGCGATGAAGTTGCGCAGCATGTGTGGTACCGACAACAACCAGGGGGTGGCGGCTTATGCGAGCGCGGTGGAATACGCCACGTTGGATGAACTGCTGGCGGTTGCAGCGGCGCGCGGGGAAGACCCGCTGATTTTGCTGGCGGATGGGGTGGAGGACCCGCATAACCTTGGGGCGATGATCCGCACCGCATTGCTGGCGGGCGCACAGGGAATTGTGATCCCGAAACGCGGCGGCGCGCAGGTAACCCCGATTGTTGCAAAAACGTCGGCCGGTGCCAGCATGGTGCTGCCGATTGCCCGTGTGGCCAATATTGGCGAAGCGGTGCGGCGGCTGAAAGAAAAAAACGTGTTTGTGTACGCCGCCGATATGGAGGGCCCCGCCATGTACAAGCAAAACCTGACCGGCCCGCTGGCACTGGTGCTGGGCAGCGAGGGTAAAGGTGTGTCGCCGCTGGTGAAAAAGCTGTGCGACGGGCTGGTAAGCCTGCCGATGAGCCAGCACCGGGCCGGGGTGGACAGCCTGAATGTTTCGGTAGCGACCGGCGTATTGATGTATGAAGTGGTTCGCCAGCGCGGTGGCTTTTAACCGCGCCTAAAAGCAGCAAACGACAGGGAGGAACGTCCAGTTGGAATATCAGAATGACAGCGTGGAAGAAATCCTTGAGCAGCTGAAGAATGCTCACAATGAGGGTAGCGCCCGGCCGGATAAGGCGAAGGTCGACGAGATTTTGAGCAGCCTTGGGCTAGAAACGCCTGCGGCAAAGCCCGCCGCACCCACAGCGGCAGGACAAAAACCGACACCGACACAGCAAAAACCTGTGGCAAAGCCTGCTGCGCCTGCGGCGACAGAAAGAAAAGAGCCCCCTACAAAGCCAAAGGCGGCAAGCAAAACGCCGGTGCAACCGCAAGCCCGGCAGGCAACAAAAAAACCACCAGAAACGGCAGTAGACCCCCCAAAAAAAAGGGCAGAGCCGGTACCCCCTGCCCCGCTGCGGGAAACGCCGCAGCAGGAGGTAGAGGACAGGGCAAAATCCATTTTTGAAGAGAGTGAAGGCGAGTTTGTGCGCCCATCGCCCGATATTTTTAGCGGGGAGCGCATTGACCGCCGCCAGCATGCGGACGAGCTGATTGATGAAAGATTTTACGAGTTTTTTACCAGCTCGGTTGTGATGGACAAAGAGGAGTTGGACCGCCGCCTGCGGGAAGAAAAACGACAGCGCAAGCAAGAAAAAAGTGCAAAGGGTGGCCTGTTTGGCTTTTTGAAAAACCGCCATGCCGAAGAGGATGAGGCGCCGGAGGAAGAAGTTGCAACGCCCCAAAAGGCAGCGCCGACCCCTGCTGAGATGCCGCAGGATATTTTTGCGGCCCGGCAGGCAGAACTGACACAGGAGCAAAGCGCCCCCCCGGCGCAGGAGCCAGCCGCCGCCGCTGTAGTGCAGCCTGAAGAAAAAGCGGCAGTGCCCCCACCGGTTGCCGTGCCACCAGAGACGCCTGCTGTAAAGCGCCCTGCGGCTATAGAACCCCCGGTAGAGCAAACCACGGCAAAAGCGGAGGTGGTGCCGGGCACAGTGCCTGTTGCAGCAAAAACCACTGCCGCCCCACAGGGCACAGAATTACCGCCGGTGGAACAGACCGCACAAGAGACACTGCAAGCACCGGTAGCCGAACAGCCGCAAGAGGCCCCAAGCCTGCCACAGGAGGAAGCCGACGTGGCACAGGGGGACGAAACGACCCGAGTGATGCCGCAGCTAGAACCCAAGGTGCTGGACTATGTGCCGGAGGAGGAAGAGCCGCAAGAAGCCTTGCCGGATTACGATTCGCCCGCCGATGCCCCGACAGTGCAGGCCGATTTAAAAAGTTTGCGTACCAGTTTGCGGTTGCGGCTGCTGGTAACGGTGATTTTTGGTGTGATGGGGTTATACCTGTCGATGACGGCCTCGTTTACCGGGCTGCCCACGATGTCGATTTTATCACCCACCGGGCAGCCGATGATTTACCTTGTGGCGAACATGGTATTGCTGCTGGGTGCGATGGTCATCAATTACAACACCATTGCGGGCGGGTTGAGCTCGCTGTTTACCTCGCCCAGCCCCGACCTGTTGCCCGCACTGGCGACGGTGGGCGCGCTGGTGCAGTGCGGTGCGTTTTTGGCAGCGCCCGAAAAATTTGCGACGTCAAACTACACGCTGTTTGCCGGGATTGCGGTGCTGTGCCTTGCGGGCAATACGCTGGGCAAAGGTGTGACGGCCCGTATGGTAGCCGAAAACTTTGAGATGGCGAGCGCCGGGTTTGACCATGCCGCCGCCTACCAGGTGACCAGTGAGGAACTGGTGAAAAATGTGACCGATGGGCTGGGCGAGCCGCGGCCGCAATTAGTGGTAAGCCGCCCGACGGCATTGGTGCGGGGTTTCTTGCGGCAGAGCTTTTCAGAGCACCGCAGTGACAAAACAGCAAAACGGCTGGGGATTGCTTCGCTGATTGTTGCACTTGCCTGTGCGGGGATTGCGTGGTATTTCAGCAGAGAGATTTTTACCGCAATCTCCTGTTTTGCAGGTGCGTTGTGCCTGTGCGCGCCGTTGTCCTCTACGCTGGTGGGGGCATTGCCTGCCGCGCTGATGCAGGGGAGTGCCGCCCGTGTGGGCGCGGTGGTGCCCGGCCCCAGTGCGGTGGAAACACTGAAGAACACGAATGTGGTGCTGGTGGGCGCGCGCGATTTGTTCCCGCCGTCTACCGTGCGGCTGCGCGGCATTAAGACATTTGAAAAAGAACGTATCGACCTTGCAATTTTGTACGCTGCCAGTATTTTGGTGGAGGGTTGTGATACCCTGCGCGACATCTTTTTGGGTGTGGTGGAAGGCAGGCTGGATATGCTGTACCCGGTGGAAAATTTGACGACTGAAATTGGCCGCGGGTTTACCGGGTGGATTGACAATAACCGGGTGATTGTGGGCAACCGTGAGATGATGAAGCGGCACGATGTTGAGATCCCGTCGATGGATTATGAGAACCGCTATACCGGAGACGACAAACGCCCGATTTACCTTGCGGTGGCCGGCCGGTTGTTTGGCATGTTTTTGGTGAGCTATGGGCCGGACGAAGAGATGGCCGACACGGTGGAAGAGTTGCGGCGCGGCGGCATTTCTTTGCTAGTGAAATCGAGTGATTTTAATATCAACAGTGAACTGGTTGCAGAATGCTACGGTATTGACGCCTCTTATGTTAAAGTGCTGTCAGACAGTGAGGCGGCAGCACTAGCCCCCTCGTTGTCTTATTTACCGGAAAGTGACGGCGTCATGACCCACATTGGCAGTTTTTCGTCCTTTATCGGTGGGTTGCGCGCTGCCATTGCGGCGGCGGGTGCCGAGCATGCGGCCAGCGTGGTGCAGGCGGCTGCGGTGATTTTGGCCCTGTTGCTTGGGCTGCTACTTTCGGTGACGACCGGCCTTGGCAGCTTGTCGGCATTGGCGGTGCTGCTGTACCAGCTGGCATGGCTGATCCTTGCGGTGGCCGTTGCGTTGACACGACATTACTAAATAAAAACAAGAAAGCTGGGGCGGGTTTGCCCCGGCTTTCGTTTTACCTCAAAGTGGCAACTTGCACAACGTGACCCGTTTTTTGGAAGGTTGTGGGGGGCATTGGGTTTCGCTAAACAGTGATTTGTTTGAAATAAATGTCAGTTTTTGAAGATACGATTGTGCATATTGCTTAAATATGACCCGCTTTATTCTCTTGAAAATCAGTTGTTTTTTACAGTTTACCGCTTTTAAAAAGAATCTTGATATGATAGAATTCTGGTATAATCTGTACAGGCCGCCCTACCATAAAAAGGCGGCTTAGTGTTAAGGGGGTCCTAAGAGTATGAACTACACACAGGAAAATATCCGCAATTTGTTGATCTGTGGACACGGCGGTGCCGGCAAGACCAGTTTTGCCGAGGCGCTGCTTTATTATACGAAAGGAACCGAGCGCCTTGGCCGTACGGAAGATGGAAACACCGTATGTGACTTTGATGCGGAAGAAATTCGCCGAAAAAGTTCACTGTCACTGGCGGTTGCACCGGTGGAATACAGTGGCACCAAGCTGAATTTGATTGATGTACCGGGCCTGTTTGACTTTGAGTTGGGCATCCACGAGGGCATTGCGGCGGCAGATGGTGTTGTGATTTGTGTTTCTGCCCGTGACGGGCTGGAAGTTGGCAGCAAAAAAGCGTACGACCTTGCCCGTGAAAACAAAAAACCCGCGATGGTGTATGTGTCAAAAATCGATGTGGAAAATGCCGATTTTTACAAGGTGTTTGAAGCGCTGAAAAGTGAGTTTGGCCCCTCTGTTTGCCCGGTGGTCGTACCGGTGGAACAGGCTGGCGGGCGTGTGTATATTAATTTGATTCGGATGGAGGCCTACACCTATGCAAATGGGGTGGCCCGCACGGTGCCGATGCCGAGCTTTGGCCACCGGCTGGACGGCCTGGTGGAAGCAATGAGCGAAGCCGTGGCCGAGACGGATGAAGCACTGATGGAGAAGTTCTTTTCTGGTGAAGCGTTTACACAGGAGGAACTGCAAAACGGGGTGCGCGCCGGCATTAAGGCCGGTACCATTACCCCGGTATTCTGTGGTTCGTCGACCCGGCTGGAAGGCATTGACGGGCTGGTGCACTATATGAAACACTTAATGCCCTCGCCCGCCGAGGCGGCCCCTGCGAAAGGGTTGGATGAGGACGGAAACGAGACGGAGCGGATATGCGATGCTGCCGGGCCGCTTGCGGTGTACGTGTTTAAAACGGTAGCAGACCCGTTTGTGGGTAAATTGAGCTATGTGAAAGTGCTTTCCGGCGTATTAAAAGCGGATTCCCCGTTGGTGAACGCCCGCACGGGCGAAAGCGAAAAGATGGGCAAGCTGCTGTTTGTGCGCGGTAAAAAGCAGATTGATACCGACCGTGTTTCTGCCGGGGATCTTGGCGCGGTGGCCAAGATGTCGGGTGCCAAAACCGGTGACACGCTGTGTGCGCCGGGCAAGCTGTTTCAAATGACGCCGCCGACCTTCCCCCACCCGACCTATGCGATGGCGTTAAAACTGAAACAAAAGGGCGATGAGGGCAAAATTTCCGGTGCACTCTCCCGCTTGATGGAAGAGGATTGCACACTGAGCTACCAAGTGAACACCGAGACGGTACAGCAGGTGATTTCTGGGCTGGGAGAACAGCACCTAGATGTGGTAGTGAGTAAATTAAAATCGAAATTCGGCGTGGAAGTGGAACTGGCAGAACCCCGGATTGCTTACCGCGAAAGCCTGCGCAAAAAGGTGAAAAAGCAGGGCCGGCACAAAAAGCAATCCGGCGGGCACGGGCAGTTTGGCGATGTGTGGATTGAGTTTGAGCCCACTGACAGTGAAGGGCTGGTATTTGAAGAAAAGGTGTTTGGCGGCGCTGTGCCGAAAAACTATTTCCCCGCAGTGGAAAAGGGCTTGCAGGAAGCCGTTGCCCACGGTGTGCTGGCGGGCTACCCGCTGGTGGGGTTGAAAGCGACGCTGGTTGACGGCTCGTACCACCCGGTGGACTCGAACGAGCAATCGTTTAGAATGGCGGCGAAACTGGCCTACAAAGCGGCGTTGCCGGAAGCAGGGCCGGTGCTGTTAGAGCCGATTGGCTTGTTGCGCGCAACGGTGCCGGATGCCAATACCGGTGATGTGATGGGTGAAGTAAATAAGCGCCGTGGCCGTGTGCTGGGCATGAGCGGCAGTGGCAATGGGATGCAACGCATTGAAGCGGAAGTGCCGATGAGCGAAATGCATGATTTTACGACCTTTGTGCGTAGCCTGACTCGTGGACAGGGGACCTTTACCTTTGATTTTGCAAGGTATGAACAGCTGCCTGCCCAACTGGAAGGCAAGGTTATTGAGGATGCGAAGACATTTATGGACCACACGTCGGAGGACGAGTGAACTGACGATATCTTCCCCCTTTCCCTCTCTTGCAGCCGCAGGGCCCTCTCATTTAAGAGGGCCCTGCGGCCTTGTAAATAAGAGAAAAAAGTGCCGGTGTATGGCTAGGCAGGGTGGCAGAAGCAGTAGCTTTTTACCAAAAAGCGGATAACAGGGCTTCAGAAACCATGGAAAGGATTGGCACACTTGACAGGGAGGGATAACTATACTATAATACAACTTACTGTTTAAGCCGGGGAGGGGCATGGTATGCCGTTTACCGGTCTTTCGCATACTATTGCGAGCAGCGGGCAAAGCCCGCCGCGTGAGAAAGGACGACAGAATTTGAACAACAAAGAGCTGGTTATTACGCCGGAGGGCCTGAAGGCGCTGGAGGACGAACTTGAGCAACTGAAAACCGTGAAACGGCGGGAAGTTGCCGAAAAGATCAAAATTGCCCGGGGCTTTGGAGATCTGTCCGAGAACAGTGAATATGATGAGGCCAAAAACGAGCAGGGTCTGGTGGAAAGCCGCATTATTTTCTTGGAGAAGACCCTGAAAAACGTGCGGATATTGGACCACAGCGAGCTGACCAACGACCAGGTGATGGTGGGCAGTAAGGTGAAAGTAAAGGACGAAGACGGCGATGAGGATGAATACTGCATCGTTGGCTCGACCGAAGCCGACCCGACCGAGGGCAAAATCTCAGATGAGAGTGCGGTAGGCAAGGGGCTTTTGGGCAAACGTGTGGGCGATGTTGCTGAGATCACGGTGCCCAGCGGTGCGGTGATTCGCTATGAGGTGCTGGACATCTCGTCCGCACGATAGGACCGCCTGATACAAGAAGTGCGACGGGGCGGCAGTGGCCGCCCTTTTTTGCTTTAAAGGAAGAATAGAGGAACCCGCAGAAACAACAGGAGGCAGAGGATGCAGGAAAACGAACACAGAGGGGTGCCGGCAAACGGGCAGCACGCAAACCCGCACGCAAAGGCGAACGAGCAGCCGGAAGAGCTGACCGAAGAGGCGTATAGCGAATTATTGCAGATACGCAGAGACAAACTGACTGGCCTGCGCGAAGCCGGCAGCGACCCGTTTGTGCAGACAAAATACCCGGTGACCGACAAAGCGGCGGAGATCCGCGCAAACTTTACCGAAGTGCCGGAGGGGGAGCATGGCCCCACGGTATCGGTGGCGGGGCGCCTGATGAGCAAGCGGGTGATGGGCAAGGCCAGCTTTGCCGAGCTGCGGGACGCGAGCGGGGATATTCAGATTTACCTGCGGCGTGACGTGATAGGAGACGAGCCGTATGCCGCCTACAAAAAGTATGACATCGGCGACATCGTGGGCCTAAACGGCGAAGTGTTCCGCACCAAGATGGGCGAAATTTCGATTAAGGTGCATGAGATCACACTGCTGTCGAAATCCTTGCGGCCATTGCCGGAGAAATTCCACGGCCTGAAAGACCGTGAGGCCCGATACCGCCAGCGGTATGTGGATTTGATCGTCAACCCGGAAGTGAAGGAAACCTTTTTCAAGCGTAGCCAGATTTTACGCGAAATCCGCAACTATTTGGACAGCAAGGGCTTTTTGGAGGTGGATACCCCCATTTTACTGCCGCTGGAGATCGGCGCTTCTGCAAGGCCGTTTGTGACCCACCACAACACGCTGGACATAGACATGTACCTGCGCATTGAGACCGAGCTGTATTTGAAGCGGCTGATTGTGGGTGGGATTGACCGGGTGTACGAGGTGGGGCGTATCTTCCGCAATGAGGGCATGGACCCGAAGCACAACCCCGAGTTTACCACCGTGGAACTGTACCAGGCCTTTACCGATTACAAGGGCATGATGGACCTGGTGGAAGAGCTGTACATTCTGTTGACACAAAAGGTGTGCGGCGGCACGCAGATCACCTATCAGGGCAAAGAGATTGACATGGGGCACTGGGAGCGGCTGACGATGGTGGAAGCTGTGAAGAAGTATGCCGGTGTGGATTATGCCGACTGGGCCGACGACGAAGCGGCGCGCGCCGCTGCAAAGGAGCACCATGTAGAGGTGCCCGCACAGGCGAGCAAGGGCACGGTGTTGATTGAGTTTTTTGACGCATTTGTGGAAGAAAAACTGGTGCAGCCGACCTTTATTTACGACTACCCGGTGGAGAACAGCCCGCTGGCAAAGCGCATCCCCGAAAACCCGGCATTTACCCAGCGGTTTGAGTATTTTATTGACGGGTGCGAGTACGGCAACGCGTTTAGCGAGCTGAATGACCCGATTGACCAGAAGGGCCGTTTTGAAAAGCAGGTTGCGGCAAAGCACGCAGAGGAGCCGGACAGTGGCGCCGAGGTGGACTATGACTACATCACCGCGCTGGAATATGGCCTTGCCCCGACGGGTGGCCTTGGCTTTGGTGTGGACCGGCTGGTGATGCTGCTGACCGATTCGGCGTCGATTCGCGATGTGCTGCTGTTCCCGACGATGAAGCCGATTAGTGAATAAGCCTTTATAACCCTTTATTTGTGGAGGTTTGGAGAGCTTTATCGGGGTTTTTAATCCAAAGCTTAATCCAATTTAATCCACGCAGGTACCAATCTCTACA
>JAQVCK010000113.1 GCA_028689835.1 Pygmaiobacter sp. | reverse complement strand
GGGCCGGTAGCGGCATCCGGGATGATGACGAACAGCGGGGACAGGAAGGTGGCAATCAAAAAGCCAATTGCGGTGACAACTGCGGTCAGGCCGGTGCGGCCACCCTCCTCCACGCCGGAGGAAGACTCCACATAAGTGGTGATGGTGGTGTTACCGGTGCAGGCGCCCACCACAGTACCGACGGCATCGACAAGGAATGGCTTTTGGATGCCGGGCAGGTTGCCGTCTTCGTCCAGCATTTTGGCTTTGCCCGCAACACCCAGCACAGTGCCAAGGGTGGAGAAGAAGTCGCCGAAAAATGCGATGAAGATCAGCACCAGCGTGTCACCGGCCAAAAGGCCCTTAAAGTCGAAGTTAAAAACGACATTGCTGACGGTGGAAAAGCTGGGAACCTCAAAAATATGGCTGGGCAGCTGGGTGACACCAAACGGGATGCCCAGCAGCGTGATAGCCAGAATGCCAAACAAAATGGCCCCGCGCACTTTAAAAGCGGTCAGCACGGCGATGATTAGCAGGCCCAGCAGTGCCAGCGCAACGGCGGGTTTGGTGAAGTCGCCCATGCCGATGCCGTTTTCAAACGAGCCGATACCGGAGTTTTTAAAGCCGAGATAAGCGATGAAAAACCCGATGGAGGCAGAAATAGAGATTTTGATGTTTTTGGGAATCATGCGCACGATGAGGTCGCGGATGCCAAACACGCTGAGCAGTACAAAAATAATACCGGAAATCAGGATAATGGCCATGGACGAACCAAACGAAATTTCGCCGCTTTGGATGAGACCACCCAACAAAAAGTTGGTGCCCATGCCGGTAGACAGTGCAAACGGCATGTTGGCGTACAGGCCCATGAACAGGGTGACGAGGCCAGAGACCAATGCGCAGACGATCAGAATGGCCTGTTTGCTGATGACCACACCGTTGATATCGGTGATGGTGGGGTCGGGCCCAAAGCCAACAATGGCAGAGGGCTGCACGGCCAGCACATACGCCATGGTCATGAAGGTCGTCAGGCCTGCCATGATCTCGGTGCGCACAGTGGTGCCGTGCTCCTTGAGCTTAAAGTAGTTCTGCATAAAAAAATCCTCCTCGCAGAGAGCTGTGTGTGTTGCACCCACAAAACGGGCGGCAGCCGGGCTTGACAGGTGCGCGGACATGTCAATAGTGGTTGCGGCACAAACAGCCCTGCAAAGAGGAAACCTTTACAGAGAATAATAACATACGAGCGACAAGAAAAAAAGCCGCTCTGGTGTCATTGTACCTCATTTACGGTGAGGTGTAGAAACTACCCGCCATATTCGGGTATTAAACAACAACCATCGACTTTATTCATTATGCTGTATTGGACCCTAAAAAGCAAGCCGCGACACCGTAGAAATATAGTGCCGGTGATGCGAAGTATTTTAGCGACATGTTACAAAAGTAAAATGGGATAACCCTTCTTTTACCTAAATAAGGGGAAAATTGGAAAAATAAAACGAAAAATAAGGTAAAAATTGACAAACTGGTGTACACCTTGTACAATAAATACGGCTTTAGCGTGGGCCGTTGGGTGGCTGCGCGCTGCGGCAGATAAATTAAATGTGTGATAAATAGGAGGGTATTGTGAGGGCACCAAGAGGAAAGACCTTATTGAAAGTGTCTGGTATTCTGTACATTGTACTGGCGGCAATTCGTATTGTGGTTGGCCTGGTGACGATGCTTGGCGGCGGTTTTCTTGCGGCAGCTGGCGGGATGAGCTCGGAAGTGGGCGCACTTGGCATGGCCGCCGGTGGGGTGGTATTACTGGTAGGGATTGGCCTGATTTTAAGTAGTGTATACAACCTTGTCGTTGGTATTTTTGGCGTGAAGTATGCGGCGGTGCCCGCAAAGGCGAATGTTTGCTTTGTGCTTGGCATTATTTCGGTGGTATTCAGCAGTTTTGATGTTTTGGGAGCGCTGTACCAAAAATCGTCGTCGGGTGATTTGCTTGGCGCCCTTATAATGCTTGCACTTGGCATTTGCTATGTGGTGGGTGCTTCGTGGAACAAACAGGATGCCGGCACACCGATGAACGGACAATAAAAACAACAATGAACCAAAGAGAGCGGCCCCCTTTGACAGGGGGCTGCTTTTTTGTGGAGTAGGCTGAAAAAAAGAGCCCGAACCAGCACGGTAAAAATTGACAATGTAAACCGCGAATCGTACAATAAAACAAGGCTAATTTATGGCGCCGGCGGCGGGCGGCGCAGTGTGGGAAAAACAAAATAAAGGGTACGGGGGAGTTTAAAATGGCGGCAAAAGGAAAGACTTTATTAAAAGTGACTGGTATTTTATTGTTGGTTGTGGCGTCGCTGAGCCTGCTGCTTGCACTGCTTGCGTTCGCCAGCGGCGGCAGTGCGTTTGCGGCAGGTGGGTATGATGATGACATAAAGGCCGAACTTTTAAAGCGTGCAATGGATTACATCTTGCTTGGGAGCGCTGCTTTTTTGGGCGGCGCAGTAAATTTGACTACCGGCATTTTTGGCTTGCGATACGCGGCGCGCCCCGAAAAGGCGAACCGCTGTTTGGTGATGGGCGTCATTGCAGTAAGCCTTGACGTGCTACTGTTTTTTTGGGGCCTTTTGCGTTTTCGGGGCTTTGGCGGGCCACTGGGTAACCTGTTGCTATTACCGCTATTGATCTGCTACCTTGTAGGGGCAGTAATGAATAGGCAGGATACACCGGCAAAGGACAACTGACAGCAAAGTAAAGGCCCGCCCAAAAGGTGGGATGTATTGCCCCCCGCAGGGGCGGCAAAAAATAAGAAAATGCGAAAAAGGGGAAAAGGGATGCAAAAGGGAAGGATATTGCTGAGAGTGACGGGGATCTTATACATACTACGTGCCGCGTTATTTTTTTTAGTTTGTTTCGCCGGTGCGGTGTCCCTGATGACAGAGGAATTTTTATCCGAGTTAAAGAATATGGGGAATGCCGGTATTTTGCTGTTTTTTTCGTTATTCTAATTATTTTGACTGCCGCGGCGTTTGATTTAACGGTTGGAATTTTGGGCGTTCTACGTGCGGCACACCCCAAAAGGTCGGTCGAATGCCTTGTGATGGGTGTTTTGACAACGGCTTTTGAAGGGCTTCCTTTGTTGCCGATACTGGTGATGTTTTTTTTAACGGCGCAAAGGGGCGCCGGAATTTGGGGAATGCTAATATGGGAAGTGCTGAACGCCGTGATTGCCGTTTGCTATTTGGTGGCGGCGGTGCAAGTCTGGCGCAGTGCGCAGCAGCCGGCAGCCACACAGTGGGCCTACCCCATGCCCCCGCGGCATTAAAAGTTGGCAATGAATTACTTTTTAGTGCGCTGCATTGACAAGGCGGCGACAATCGCATAAAATATGGAACATACCTGCGCGCGGTACAAAAGCGCGCTTCAATTTTTTAACAGGGGGATTGGAAATGAAAAAGTTTAAAACACTTGCGGCGGGGGCCCTTGCCCTTGCCATGGTATTCAGTCTTGCAGCCTGCGGCAGCACGGGAAGCTCATCCGCAGCGCAGAGCACACCCGCGGGCAGCACCGCGGCAAGCAGCACTGCTGCACAAGGTGAAAAAAAGACCTATATCATTGCGACCGACACCACGTTTGCACCGTTTGAATTTGAGGACGAGAGTGGCAATAAGGTTGGCATTGACATGGACCTGATTAAGGCGATTGCAGCCGACCAGGGCTTTGAGGTGGAAATTCAGGCACTGGGCTTTAACGCCGCATTACAGGCGCTGCAAAGCGACCAGTGCGACGGTGTGATTGCCGGCATGAGCATTACCGATGCGCGCAAAGAGACCTTTGATTTTTCACAGCCGTATTTTGATTCGGGCGTTGTAATGGGCATTGCCAAAGACAACGACACGGTGAAAAGCTATGAAGACCTGAAGGGCAAGACCGTTGCGGTGAAAACCGGCACCGAGGGCGCCGACTTTGCCGAGTCGATTAAAGACCAGTACGGCTTTACAATGACTTATTTTGATGAGTCGGCCAACATGTACGAAGACGTAAAAGCCGGCAACTCGGTAGCTTGCTTTGAAGACTACCCGGTGCTGGGCTATGGCGTGAGCCAGAACAACGGCCTGAAAATCGTGACCGAAAAAGAGCAGGGCTCATCTTATGGCTTTGCAGTGAACAAGGGCAAAAATGCCGAGCTGCTGGCCATGTTCAACAAGGGCCTTGAAGACCTGAAAGCCAACGGCAAGTACCAGGAAATTTTGGACACTTATATTGCAAAATAAGGCAGCAGGGTGAAACATGCCCATTTGGGTACTGGGGTGTATTTTATCTTGCGCCCGGTGTGCCCTATCTACTATAATAATAGGGTAAAGCTACGCACCCGTGCGCTTTGCGCGGGTGCGTAACTTGTTTTTGTAAGACCGCCTGCGGCTACCGCGGTGGGGTGGGGGAGGATGGTTCAATTTGAAGTTTTTTGAAATTGTCGGCTCGGCGATGCCAAGCTTACTGCAGGGCCTTTTGAAAACGCTGGAGATCACGGCGGTTTCGCTGGTGTTTGCAACGATGATCGGCCTGTTGCTGTGCATGATGCAGCTTTCCAACAGTAAAGTGCTGGGGGTGATTGCCCGCATTTACGTGGACTGTATGCGCGGTTTGCCGGTGATGGTGCTGTCGTTTTTTATTTATTTTGGTGTGGCACAGGCGCTGTCGATTCGCATCAGCTCGGACGTTGCCAGCGTGATGACGCTGGCGCTGAACGCGGGCGCATATCTGTCTGAGATTTTCCGCGGCGGCATTCAGGCGGTCAACATTGGGCAGATGGAAGCCGCGCGCAGCCTTGGGTTGCCATATGGCCGCGCGATGCGCAAGGTTATTTTGCCACAGGCCATCCGCATCGTCATCCCCAGTATGGTCAACCAGTTTATCATCACGCTGAAAGACACGTCCATTTTGTCGATTATCGGCATGGTAGAGCTGACCCAAAGCGGCAAGCTGATTATTGCGCGCAACTTCAAATCGTTTGAGATCTGGCTGACGGTTGGTGTCATCTATATTGTGGTCATCACCATTTTGTCGCGTGTTTCGCGCATGATTGAGAGGAGGATGGCAGTTGGCAACCGTTAAAGTAGAGGCGAAAAACCTGCAAAAAAGCTTTGGCATGCTGGACGTGCTGCAAGGCATTGATTTAGAGGTGACCGAGGGGGAAGTCGTTTGCATGATCGGGCCTTCGGGCAGTGGTAAATCGACGTTTCTGCGCTGCCTGAACCGGTTGGAAGAGCCCACCGGCGGGCAGGTGATTGTGGACGGGTTTGACATTATGGACAAAAAGTCCGACATCAACAAAATCCGCGAGAACATCGGCATGGTGTTTCAGCAGTTCAACCTGTTCCCCCACCTGTCGGTGACGGAAAACATCATGATGGCCCCGGTAGACCGCAAGAAGATGGACAAAGCAGCCGCCGCGCAAAAAGCACAGCAGCTGCTGAAAAAGGTGGGCTTGTCGGATAAAGCAGATGCGTACCCGGCCCAGCTTTCGGGCGGGCAGCAGCAGCGTGTGGCGATTGCCCGCGCGCTAGCCATGGAGCCCGATATTATGTTGTTTGACGAGCCGACCAGTGCACTGGACCCCGAAATGGTGGGCGAGGTGCTGGCGGTGATGCAGCAATTGGCAAAAGACGGCATGACGATGATTGTGGTGACCCACGAGATGGGCTTTGCCCGCGAAGTGTCGGACCGCGTGGTGTTTATGGACGGCGGTGTTGTGGTGGAAGTGGGCACGCCGGAAGAAATTTTTGGCCACCCGCGCGAGCAGCGCACCATCGACTTTTTAAACAAGGTATTATAACGGCCTATACCCCCGCAAGGTAATCGTCTACCGTCAGCACGCTGCCGTGGATGGGCGCAAAAGTGGCGACAATGTTTTGCGCCATGGCTTCAAACGCGGGGCTTTGGCCCGCGACGGCATCGGTAAGGTAAATGGTATTGGCCCCGGCGTCGATAAGCGAGAGTGCCGTTGCCAGCACGCAGCATTCGGCCACCACCCCGGCCACCAGCACGCGGTCAGCTGCGGCAACTGCCGATGCAACCTCTGGGATGGACAGTGACGAATAGGTGGACTTGCTGTACAGCGGGAAGCGGGAGAGATCACCGTTGAATGCCTCCATCATTTCGCCAAGGCGCGCGTCGGCGTTGATGTCGGCAAAGGTGGTGTTGTACTGCTGCCAGCGGCCGGCCGGTGCGCTTGCGGCATCGTACCGGGTAAAGATGACGTTTGGCACTTTGCCGGACGCCAGCAGCCGGCGAATGGCCGCCGTGGCACCGGGCACACCGGGGCAGGCCCAAGGCTCGCCCGGCTCGTAGACTTTTTGCATATCAATGACGAGCAGAAGGTCGTTCATACAAATCTCCTTTTGGGGCACCACAGCATACTGCGCTGCCCGCGGCTGTTTGGGTTTGCTTTTATCCTACCGCCACAGCGCCATTTGTGCAAGGTGTTTTTTCGCTTTTCATCTAGTTTGCCCGCAGTAGGGCAACGCAGACAAAACAGAACAGGAGTGACCAGAATGACAAAACAGGAAGCGTGGGCACTGCTCACCGAATTCAACAAAGAAGACTTTCACCAGCACCATGCCAAAACGGTGGGTGCCGTGATGCGCTGGTATGCCCAGCAACTGGGTTACGGCGACGAAGCGGATTTTTGGGAGATTGTCGGCATTCTGCACGACCTTGATTTTGAGCAGTACCCCGAAGAGCACTGCGTAAAAAGCCAGCAGATTATGCGCGAGCGCGGGGTGGATGAAGCAATGATCCACGCGACGGCCAGCCATGGCTGGGGGCTGTGCGTGGATATTAAGCCCGAGCACGAGATGGAAAAGGTGCTGTTTGCCACCGACGAGCTGACCGGGCTGATTGGCGCGGCGGCGCTGATGCGGCCGTCGAAGTCGGTGCAGGACATGGAACTGAAATCGCTGAAAAAGAAATTTAAAGACAAAAAATTTGCGGCGGGCTGCTCGCGCGATGTCATCGTGCAGGGCGCCGAGCTGCTTGGCTGGGACCTGGACAAGCTGCTGGGCGACACGCTGGAGGCAATGCGCGCCTGCGAAGCGGAGCTTGGCTGAGGCGAATAAGTAGAGGCGGTTGACAAAAACGCGGTACCCCTCCTCTGTTTTTAACCGAAAACGAAAATGGGGGCGGGTGCAAACACACGGCGCGGGATCAACCATCGGCGGTATCCGTTCAATTGGCTTGCCGCGCGCGACATCAGCCCCCGTAATTTTTTGGGGTTTATGGTTTACCAGTGTCACAACGCAGATTGTTTTATGTGTTTCAGATTTCGCTTTTTCCTACGAACCAGTACAGCTTAGCGAAGGCTAAAATAAAATGATTGCTTTTTAAGGCTTGAGCCGCTTTTGGGGCTTGAGCTTTTTTTAATCCAGTGATACACAGTAGCCCCGCTGAACCCGAACGCCTTGTTAACACCTTGCCTGTTTGCACCGGGGTAGTAAGGTTTGCGCGTTTGCTGGCGGAGTTTTCGAGAAAATTCTTGCCTTTTGGGGTTATGGGTGTAATGCCTTTTGCACGTGATGTAAAAGCGCTGCGGTGTTCCTGAATAACGGCTTCCATATCTTGACATACACAAATAGGGGCCTTATACTTTAGTTAGATAAAGCTAACGAGCATCGCTGATGATGAGTGTGGCAAGGGGGATAGCAGTAGTGGGTTTGGGCATAGGAAACAAAGATGATAGGAGAAGACAGCTGTGACATATCGTGATTTTACTGTAGAAGAACACGGATTTGCGGGACACATGGCAGAGCCACAACAGCCGACAGATAAGGCCGTTATTGTAATAATGGGGGGTGAAAAGAGTATTCTGCCAGGCATTCATCTTGCAGAACGCTTTGCGGATTTTGGAATAGTTGGTTTGTCGGTTTCATTATTTGGGGCAGAGGGACTTCCCGATGATGTTGACCGCATCCCGCTTGAGTTGTTTGGCAGGGCGGTTGATGTATTGCACCAGATGGGGATTCGGTCAATTAGCACCTATGGGATCTCCATGGGTTCTATTTTTGCATTGCTCACAGCCGTTTATATCGGTGGAATTGACAATGTAGTTTTATGTTCGCCTTCGCATGTCCCATTTGAAGCGACGGCCAAAGATAAAAAACACACGCTTGGGCATAGCATTGTAACCTTTGAAGGGAAGGAATTGCCCTTTGTCCGACAAGATTTTTCCCGCGGGAGCATGATGAAATATGAGTATAATGCGGATGCAAAGAGAAAAGTAACAAGGATGTGGAGTGCTTTTAATGCCGCTTATCACAATAGAGAGTTGGAACAAAAGGCCGATATTCACCCTGAAAAGGCCAATGCCAGAATTTTGCTGATTGCAGGTACCGGCGATGAGTCGTGGCCTTCTGAATATTCGGTAAACTATTTGAAGAATCTGCTTGATGAGCGAAATTATGAAAAGGAATACAAGACTGTTGTTTACTCTGGGGCCAGCCATCTTATCGGTGTGATGCCCAGCAAAAAGCGCAGCAAGTGGCTTTATCGTCTACTGCCGCTCATTGGGCTTTTGTATCATAGCCTAAATGAAAACCGTGCTGCTTGCATCAAGGCACTGGAAAGCTCTGAAAAAGAAGTTATTGCCTGGATAAAGAAGGGGTAAAAAGAACGTTTTAGGGTGGCGCACACGGCGCATAGAGAAGAAGCGGAGGACAAAAAAGGGCAACTTGTGTAATTTTATGTTGCGGTTTTATTTGGCTTGTGGTTTACCGGTGCTATAATGTAGGTGCATTTGGGGGGGCCGAGTTTAGATTGTTTTTCTACAAACCGGTACAGAGGGTGTGTCCCGAATTTTGTGTAAACTCAAAAATGCAGTGCAAATAGAGCAAATTTATAGCAAGGGAGCGGCGCGAAAAAGTGCCGTTCCCTTTGCAGTCATATTAGCGGTGAACTTGCCGTATGT
>JAQVCK010000112.1 GCA_028689835.1 Pygmaiobacter sp. | reverse complement strand
GTACATATCCTTTGCCAATCAGACGTGCTTTGCGGTTTTGACGCTTGACTAATTGCTCAATTTGATCTTTCGTCAGTTCATAGCTTTCTGCTATTTCCCGGTTAGTTTCACCTGCTTCCTTTCGCCTAAACACTTCTTCACTCAAAATCTCCATTTTTGTATATTTCCTTGCCATCACAAAGACCTCCTGTTGTAGTTTCATTCTACAACAGGAGGTCTTTATTTTCACTGTCCGTTTTTCGGGATACAGTCCACTACATTACCACACGGTCTATTTTTCCTAACACCTTTAAAACTGCCGTCAAACAAAAAACACGCTGGATTTTAGGCATTACCATGCAGTCGTTTCGCGCCAGAGACATTTTTCGGATGAAAAAGGTCTCGTTTGCCGGGCGGTATTCGCTCTATAAAGACTTAAAAGCTAAGCTGGGCAACCTGCTTGCCCTTGTAGGGTACCCGGTTCTGATTTATTTTTTACTTTCGCTGTTTATCCCTCTACCGGTGATTTATCCACAATGGACCTTATCATGGTATTTAAGCCTTGCCGTTACGGTAATGATGATTGAACGGCAGGTTTTTCGCAGTGTTGCCATCTACAATGTCTATGGCATGCGCAGCGTGTTTTTTGCCTGCCTGCTGCCCCCCATACTGCCGCTTAGGCTCATGTGGGGCAATATCATCAATATGGTTTCCACCATGCGCGCCTACCGGCAAAAATGGTTTGGCCAACCTCAGCCCAAAACTACCGCAAAAAACAAAACAGACAAAAAAGCAAAAAAGCCCCTTGCCTGGGCTAAAACGGACCACGCTTTTCTTGAAAAACAGGTGCTGGAACGCTACCGCCGCAAACTGGGCGACATTTTGCTGGAACGCGGTTATTTGACACCAGAGCAGTTGCAAAAAGCCCTTTACGCCGCATCCACAAAAAAAGAGACCCTTGGCGGGTATCTGCGCAGAAAAGACTTGATTAGTGAAGAGCAACTTCTAGATGCCCTTGCCAGTGTCAAGCACATCAAATACGTCACCCCGGAACGCTTGGAAAATTACCGTTTACACCAATTTGCGCCTACATTTGAAGAGGGTCTGTTGCGGCATTTAATGGTGCTGCCACTGCTGCGGTTTGAGAGTGGGGTTGTATTTGCATTTTGCGATGAAAGCCCTGATAATGCCCAAACCATCCTGCGCACGACCTACCAGATTGAGGTGCGGGCAGAGTTTTTGTCCAAAGCAGCTATTGAACAAGGGCTAAAACTGGTATATGCACCCCCTGCTTCTGCCTGCGCACTTTCTTCCCCTGTAGAAAAGCTCTATGCAGAAGGCCGGCTAAATTACGAGCAAGTCATTCTGGTGCGTAATTTTTGCTCGCTAAATACCGAAAGTGAACAAGCGATATTAACCCATATGGGCTTGTTGCCAGATATGGCAGATGCCCCTAGTAAGGAGGCCCCGATTGATTAAGGTGATGACAATTTTCGGCACCCGGCCCGAAGCCATTAAAATGGCGCCGCTGGTAAAAGAGTTAAAGGCGCGTGACGGCTTTCACTGTATCGTGTGTATTACAGCGCAACACCGTGAAATGTTGGACCAAGTATTAGATGCTTTTGACATTCAGCCAGACTATGACCTAAACTTGATGAAAAGCGGGCAGACCTTATTTCATATTACGACTGCCGCTTTGCTTGGCCTAAACGATGTGCTGCAACAGGCAAAACCCGACATGGTTTTGGTACACGGTGACACAACAACTACCCTTGCGGGCACCCTTGCCGCCTTTTACCGGCAAATCCCCATTGGGCATGTAGAAGCGGGCTTGCGCACTTGGGATAAGTATTCCCCTTTTCCTGAAGAAATGAACCGCCAAATGACAGATTGTGCCGCAGACTTGTATTTTGCGCCTACCCAGCAAAGCCGTGAAAACCTGCTGAAAGAGAATAAGGCGGATGCAAAAATCGTTGTTACCGGCAACACCTCGATTGACGCACTGAAAACGACAGTGCGCCCCGGCTACACTCATCCCCAGCTTGATTGGTGCCATGGCAAGCGCCTACTGCTGTTGACGGCACACCGCCGCGAAAACTGGGGCGCACCGTTGCACCGCATTTTCCGCGCGGTGCGGCGCATTGCCGATGAATTTTCTGACGTGCGGGTGATTTACCCGGTGCACATGAACCCCGCGGTACGGCAAGCCGCCGACGAAGAGCTGTCGGGCGACGAGCGCATCCGGTTGATTGAGCCGCTGAATGTATTAGATTTTCACAATTTCATCAATGCAGCCGATTTGATTTTGACCGACAGCGGCGGCATACAGGAGGAAGCCCCCTCACTGGGCAAACCGGTGCTGGTGCTGCGCGACACGACCGAGCGACCGGAAGGGGTCGCCGGTGGCACATTAAAGCTGGTAGGTACCGACGAAGAGGCGGTGTACCTTGCCACAAAAGAACTATTGTGTGACCGTGCGGCCTATGCCGCCATGAGCGCAGCAAACAACCCCTACGGGGACGGCAAAGCCAGTATGCGCATTGTGGATGCCATTAAAGTTTATTTTGACCATAACGCCTAAACATCCTTTCGCTGCCCCCTTTTTGTGGGGCAGCTGACTTGTTTTTATCTACCCGTTGCCCAGTGCGCTCTTTCGGTTGAAATTGACAAAACCCCCAGTGGGCGATATATTTGTATCAATAAATAAAAGAGGTGATGCGTCAAGTTGTAACTTCCCCCTCATTTAAAAGGCTTTGCCTCTAAATTTTAACACTTTTTGTTGTCTATCGTCGCTTATGCGGTTATTTTAATTGACCTGAAACCACTGGTTCTTTATTTTTGTCCTTTCAAAACTCCCCCGGTGTTTTTGAGATTGCTGCAAATCTGCGCTTGCTGCATCCTCAAACCAGGGTGTCGTTATTTTGAAAGTATCCACCCCTGCGGCTCTGCCGCACAAGGTAATTACCATGCCCAAAACAGAGGAGGACACCCCAAATGAAGCAGGATTTTGCTGTAGAAGAAACGATAAAAGCCCGTTCCAGTGTGCGCACCTATGACTCTACCCCGCTGACACAACAAGAAGAGCAATTGTTAAAAGAATACATGCCCAAGATTAAAAACCCTTTTGGCGTTACGGTAAAATTCGCCCTACTTCAAACTGATGCAACCGGCAAGGCGGAAAAGCCGGGCACCTACGGCATGATCAAAGGTGCCGCCACCTATCTTGGTGCTTTTACCTCTGCGGGCCCACTTGCCGCCGAGGGGCTGGGGTATTCGTTTGAGCAACTGCTTTTGTTTGCATCCTCTTTAGGGCTTGGCACCTGTTGGCTGGGTGGCACTTTTCAGCACAGCCGTTTTGCCCGTGCGCTGCAGGTCCCGGCAGATGCCTATTTCCCGGCCGTTTCTCCTGTCGGTCACCCTTTGGGGAAACGACGTGTTTTTGAAAATTTAAGCCGCTGGGCCATCCACGCCAATGGGCGAAAAAGCTGGGCCGTCTTGTTTTTTGACCAAGATTTTTCCACCCCGCTCACCCCACAAGCAGCGGGTGAATTTGCCGCCCCGCTAGAGATGTTGCGTCTTGCACCTTCTGCAATCAACCGGCAACCCTGGTGTGTTTTAAAAGACCACGACGCCTTTCATTTTTTTAAAGCTTGCACTGCTGCAAAAGCAGAAGAGGATACCAGCCTTGGGCTTGACCTCGGCATTGCCGCCTGCCATTTTGCACTGGAGGCTGCCGAAAAAGGGCTGCCCGGCCACTTTGAAAAATTGACTGCCCCAGGTATTACCGCCCCCAATACACTCACCTACACATTTTCTTGGGTACTGCAAGAAACACCGGCATAACCTGTTATACCAAAGGTTATCCATGGCGGGTACACCGCCAGCCCTTAAACCTAAGGCTCAAAAGGCCATCATTATTCTTATATATTATCCCCAGCTGCGTTACCCTTGCGGCCGGGGTGTTTTTGTGTATCCCGTTTCAGCCTGCGCCGTTTCAATATTCTATTCTTGCTAGATTGCCTCGCTAACTACAACAATGCCCCCTGCACTGTTTGTTGCAGAGGGCATTGTAATTTAATTCAACAGTTTCGTTATAACCCCTTTGTGTTCAACGCACGGGAGGCGTTTAAAATAGCAAGCACCGAAACGCCGACATCGGCAAATACGGCCGCCCACATGCTGGCCGCCCCAAGGGCGGAAAGCACCAGCACACCAAGCTTAATTGCCAGCGCAAACACGATGTTTTGCCGCACAATATTCAGCGTTTTTTGCGCAATACGAATGGCCAGTGGCAGTGCTGCAAGGTCATCGTCCATCAGCACAATGTCTGCCGCCTCAATCGCCGCGTCACTGCCAAGGCCGCCCATCGCAATACCAATATCCGCACGGCTCAGCACGGGGGCATCGTTGATACCATCGCCCACAAATGCCAATTGCCCCTGCTCGGTCTTTTGGGACAATAGGTCTTCTACCTCGGCGACTTTGTCGCCCGGCAACAACTGTGCATGTACCTCGTCAAGGCCAAGCTCGGCCGCCACAGCCTCACCCGTCGCAGCAGCATCCCCTGTCAGCATCACCGTTTTGCGAATACCCGCTTTGCGCAAGCTGGCAATCGCCGTTTTCGCCTCTGGCTTTACCGTATCTGAAATCAAAACCGCGCCAATAAACTGCCCCTGCTGTGCCACATAAACCACCGTGCCGGCCCCTTGCAACTGTGTAAAGTGAATGTTTTCCGCCTGCATCAGCCGCGCGTTGCCAGCCAGCACCGGCTTGCCGTCCACCTGTGCATGCACCCCATGGCCCGCTATCTCCTGTGCATCACTTACTTGTGCATCTGCCACTGTGCCGCCCCATGCGCGGCGCAGCGAAAGTGAAATTGGATGGTCGGAATAGCTTTCAGCCAATGCCGCAATGCGCAGCAGTTGCTCGTCGGTGATCCCTTGTGCAGGCACCACCTTGGTCACTTCAAATGTGCCCTTGGTCAAGGTACCGGTTTTATCAAAAACCACAATTTCAGTTTTAGACAGCGCCTCAAGGTAGTTGCTGCCTTTTACCAAAATACCACGCTTTGAGGCACCGCCAATGCCGCCAAAAAAGCTGAGCGGTACCGAGATGACCAGTGCACATGGGCAGGACACCACAAGAAAAATCAGCGCGCGGTGAATCCAGTTTGCCCAACCGCCCAAAAACAGCGGGGGCACCACCGCCAACAATAGGGCGGCAATTACCACTGCCGGGGTGTAATACCGTGCAAAACGAGTGATAAAATTTTCGGTGCGGGCCTTTTTGCCGCTGGCGTTTTCAACAAGGTCCAATATTTTGGCAACGGTCGATTCGCCAAAGGGTTTGCTAACTTCAATTTCAAGTAAACCGCTCAGGTTGATACAACCACTGATGGCATTTGCCCCCTGCACCAGCTCACGCGGCACCGATTCGCCAGTCAGTGCGGCCGTATCCACCATACTGCTACCGCTGATTACCGTACCGTCAAGCGGTATTTTTTCGCCGGGCTTTACCACAATTAAGTCGCCGACGCGAACTTCTTCTGGTGACACCTGAACAAGCTCGCCGTCTTTGCGCATATTGGCATAGTCCGGGCGGATATCCATTAAGCTGGAAATCGACGCGCGTGACTTGCCAACCGCATAGCTTTGAAACAGCTCCCCCACTTGGTAAAACAGCATGACCGCCACGGCCTCACCGTACCCCACCATAGACGCCGCACCCGAAACCTGGTCGTAAAACGCCGTGGCAAACGCCCCCAGCGTTGCAATGGACATTAAAAAATTTTCATCAAACACCTGCCCGCGCAGAATATTTCGGGCCGCTTTTTTTAGCACATCCCCACCAATAACCACATAGGCAGGCAGATAAAAGATTAGCTTCCAAAACCCCGCTAAAGGCACCAACTCACCTGCTGCAAACAGTACCGCAGCTACAATAATACGCCAAAATACTTTTTTCTGCCTTCTTGTCATCTGATTTAACATGGGCCGTCCCTGGTCCCCTTTCAAACGCATTGGGCTGCGCGTTGTTATCATAATTGCGAGGTTGATTTAAAACCGTACCGTACAGTCAGGCTCTACTTTGCGGCAAATTTTCGCCGCTTCTTTGGCAATCTCACCAAACCGGCTGTCATCAGCCTCTAGCGTCAGCTTTTGGGTCATAAAATTAACCGTTGCACTGGTGACACCGTCAATTTTTTTGATGGCATCCTCCATTTTTGCAGCACAGCTCGCGCAGTCTAAATCTTCCATCTGAAACGTTTTTTTCATCCTTTGCAACTCCTTACCCTTCTGTTATATGCTCCATCCCTTGGCCGAGAATTGCACGCACATGCTCATCGTCCAAAGAGTAGAATACCGTTTTCCCATCGCGCCGGTTTTTGACCAGCTTTGCATTTTTTAGCACTCTGAGCTGGTGAGAAATTGCCGACTGCGTCATACCCAACAACTGTGCAATATCGCAGACACACAATTCCTCTTCAAATAAGACATACAAAATTTTAATGCGGGTCGAATCGCCAAATACCTTGTAAAGCTCTGCTAGGTCATACAGCAATTCTTCGTCTGGCAGCACGGTGCGCACCTGCCGAATCAGGTCCGGGTGCGCGTGGATATAATCACAACATTCCATCCCGTTTTTGTCTACCATTGCGTTGCCCTCCAATTCATATGAATAATTGTTCATATGTTCATTATACACATTGTTTTTATTTTGTCAATATAATTCAACTATATTTTTTGCGTTTTCAAATTTCAAAAAACAACACTTTTTTAGTAGACTTTTGTGCCGTTCTGCGCTATACTGTGGGCAAGAACTATTTTAATTGAAGGAGGTTTTTTTCAATGTTAAAAGAGCATGATGTTGCCCCAGATTTTACACTACCCGATAAGGACGGCAACCCCGTTTCTCTGCACGATTTCCGTGGCAAAAAGGTCGTTGTTTATTTTTACCCAAAAGACAGCACCCCCGGTTGCACCCGGCAGGCGTGCGCATTTCGGGATGGGTACGCGGCGTTTCAGCAGACCGGCGTGCCGGTAATTGGCATTAGCAAGGATAGCGAAGCCAGCCACCGCAAATTTGCCGAAACCTACAACCTGCCCTTTTTGCTGCTAAGCGATGTGCAGCGTGCCGCCATTGAAGCCTTTGGCGTATGGCAAGAAAAAAAGATGTATGGCAAAACCTCGTTTGGTGTCGTGCGTTCCACCTTTATTATTGATGAGAACGGCGTGGTTGAAAAAGTGTTTCCGAAAGCAAACCCAGACACAAACGCCGCTGAAATTTTGGAGTATTTAGGGGCCGCTAAATGATTGCGATTCTTTCCCCGGCAAAAAATATGCGCCGAGTAACTAGCCCCCTGCCCCCCACAACCCCGCTGTTTTTGCCACAAACGCTGCCGCTGCTGCAAGCACTGCGCCAATACAACCCACGGCAACTTGAACAATCGATGAAGATTAGCCCCGCGCTGGCGCTGCATGCCTTCACCTCTTTTGCAGATATGCAGCCGGAACAACCGGGCACCCCGGCCCTGCTGGCGTATGACGGCCTGCAATACAAGCAGCTTGGTGCCACGGATTTTAGCCGTGCGCAGCTTAACTTTGCGCAACAGCATCTGCGCATCCTTAGCGGGTTCTACGGCCTGTTGCGCCCGCTAGATGGCATTTGGCCTTACCGGCTTGAACTGGGTGGCACGTTAAAGTTTGGCGGCAAATCGCTTTATGCCTACTGGGGCGCACAGCTTGCAACGGCACTGTTTGCGGCGGGCGAGCCCGTCATTAACCTGTGCTCTGCCGAGTATGCAAAAGCTGTCACCCCGTTTTTATTGCCGGGGCAGCAATTCATCACCATCGATTTTTTACAGCAAAAGCCCGGCCGCAAACTGGTGATGCAGGCAACCGCCGCCAAAATGGCCCGCGGGCGGATGGCGCGCTTTGTTGTACAAAACAAAGTCACCCGTCCGGTACAACTGCAAAAGTTCAGCTGGGGCGGGTATCAATACGCAAAAGCGCTCTCTACGCCGCAGCGCTGGGCCTTTGTGCGGGGCGAAGATTGACCATGTTTATATAAATAAAAAACGCGGAGGGTCGCCCCTCCGCGTTTTTTATTTGCCTAGTATGCTATTTAAAATAGGTCTTTCAATCTTTGCCAAAACGTTACCTTTTCCGGTTGTTCTGTCTCCTGCTTTGTGGTCACTGTGGCAGACGTTTCGTCCTTTGTGGGGGCCTGTACTTTCATAATGAACTTTACACTGGCCTTTTGCCCCTGCACACTGCCGGTGTAGCTGGTGTAGTCTTCTGCCTGCTGCCTCATCTGTGCCATTACATTGTCAATGGTGGGCAGGTTTTGTACCAAGCTGTTACTTGTCATTTGGCCTACGCCGTCTGCCAGTGTCAACGTACCATTTGCCAGCTCCAGCGTGCCACTTTTAAACTGCGTCAGCGAACTCTTGATGGTCTTGCTGGAGGTCGATAGCTTGCTCAGCCCATCTGAAAGGCTGTTTGCACCGCCACTCAACTTTGAAACACCGTCCTGCAATGCTGCTGCACCATGAGCAACCTGCGAAGCCCCGGTGGCAAGTGCGTTTGCCGCGCCGACCACTGTTTCGGTGTTATTGGGGTCATCCTTTTGGTAAAGTGCCCCCATCAAGGCGCTCATCCCTGTCATCAGGCTGGTAGATTCCGTGTTTACTTTATCAAGGTCCCCCTGCAAGCCGCCTACCACACCTTGTACCACACTGGGGGCGGCCGCTTGTACCGCTGTAACTACGGTGTTGCCAATGTTCGCGCCCGCATCGGCAACCTGCTGGCTGCCCGATACCGCGCTGTTCACTGCGGCCGTTACCGCTGCCGCAGAATCCGGGCTTTGCAAGCCTGTCTGAATTGATGCAATGGCGTTGTCCAGCGTTGTTTTGGCAATCGTCGCCTGCTGTACTAAGGCGGTAGCTGCGGCGGCAGCGTCAGCGTCCCCT
>JAQVCK010000111.1 GCA_028689835.1 Pygmaiobacter sp. | reverse complement strand
TTGTGACAGTACAAGACCTGCTGCTATCACCTGACGATATGTTGGTGGCAGACCTGATGGACGCCGGCGTAATTTCACTCGGTACGCAGGAAGATCAGGAGGAAGCGGCACAGTTATTCAACAAATACGATTTTCTCAGCTTGCCCGTTGTGGACCACGAGGGGCGGCTAGTCGGCATCATTACCGTAGACGACGCGATGGATGTTATGGAAGAAGAGGCCACCGAGGACTTTGAACGCATGAGTGCCATGCTTCCTTCGGAAAAGCCCTATCTCAAAACCGGTGTGTTCAGCCTTGCCAAAAACCGCATTGCATGGCTACTGGTGCTGATGATCTCCGGCATGCTGACCGGCAGCATTTTGGGCCGGTACGAAGCCGCGTTTGCGGCCATGCCTATTCTTGTCACCTTTATCCCGATGCTCACCGACACCGGGGGCAATGCCGGCAGCCAGTCCAGCACGCTGGTAATCCGTGGTATTGCGGTGCACGAGATTACAATGCACGACTTTTTTGCTGTGCTGTGGAAAGAGCTGCGGGTGGCCGCCTTAGTGGGTGTTGCACTGAGTGCCGTCAACTACGTGCGGCTGTTGCTCACCTACCCGGGGCACGAAGTGGTGGCACTGACAGTTGCGCTGACGATGTTTTTTACCGTGGTGATTGCCAAAACCATCGGCGGCGTATTGCCGCTGATTGCAAAGGCATTCCACGCTGACCCCGCCATTATGGCGGCCCCGCTGATCACCACCATTGTCGACGCCCTGTCGCTGATTATCTACTTTACCATTGCCACCCGTCTGCTGCCAATTTAAGCGCCCGCAATCGGGCCATGGCAGTGCTGCGGCCCCACTGTTCTGGCGGGGCCGTAGTTTTTTAATGGCCGGGCAAAAAAACGCGTTTCATATCTGGTAAATTTTTCTATTTTATCGTATACTTTGCCTTGTACCCACTATTTTGGCATCTGCCACGGAGGAACTCGATGACATCTTTGACAAAACAGGAATACCGCACAAAAGACGTTTTTCGCCTTTCGGTGCCTATTTTTGTTGAACTTTTATTGCAACTACTGGTCGGCAATGTGGACCAGATGATGGTCAGCCGCTATTCGCAAAGCGCCGTCGCCGCCATTGGTAACGGCAACCAGCTGATGAACATCGTCATTATTTTGCTTTCGGTGATGGCTGGGGCCACCACGGTCGTGTTGTCCCAGCGCATCGGCGCAAACGACACGAAGCGCATCACCCAGCTATGCGCCCTTTCGACACTGGTCATGCTGGTCAACGGGCTGATTGCAACTGGGATTCTGGTGGGAGCCAATCGGCCCATTTTTGCGCTGCTCTCGGTGCCTGGCGACGTACTGGGCCAAGCCCAAACGTACACGATGATTGTTGGGGCCGCCATGATTCTGCAAGGGTTTTACTTTAACTTTGCCGCTATCCTGCGCAGCTATGGCATGGTAAAAGAAGTCATGGGGGTCTCAGCCATCATGAACCTTGTCAACATTGCGGGCAATGCGGTGTTGATTAACGGGTACTTTGGCTTCCCGCGCATGGGTGTAATAGGCGCTGCCATTTCAACCGACCTCTCTAAGCTGGTCGGGCTGGTATTGGTGTACCTCTTGTTCCGCACGCGCACCGGCCTGCGCCCGCGCATTGCCAACCTGCGGCCCTTCCCCACCGATTTGTTACGGCGGCTGCTGAACATCGCGTTGCCGCTGGGCGGCGAAGATTTGTCGTACAACCTGTCGCAGATCACCATTTTTAAATTTGTCAACATGCTGGGCACCGCCGTCATTGCCACTAAGGTGTACGCCAGCATGTTCGCAAACCTTGCGTTTATTTACTCAATTGCCATTGCACAGGCTACCCAAATTGTGGTCAGTTACCTTGTGGGGGCGGGCAATCACCACGCCATCCCACGGCGGGTATGGTCCACCACCGCACTTTCTATGGCGGTTTCGCTGCTGGTCACCGGGGGACTGATTGTGTTTGGCGGCCCGCTGTTCGGCCTGTTTACCAGCGACCCGGAGATTATTGCGCTGGGCAAGCAAATACTGTTAGTTGAATTTGTACTGGAAATTGGCCGCAGTATCAACATTGTCATGGTGCGCTGCCTTGTGGCAGTGGGGGATGTGAACTTTCCCGTCAGCCTTGGCATTGTCAGCATGTGGGGCATTTCGGTGCTGGGGGCCTGGCTGCTGGGCATTGAACTGGGGTATGGCCTTGTGGGCATCTGGTGGGCCATGGCGGCAGACGAATGCCTGCGCGGCGTGGTGTTTATCATCCGCTTTGCACGCGGCCCGTGGAAGAAAAAGCTGGCAAAGCTTTCGATGGAATAGGCAGCATGCCCTATTTTACAGGCGATGTTCGCAAGCCCTTAAAAGTGTCTGCCGTTAAAAAATACAGGTTTTCAGCCTTTTTGCTTCCACTTATTTTGCCTAAAAGAAAACAATTTTTATACAAAACAGGGCCGCACCCGTGGGTGCGGCCCTGTTGTTTTTTGTTATTCTGCGGGGTGGGCAAACTCTGCCACCAACTGCTGCAAAATGGCCACACAAGTGTCCATGTCCTCTGCGGTGATATGCTCTGATGGGCCGTGAAACGCATACCCGCCGGTACCAAGGTTGGGGCAGGGCAGGCCGCGGTAAGACAAAATAGAACCATCGGTACCGCCGCGCACCGGCTGTACCACCGGCACCAGCCCCACGGTCTCAATGGCGCGCCGGGCGCGCTCGACCAAATAAAAGCAGGGGCGTATTTTTTCAACCATGTTGTAATACGTGTCCGACAGGCGCAGTGTCACCGTACCCTCGCCGTACTTTTCGTTCATCCACGCCGCGGCGCGCTGTACCATGCGCTTGCGCGTTTCAAACACCGCGCTGTCGTGGTCGCGCACAATGTAAAACAGCTCAGCCTGCGCCACGTTGCCGCTCATACGGTCAAGGTGGTAAAAACCCTCGTAACCCTCGGTATTGGCCGGGGTCTCGGCAGGCAGCAGCGACGCGAACTCCATGCCCAGTAACAGCGCGTTTTTCATCACGCCCTTTGCCGTGCCGGGGTGCACCGAAACACCGTGTATTGTCACTTCGGCCGACGCGGCGTTAAAGGTCTCGTACTCCAATTCCCCTGCCGGGCCACCGTCTACCGTGTAGGCGATTTTCGCCCCAAAGCCCTCAATGTCAAACCCGTGGGCACCACGGCCTACCTCTTCATCCGGGGTAAAGGCAATACAAATCTTGCCGTGCGGGGTGTTCTGTGTAAGCAGTTTTTCTGCCAGCGTCATAATCTCGGCAATACCGGCCTTGTCATCCGCCCCAAGCAACGTGGTGCCGTCGGTCGTAATCAGCGTTTTGCCCGCCATCGTGCTAAGCTCGGGGAAGTTTGCGGGCGAAAGCACCGCACCACTGCCGGCCAGTTTGACCGGGCCGCCGTCGTACTGTTTCATCACCTGCGGCTTGACGCCAATGCCGCAAAACGCGGGCGCGGTGTCCATATGGGCTAAAAGGCCCAGAGGCTCCACTTTTTCAAGGCCCGGCGTGGCAGGCAGTTCCCCATAGACATAACAGCCGTCTTGCAACCGCACATTCTGGATGCCCAGCTGCACCATTTCTTCTTGTAACAGCCGTGCAAGGTCCCATTGCCGTTCACTGGTGGGGGCACTGGTGCTGCCCTCGGTACTGTCGGTCGCCACGGTGACATACCGCAACAGACGTTCTGCCGCTTTCATCCTGTTTGCTCTCCTCTCGCTATGCGATTACTCTTTGCCCTCAACTGGCGTATCGCCCGTCTCGGGCGCAATTTTTTCCATCTTCAACCGCTCAATACAGCGCTGGTTTGCCGCCAAAATGGTGCACACCCAACCCTTTGCTTTCAGCGGAATAACTTCACCCTGTGCCGGGATGCGCCCAAGCATATTCGTGATAAAGCCGTTCAGCGTGTCGGAATCGTCGTTGTCAAAAAAGTCATTGCCTAAAACGCGTTCCACTTCTTCTACTTCCAGTTCACCGTCCAGCATCCAACTGGTGGGGGAAAGCTGCACGATGCCGCTCTCCTCCTCGTCATCGTGCTCGTCGTCCATCTCGCCGACAATCGACTCCAGCAGGTCCTCCATCGTCACAATACCCTCGGTGCCGCCGTATTCGTCCACAACCACCGCCATGCGCTGGCGGCTCTCTTTAAACTGGTGCAACAGCACACTGCATCGCATCGTCTCGGGCACATACAGCACCGGGCGCATCAAATCGTTTACGGTTTTCGCCACTTCGCCGGTTTGCAGCAAATCGGGGATGATGTCTTTCACATACACAATGCCCACAATGTTGTCTAAACTGCTCTCGTACACCGGCAGGCGAGAAAAGCGCTCTTCCTTTTGCAGCTTTAATAGCTCTGCCAGCGACGCACCGTGCTCAATGCCCACGATTTCGGTGCGGTGGGTCATCACCTCACTGACATGCAAATCGTCAAATTCAAAGATATTCTGAATCATCACCCGCTCGTGCGGTTCAATGGCGCCGGAGTCCTCCCCCGCTTCCACCATCATCAAAATATCCTCTTCATCCACCGGCTCTTCGTCGCTGGAAGCGCCAATGCCAAACAGGCGCAGCACTAAATTGGTAGAAAGCGCTAAAAACTTGACGAACGGCCTGCACACACGGTAAACCCCCCAAACAACGCCCACCACTTTCAGCGCGGTGGCGTCGGGGTCTTTCAGCGCAATGCGCTTGGGCACCAGTTCGCCCAAAATCAGCGTAAAATACGAAATGATAATCGTGATGACCACCAGCACGATGCTGCGCAGCACCCCCAAAGGCAACGGTAAAAAGCCCAGCAGCTTTGTCACCGGGTCGGCAAAATTATCCGCTGCAACTGCTGAGTTTAAAAAGCCTGACAGCGTAACGCCGATTTGAATCGTTGCCAAAAAGTCTGACGGGGATTCTGTAATAGTCACCAGCCGCTTTGCGGCCTTATCCCCCGTCTCCGCCAGCTTGCGGATTTTAGGGTTGTTAATCGACACGATCGCCATTTCGCTCATTGCAAAATAAGCGTTCACGCCAATCAGCGCGAAAATGAGCAGTATACTGGGCCAAACGTCCATATTGTATTTCTTAACCTCTTTCTTTTTTTAGGCGGCAACAAAACCCTGCCTGTAAAATGTACCTATAATATTAAAATGTTACCAAATGCAGGTCTGCCGCGTCAAGCAGTGCGCGGTGCGCTGCGGGTACGGTGTGCCACGCCCTGCCGCCCAAGCGGGCCCTCAGAGTTCTTTTTTTCATCATTCTGCGCAAATGCGCCCCATTTTGCCCTTTTTGGAGCTTTTCCGTGTCTAACCATTCCAAATTCTGCAAAAGAGGGTAACAAGGGCCTAAGAAAAACTTTAAATGGCTGGGCGATTATGCTATACTGAACAAGGTTATTGCTTGATTGCATCTTTACAAAAAAATGAAATGAATATGTACGCTTTGGGCACCGTGTGGCGCCTAAAACACGGAAGGGGAACCATCTTTTATGAACAGTATCTTTGGCGGTAAAACTCTGCTGATTACCGGCGGCACCGGCAGCTTTGGCAATACGGTGCTCAAACACTTTCTTTCCAGCGAAATTGGTGAAATTCGCATCTTTTCACGGGATGAAAAAAAGCAGGATGATATGCGCCACGAATACCAGCTGCGCTACCCAGAACTTTCAAACAAGCTGAAATTCTATATTGGGGATGTGCGCAACCGCGACAGCATCCACGCAGCCATTGGCGGGGTGGATTTTATTTTTCACGCTGCGGCGCTGAAGCAGGTGCCCAGCTGTGAGTTTTTCCCCATGGAGGCCGTGCGCACCAACATTGTGGGCACCGACAACCTGCTGGCGGAGGCCATTGAGGCGGGTGTCAAAAAAGTGGTTTGCCTTTCTACCGACAAAGCCGCGTACCCCATCAACGCAATGGGCATCTCGAAAGCCATGATGGAAAAGGTCATTGGTGCCCGGGCGCGCACCGTCAACGCAGAAAAGACGACCATCTGCTGCACCCGTTACGGCAACGTAATGGCAAGCCGCGGCAGCGTAATCCCGCTGTTCATCGACCAAATCCGCGCGGGCAAGCCCATCACCGTGACAAACCCCGGCATGACCCGTTTTCTGATGAGCCTCGACGAAGCGGTCAAACTGGTGGTGTTTGCATTTGAGCATGCCGAGCCCGGCGATTTGTTTGTGCAAAAAAGCCCGGCTTCCACCATTGGGGTGCTGGCCGAGGCGGTGCAGCAGCTATTTGGCAACACCGGTGTGCGGGTGATTGGCGACCGGCACGGCGAAAAATTGTACGAAACACTGCTGACCAGTGAAGAGCGTATGCACGCCGTTGACCTTGGCGGGTATTTTAAAGTATCGGCCGATACCCGCGACTTAAACTACGATAAGTATTTTGTCAAGGGCAGCTTGCCGCAGGACAGCCTGGACGCTTACACCAGCCATAACACCCAGCGGCTGGATGTGCAGGGCGTGGTGGACAAGCTGATGGAGCTTGACTACATTAAAGAAGAACTTGCAAAGGAGTAACCCCTATGGAAAAGGACGCAGCCATTCTTGTCACGGGCGCAGCGGGCTTTGTGGGGCGCAACCTACTGTTTGCACTGCAAAACCGGGGGTATACCCGCGTGTTTGCGTATGACCGCGACAGCACCCAAAGCGAGCTGGAAGCTTGGTGCGGCAGTGCCCGGTTTGTGTTTCACCTCGCCGGTGTCAACCGCCCCAAAGACCCCAAAGAGTTTTATGACGGCAACAGCGACCTGACTGCCCAACTGTCCCGCCTTTTGGCCGCTGCGGGCGGGCAGTGCCCGGTGCTGATGACCAGCAGCACGCAGGCGACGAATGACAGCGACTACGGCAAAAGCAAGGCACTGGCCGAGGCAGCGCTGCTTGCTTACGGCAAAGACACCAGCGCGGCGGTGCATCTTACCCGCATGCCCGGCGTGTTTGGCAAGTGGTGCCGCCCCGGCTACAACAGCGTTGTCGCCACCTTTTGCCACAACATCGCAAACGACTTGCCGGTTTCGATTCGCGATGAAAGCTTTTCGCTACCACTGGTGTATATCGACGACGTGGTTGACTGCCTGATTGGCGCGATGGAGGGGCACACGGTGCCCGACACACAAAACCCCGGCTATTTTGCCATTCACCCGGTTTACGAAATTACACTGGGCGAGCTGGCAACTACGCTACGCGGCTTCCGTGACAGCCGCACCACGCTGGAAGTACCGCATCAGGGCGACGCGCTGACTAAAAAGCTGTACAGCGCCTACCTTTCGTACCTAGAGCCAAACCAAGGCTTTTCTTACCCGCTTGCCATGCACACCGACGCGCGCGGCAGCTTTACCGAATTTTTGCGCACCCCAGAGCGCGGGCAGGTGAGCATCAACATCAGCAAGCCCGGCATTGTGAAGGGCAACCACTGGCACGACTCGAAAAACGAAAAGTTTTTGGTTGTGCAGGGCCGCGGCGTCATCCGCTTTCGGCGGCCGGACAGTGACGAAATTTTCAGCTACCATGTCACCGGCGACAAGCTGGAGGTTGTGGATATCCCCACCGGCTACACCCATAACATTGAAAACGAGGGGGATACCGACCTTGTGACCGTGATGTGGGCAAACGAATGCTTTGACCCCGAACACCCCGACACCTGGTTTTTGCCGGTGCAGGAATAATGCCGAAACTGGAGGCGTTTCATGCGTAAATTAAAGCTTATGACCATTGTGGGCACCCGGCCGGAGATCATTCGGCTGTCGGAGGTCATCAAATGCTGCGACCGCTATTTTGACCACCTGCTGGTGCACACCGGGCAAAATTACGACTACCGGCTGAACGGTATTTTTTTTGAGGACCTTGGCCTGCGCCAGCCGGACTATTACCTGGACTGTGTGGGCAAAGACCTTGGCGAGACGATGGGCGGCATTATTGCCAAAAGCTATGAAGTACTGGTGAACGAGCGCCCGGACGCAGTTTTACTGCTGGGCGACACCAACTCGGCCCTGTCTGCCATCAGCGCAAAACGGCTCAAAATCCCCATTTTCCACATGGAGGCCGGCAACCGCTGCTGGGACTGGAACGTGTCGGAGATGATCAACCGCAAAATTGTGGACCATATCAGCGACATTAACATGCCATACACCGAGCATTCGCGCCGCTATTTGCTGGCAGAGGGTATTGACGGCAAGACGATTTTTGTCACCGGCAGCCCGATGCGCGAAGTGCTGGTCGCCCATGCCGAAGCTATTGAGCAGAGCAAGGTGCTGGAGGAGCTATCCCTCACGCCGAACGGGTATATTCTGCTTTCGGCCCACCGCGAAGAAAACATCGACAACGAAGAGCACTTTTTGTCGCTGATGAGCGCGGTGAACCGCATTGCCGAAAACACCGGCATGCCGGTGATCTACTCGTGCCACCCGCGCAGCAAAAAGTTTATTGAGGCACGGCAGTTCAAATTTCACCCGCTGGTGCGCGAATTACAGCCATTTGGCTTTTTAGACTACAATAAGCTGCAAAAAAACGCTTACTGCGTGCTGTCCGACTCCGGCACCTTGTCGGAGGAAAGCGCGATGTTGGGCTTTGCGGGCGTGCTGATTCGCACATCGACCGAGCGGCCGGAGGTGCTGGACAAAGGCAGCGTTGTGATTGGCGGCATCAAGGGCGACGATGTAGAGCAGGCCATGGACCTGGCGGTCGCGATGCGCGACGCGGGCGAGCCCGCCGTGATGGCAGAGGACTACGCCGACACCAATGTGTCGGTGAAAGTGGTCAAGCTGATTGAAAGCTACACAAAAATTGTCAACGAGACCGTTTGGCTAAAACACTGACTGCTGCCCCTGCCGGGGCAATATTTTCCGATCGGGGGTGCCTTGTTGGCAAAGCGAATTTTGGTTGTCAGCCAACACTACTGGCCAGAAACCTTTCGCAGCACCGATGTGTGCGAGGGGCTTGCTGCAC
>JAQVCK010000110.1 GCA_028689835.1 Pygmaiobacter sp. | reverse complement strand
ATTACTTTTTCTTTTGGAAAATTTTTGAAATAGGAGCGTTCTGACTATGTATGTGAAAGACGTTACAGTCGAGAATCAGGTAGGCCTGCATGCCCGCCCGGCAACTTTCTTTATTCAAAAAGCCAACGAGTTCAAGTCTTCGATCTGGGTGGAGAAAGAAGAGCGTCGCGTCAATGCCAAAAGCCTGCTCGGCGTACTCTCCCTCGGTATCGTGGGCGGCACCACCATTCGCATCATTGCGGATGGGGCGGATGAACAGCTGGCGGTAGACGGGCTGGTAAAACTCGTGAACTCCGGGTTCAGCGAGTAAGCATGCATCTCAGGGCGCTGCCACAGGCAGCGCCTTTTTTCTTCTTCTGCGGCAGTTTGCACTGCCAGCATCAGCGCAAGGGCGGTGAACCGGGTAGATGACCAAGCAAGAGCTTTACGAAAAAGCAAAAAAGTTACCGCTGTTGCCGGGTGTTTATATCATCAAGGATAAAACCGGTGATATCATTTATATTGGCAAGGCAAAACGGCTGCGGCTACGGGTTAGCCAGTACTTCCGCGAGGGAGTCCCGCATGACGAAAAGGTTACCCGCATGATCGAGCATGCGTTCAGCTTTGATTTTATCGTCACCACCAGCGAATTTGAGGCGCTGGTGCTGGAGTGCAGTCAGATTAAGCTGCACACCCCGAAATATAACATTTTGCTCAAGGATGACAAGGGCTATTCGTACATCCGGGTGGGCAAGGGGCCGTTTGCCAAAATTACAGCCGAGCTGCAAAAGCAAAACGACGATGCCGAGTGGATTGGCCCGTATATGAGCAGCTTTGCGGTGCGCGAGATGGTCGAGACCGCACAGTGTTCGTTTAAGCTGCACAACTGCAACCGCCAGTTCCCGCGGGATTTTGGCAAAGAACGCCCCTGCCTCAACTACTATATCGGTAAATGCATGGCACCCTGCACCGGCAAAATCAGCGCACAGGTGTATGCCGAAGCGGTGGACGGTGCCGCAAAGCTCATCAAGCAGGGCAAAAACGAAATTATTAAAACACTGCGCAGCCGCATGGAAGAAGCCAGCGAAGCGTTGGATTTTGAGAAGGCCGCCACCCTGCGCGACCAGATTAACGCCATTGAAAAGGTGGCGGGTGGCCAGCGGGTGGTGCAAAGTACCATCAAAAATGCCGACGTGTTCAGCATCGTGGCTTCCCACGGGGCGGTCTGCGCCGCCATGCTGTCGTTTCGGCAGGGGCGGCTGGTGGACAAAAAAGAGTTTTTGTTTGCCGACACCGACGATGCTGCCGCCGTGCGCGAGGAAATTTTGCCCCGCTTTTACAACGGCCAGCGCGAAGTGCCGCGCTTGATTTTGCTGGACACCCTGCCCGAAGCGGCAGAGGACCTTGCACAGCTACTTTCGCAGCAAAGCGGGCGCAAGGTGGTACTGTCAGTGCCACAGCGCGGCGATGGCCCGCGGCTGGTGCAGATGGCGATTCTAAACGCATCTGAAAGCCTGACCCTGCGCAGCGGGCGGGTGTCTAGGGAAGAACGCCTGCTGGACGAAGTGGCAAAAACACTGGGCCTTACCGCCCCGCCGAATGTCATTGAAAGCTATGATATTTCAAACTGGGGCGAGGGCACCAGCGTGGCGGGCATGGTCGTGTTTGAGGGCGGGCGCCCCCACCGCGCAGGGTACCGCCGGTTTAAAATTAAAACCGTGCTGGGCACCGATGACTTTGCGTCGATGGCCGAGGTGTTGCAACGGCGCGCCGCAGAGTACGAAAATGGGGGCAAGGGGCAGTTTGGCATCAAGCCGGACCTCATTTTACTTGACGGTGGCAAAGGCCAGCTGTCGGCCGTTACAGCCGCGCTGGCGGGCACTGCGTTTGCCGATGTGCCCACTTTTGGTATGGTAAAGGACGACCGGCACCGCACCCGCGCCATTGTGTCGGCGGGCGGGGAGATCGCCATTGCAATGCACAAGTCGGTGTTTCGGTTTATCAGCACCATCCAAAACGAGGTGCACCGGTTTTCGATTGAATATCAGCGCACGGCGGGCAAAAAGAAAGCGTTTTCCTCCACCCTCACGCAGATCCCCGGTGTGGGCGAAGCGACGGCAAAAAAACTGCTGCGCAGCTTAAAAACCATGGGGGCCATCCGCGAGGCCAGTGCCGAGCAGCTTGTACAGCAGGCGGGCGTTTCGACTAAAACGGCACAGGCGATTTGGATGTTTTACCATACGCCGGTTGACAACGGCCCCCAAAGCGGCGATAATGAAAAACGACCTGAACCCACAGACAAACCGCAGCAGGGGGAGACAACATGAGAGTAATTGCAGGCACGGCACGCGGCACCCCATTGCAGGCGCTGCCGGGCACCGACATCACCCGCCCCACCATTGACCGTGTCAAAGAGGCCATGTTTAGCGCCGTGCAGTTTATGTTGCCCGGCGCACGGGTGTTGGACCTGTTTGCGGGCAGTGGGCAGCTTGGCATTGAAGCACTTTCACGCGGGGCGCAGCGGTGTGTTTTTTTAGATGAAAACCATGCGGCAACGCAGGTGGTGGCGCAAAACCTAAAAGCGGCGGGGCTGTTTAGTAAGGCCAGCGTATCAAACATGAGCGCCGAGGCGTTTTTAGCGGTAACCAAAGAGCAATTTGACCTTGTATTGTTAGACCCCCCCTACCACCACAACACACTGGCCGAGATTTTGCCCGCGGTGGATGCAGCACTGGCCCCCGGTGGCATTGCCCTGTGTGAAAGTGAGCCCGGGGCTTTGTTGCCCGAAACGGTGGGCGCACTGGTGCGCCAAAAGCAATATCGCTATGGCAAGGTGCAGGTGACGAAATATCAAAAACCCCACGCCGATGAGGAGGCGCAGCTATGACGACAGCCATTTGCCCGGGCAGCTATGACCCGGTGACCAAGGGGCACCTTGACATCATTAAGCGCACGGCCCACATTTTTGACAAGGTCATTGTGCTGGTGCTTATCAACCCGGCCAAAACGCCGGTGTTTAGTGTGGACGAGCGGGTGGATTTTTTGCGCAGGGCATTGTCCGACATGCCGGAGATTGACCCACAAAAGGTCACGGTGGATTTTTCAAGCGGGTTGCTGGTGGATTATGCGAAAGCCCATGGTGCGCGTGCCGCCGTGAAAGGCCTGCGCGCGGTCACCGATTTTGAGTACGAGTTTCAGCAGGCGCTCATCAACAAAAAGCTGTACCCAGAGTTTGAGACGATGTTCCTCAGCTGTAATACCCATTATATGTACCTTTCTTCCAGTATGGTTAAGCAGATAGCAGCCCAAGGGCGTGATGTGGAGGAGTTTATCCCTACCATCATTTATGAGGATATTATGAAAAGACTGTACAAACCGCTCGCGGAAGGTTAAAATAATGGTAGGAGAGCCAAAGGAAGAGGTGTGAACCTATGAATGTGGACGAGTTGCTCGATTTGATGGACGAAACGTTGGAAGAGGCGACCAACCTGCCCTTTACCGGCGGCAAACGGATGGTGGATGTGGACAAGATCCGCGATATCATTGACGATGTGCGGCTGAACATGCCCGCCGAGATTAAACAGGCAAAAGCCATTGTGGCCGACCGTGCCGACATTGTGGCCGGCGCCCGCCGTGAGTCAGAGAATATTATTAAAAAGGCAGAAGAGCGTGCCCGCGCCATGGTAGACCACGAGGAAATTGTGCGCCAGGCCCAGCAAAAAGCGACTGAAATTTTGACCGCCGCACAGCAACAAGCCCGCGAGATGCGCACGACCATCACCGACTATTGCGAAAATATGTTGCGCCAGACCGAAGAGGTGCTTGCCAAAGGTGCCTGCGAAGTAAAAAATGTGCGCGGTGCGTTGCGCCAAAAAAGCAAGGGTTAAAACTGCATACTGCACAGCAGGCCAATGGGCCTGCTTTTTTTTATGTCTTTTGTATGGCTGGTATTGACAAACACACTTTATAACAATATACTATGTAACACAAAGTATATTGTGAACAAAAGGGGGGCCACAATTGCAGGACGCCTACCTGAAACAGTTTAAAAAGGGCATTTTAGAGATCGTGGTGCTAAAATTGCTCGAAAGTCGCGAGCAGTACGGGTACGAGCTCATCAGCGCGTTAAATGAAAAAAGTCGGTTTCTTGAAGTGCGCGAGGGTACGCTGTACCCGCTGCTGTACCGGCTGGAGGATGAAAAGCTGATTGACACCCGCTGGCAGCAGGCCCCGGCACGCGGGGTGCCAAAAAAATATTATGCCATTACCCCAAAGGGGCGCCAGGTGCTGGGCGAAGTTTCTAAGACTTGGTTTGCCTTTTCTGCCGAAGTGGGGGCGATACTCAAAGGAGACGATGATCAGTCATGACACAAAAGCAGTATCTAAACGAAATTTTAAATCGATCTTGCTTGCCCGCATCATTGCGCCGGCGGGCAAAAGTTGACCTTGCCGCCGAGCTGGCGGAACTGACCGACCGCTTTGGCGACGAGCAGCAGGCGATGCAGGAGATGGGCCCGGCGGATGAGATTGCCGCGGGGCTGTACGAGACGTATGCCAGTGAGGCACAGCCTGTACGGCCGTTTGTTGAATATCGCTCACAGCGCGAGCTGTTTGGCCTGCCGCTGGTGCACATCGTGAAAGCACGCCGTGTACAACAGGGGTTTGTGCAAGTAAAAGGGGTGGGCGGCAGCAATTTGCAGCCAGTGCCCACAGCACGGGGGGTCCTTGCCATTGGCCGCCGTGCCGTCGGGGTCATTGCCATTGGCAACCTGACCTGCGGGGTGGTGTCCATCGGCAATCTGTCGGTCGGGGTTTTGACTATTGCGAATATGGGGCTGGGCCTGTTGGGAATTGGCAACTTGCTTGTAGCGGCCTTTAGTATTGCCAACGCTGCGCTGGGGCTGTTGGCGGCAGGCAATATGGCCCTTGGGCTGTTTGCCGCAGCGGGCAACCTTGCCGTGGGGCCGGTTGCGCTGGGCAATGTGGTCAGCGGGCAATTGGTGCATGTAGTGAATTCAATGGCGGATTTGCACCAGTTGGGGGATTTTTTTGCGGTAATGCCAAAGGCGCTACGCCCATTTTTTGAGCTGGTAATCCTCGCGGTCAATCAGTTACCACTGTTGGGTGTCTGTTTTGGCGCGCTGTTGCTGGCAGGGCTGATTGCTGGGGTGTTGATTGCGCGCCGGCTAGAGCCCACGGGCCAAACAACGGCAGAATAAAAAAAGCGGCCTGCTTTTGCAGGCCGCGCGCAGTAATTCGATTCTGTTACAATAGGGTCAGGTTTGCCTCGGTGCTGGACAGCACGATTTGGGTACTGGTGCTGCCGATTTTTTGAAACCGGTTCAACAGCTTTTCCAGCGAGGCCATGTCATGGGTGGCGACGCTTAAAATATAGCTGTAATCCCCGGTGACATGGTGGCATTGCAATACGGCGGTCTGCTCCGACACGAGCGCCAAAAATTCTTGACGCAGGGCAGGCGGCACCGAAAGGCTGATGAGTGCGCGGATGCTGCGGCCCGCTTTTTCGAGGTTGATAACAACTGTGTATCCCTCGATAATGCCCAGTTGTTCCAGCCGGCGAATGCGCTGCGATACGGCGGGTGGGGTTAGCGACACCTTGGCGGCAATCTCCTTTACGCTCATGCGTGCGTTGTGCTCCAAAAGGCCGAGTATCTGCTTGTCAAGAACATCCATGTGGGGCAACCTCCTCAAAATCTTCGTAAAATAAAGTACCGGGCGCAAAAGTAAAAATTGAATTTTTGAAATAAAAAGAAAAACTGCTTTCTGTTAATTATATTAAACAAAAACGGGTTTGTAAAGCACTAAAAGAAAAGCCAAACAGAAAAATGGCTTGACTTTTATAAAAAAATCAGTATGATAAGGGTGTAGCATAGATCTCAACATCTATTGATACTTTCCCACCCCTCTATAAAAGGAGAACAGCCGCCATTCCCGGGCGGCTGTTCTTCTTTTTACTCGTTGTGTCAGGGCGTTGTGGGCAATGTTTCCAGCAACCTTGCCGCATGGGCTACCCGCCGTGCAGGGATGCGGGCACGAAACGCCGCCATGCTGCGGGCCGAAAACGGCAGTTGCTCTGAAAATTCATGCAGCCCGATGAAATATTGTAAATAAGGGCTTTCGGCAATCAGTAGTACAGTCTGCCGGTCAGAAAGCCCCAGCGCATGCCGGATGACAAGGCTGCCAAACGCGCAGCGCACCGGCAGTGCGCGTTTACCCCGGCTTGCAAAATGTGCGGCATATTGTTTTTCCAGCGCGCGCCAGTCGATGGCGGCAGCAAGGCGTACCCAGCGGTTGGTGGGGCGCAGCGCATCACCAAACGGGCTGACGAAATCGTAAATTGAAAGCTGGTTCAAAGACTCTTCATACATCCAGGGTCCCCCCTTGTGCACTTTTTTTTATTGTAGCACAAAAAGGATAAAAGCACCATCTGCGCGCGGCCTGTTTTGCCCGGGGCCCAAATATGCTATACTAAGGCAAATAAAACGCCCCTATTTTTGCTTAAATAAGGGCAAAAAAGGGGGTAAGCATGGCATTACATGCCGTACACCATGTCGCTATTTTAGTACAGGATTACGAAAAAAGCCGGCATTTTTATGTGGATCTTTTGGGGTTTCACATTTTGCGCGAAAACTACCGACCAAACAAAAAGGATTGGAAGCTGGACCTTGCACTAGATACAATGGAGCTCGAAATTTTCAGCGCGCCGGCGGCGCCGCCAAGGCCGACCCGCCCGGAAGCGTTGGGGTTGCGCCATTTGGCCTTTCGGGTGGCGGATATCAAAGCGGAAATTGCTGATTTGCAGGCAAAGGGGATTATATGCGAGCCGGTGCGCATCGACGAGTATTCCAATAAGCCATTTACGTTTTTCTTTGACCCCGACGGCCTGCCGCTGGAGCTGCACGAGTAAAACAAGTCACCCTTCTTGCTGCTGTGCAAGGTAGCGCTGGGGGCCCAGCTCGTACAGGTTGTTCCCCTGGGTGTCAATCACGACGGTCAGCGGCAGCTTTTCTACCGTCAGCCGCCGCACCGCCTCGGGGCCAAGGTCGCCATAGGCAATCACCTCGGCCGTTTTGATCGAGCGGCCAATCAGTGCCCCGGTGCCGCCAATGGCGCCAAAATAAACAGCGTGTGCCGCCTGCATGGCCTCTACCACGGCGCTGCCGCGCAGCCCTTTGCCCACCATGCCGCGCAGCCCCTGTGCCAGCAGAGGCGGGGTGTAGGCGTCCATACGGTAGCTGGTGGTGGGGCCTGCACTGCCAATCACATTGCCCGGCTTTGGCGGGGTGGGGCCCACATAATAAATGATGGCATCCTGCAAGTCAAACGGCAGTGCTTCACCGCGGTTCAATGCTTCGCAAAGCCGGGCATGCGCCGCGTCCCGTGCGGTGTATAATGTGCCGGTCAACAGTACCTGGTCGCCTGCATGCAGGGCATCGGCCCGCTGCTGGGTAAATGGTGTGGTAATTTCAATCATGGTGGTACCTCCCCTTTACAAGATTGCCGCTGCGTGGCGGGTGACATGGCAACTGATGTTAACGGCCACCGGCAGCGCGGTAATGTGGGTGGGCATCGTTTCTACCGCCACCGAAAGCGCGCTGGTTTTGCCGCCAAAGCCTTGCGGGCCAATGCCCAGTGCGTTGATGCGCTGCAATAAGGTCGTTTCAATTTCGGCCCAAAGCGGGTCCGGGTGGGCGCTGCCCAGCGGGCGCAACAGGGCTTTTTTGGCAAGCAGGGCGGCTTTGTCAAAGCTGCCGCCCACCCCCACGCCCACCACAATGGGCGGGCAAGGGTTTGGCCCGGCGGCGCGCACGGTGTCCAGCACAAACGCCAGCAGCCCCTCTTTGCCGTCGCTGGGGCGCAACATTTTCAGTGCGCTCATGTTTTCGCTGCCAAAGCCTTTTGGGGCCACGGTCACTTCGCACCTATCACCCGGCACCAGTTCTACCGTCAGCAAAGCGGGGGTGTTGTCGCCGGTGTTTTGCCGCTGTAGCGGGTCGCGCACCGCGCTGGCGCGCAGGCCGCCGTCACGGCAGGCCTGCCGCACGCCTTCGTCTACCGCCGTAGCAAGGTCGCCGCCGGTCAGGTGCACGTCCTGCCCCAGCTTCAAAAACACACAGGCAAGGCCGGTGTCCTGGCACAGCGGGTATTCGCCCTCGGCAGCCACGGCGGCATTTTGCAGCAGTTCGTCTAAAATATCCCGTGCGGGGGGCCAGGGTTCGGCATCGCGGCAGTGTTGCAGCCGGGCCGTCACGTCCGGCGGCAGTTGGTAATTTGCCTCAATGCACAGCCGGCGCACGGCGGCGGTGAGTTCACTGACAGGCAGTTCGCGCAAAAAATCGCTCCCTTTCGCTGCGCAGGGGGAAGCCGCAGCATTGCATTTTTGAATTTATGCTACCACAAAGGGCCCAAAAAGTACAACACAGGAGAGATGTTGCATGAAAAATATTCTATGCTTTGGCGATTCTAACGTCTATGGTTATATCCCCGGCGACGGGCACCGTTACCCGCGTGATGTGCGGTGGACCGGTGTGCTGGAACAACAGCTTGGCCCCGGTTACCATGTCATCGAAGAGGGGCTGAATGGCCGCACCACCGCATTCGTGGATAACCTGCAACCGTGGAGCTGCGGCCTTGGCGCGTTTGCCGCCGCACTGCGCAGCCATGCCCCGTTAAACGCGGTGTTCATCATGCTGGGCACCAACGACACGAAGCGCCGGTACGGTGTTTCCGCGGCCGAAATTGGCACCGGGCTGCACTGGCTGTTGCGAGAGGGCAACAGTTTTTTTCGCGATAACGCGCGCTGGGCAGGCGAAAAGCCGCCGTTCGTGGTCGTAAACCCCGTGCCGATGGCAGCCACCGGCGGCGACCCGGAGTTTGACCAGAACAGCCTGGAAAAGCAGGCTACCCTTGCCCCGGTGTTTGCCGATGTCGCAAGGGAAGAAGGGGTGTTGTTTGTTGATGCTGCCCAGTGGGTGGCGCGCAGCATGGTAGGCAGTGATTTTT
>JAQVCK010000109.1 GCA_028689835.1 Pygmaiobacter sp. | reverse complement strand
CCGCCCAGCCAGGGAGGGCGCTGAACAGCCCCACATGGAGCGGTATTGAGGAGGAAGGCACGCCCTACTCCCCCTTCACACAGAACCTGCGTTTCCTGTTGCCCTTCCACACCCTCAGCGGGCGGCAGCATTTCTATCTGGACCATCAGTGGATGCGCGCTATGGGCGAAAGTTTACCGGTATTCCGCAATCCCCTGCCACTGGCCCTCTTTGGCGAAACAACAGGCCGCCACATTCCCCGCGTGGAGGGCGACCTGGTGCTCAATATGCTCACTCCGCACAGCAAGTGGTCCATCCACTCGACCTATTCCGACAATCTTATCATGCGCACCCTGTCGCGCGGGGGCGGGGAAATATGGATCAACCACGAGGATGCTGCGCGTGCTGGCATTGACGATAACCAATGGCTGGAATGCTACAATGCCAACGGCGTATTCATGGGGCGGGCACTGGTGAACCACCGCATTCCACAGGGCAGCGTGTTCATCCACCACGCGCAAGAGCGTCACCTGCACACGCCGATCTCCCCGCTTTCCGGCATGCGCGGCGGCACGCACAACAGCCTCACCCGCACCTTTGTCAAACCCACGCAGATGATAGGCGGCTACGCCCAGCTTAGCTATGGGTTCAACTATTACGGGCCCACGGGCTGCCAACGTGACGAACAGGTGGTCATTCGCAAAGCCGGAGAGGTTACATTCCATGAAAATTAAAGCGCAAATGGGCATGGTGCTGAATCTGGACAAGTGCCTTGGCTGCCACACATGCAGCATACCCTGCAAGAACGCGTGGACCACGGCACGGGGCAGCGAGTATATGTGGTTTAACCATGTAGAAACCAAGCCCGGTGTGGGCTACCCCAAACAGTGGGAACGGCGCGACACCTCCCCCTCAGGCTGGGAACTGGGTAAGAACGGCCCGGTGCTGGCGGGCGGAGGCAAGCTGGGACGGCTGGCGTCGCTCTTCGGCAATACGGCCCAACCGGGCATGGAGCAGTATTACGAGCCGTGGACCTACGACTACGCACACCTGGCCAAGAGCGGCCCCACGCGCCATCAGCCACAGGCTGAAGCAGTATCCGCCATATCCGGACAGCCCATGACCCCTGCCGCCGGGCCCAATTGGGAGGGCGACCTCGCGGGTACACATATCACCGGGCTGGACGATCCCAACTTTACTGGCTTGCAGGCCGAAGCCCTGCTGCGCTTTGAGCGGGTCTTCATGATGCACCTGCCGCGCCTGTGCGAACACTGTTTGCATCCGGCCTGTGTGGCGTCCTGCCCCTCGGGAGCTATCTACAAGCGCGACGAGGACGGAATTGTGCTGGTAGACCAGAGCCGCTGTCGGGGCTGGCGGCAATGTGTGGGAGCGTGTCCTTATAAAAAGGTGTATTTTAACTGGAATACGCACAGGGCCGAAAAATGCCTGTTTTGCTACCCGCGAGTGGAAAGCTCCCAGGCCCCCCTGTGTGCCCAGAGCTGCCCCGGACGCATACGCTATGTGGGGGTCATGCTGGTGGATGTGGACGCTGTGCAGCAAGCGGCTGCGCAGCCAGAGGCGACGGATATGTATGAAGCGCAGATGAAACTCTTCCTTGATCCTCACGATGCGGCCATCGCGCGGCAGGCCGAACGCGATGGCGTACCCCATGCGTGGATTCAGGCAGCGCAACGCTCACCTGTGTACAAACTGGCTGTGGAATGGCGCGTGGCCCTGCCTCTGCATCCCGAATTCCGCACTCTGCCCATGGTCTGGTATATACCGCCCGCCAGCCCCCTCAACGCCCTTGCGGGAGGAGAACAGCACGAAACGGAAGAAAGCTGGGCCGATCCCGATAACATGCGCATTCCCCTGCGCTACCTCGCCAATCTCTTCACTGCCGGGGACGAAGCACCTGTACGCCGCGCTCTGGAAAAACTTATGGCCCTGCGCCGCCACATGCGCAATCAGCGGCTGGACAGACAGACACAGGATCCGCAAGTGGAGCCCGAAACAGGCCTCACTACCACTGTGGCAGAGGATATGTACCGACTGCTGGCAGTTGCCCGCCACGAAGACCGCTATGTAATACCCTCCGCCCACCGTGAGGAGGCTCAGGGAGAAGACGCGGAGCATCTCAAGGGCTGCACGGGTTTCACCGATATTCACGGGGGGCTGCGCTCATGACCGAAGAACAGTGTTTGGCCTTGACGGCTCTCTCCGCGCTGCTGCGCTATCCTGACGAGCAGTTGCACAACTTTGTCCGGGAAGATGACACCGTCCACATGCTAGCAGAACTGTGCCCCGAGGCGGCGGTCTTTGCGCAGGCACTGGGTGCTACGGATATTGTAACCGCCCAGCAGGCCTATGTGCAGGCCTTTGATATGGACGCCGGGTGCAGCCTGCATCTGGCATGGCATGTGTACGGCGATTCCCCATGTCTGGGCCGGGGGTTGGCAGCCCTGCTGGAACTATACAGCGACGCAGGATTTCAGCCCCTGCCCGGAGAAACGCCAGATTCCCTGCCGCTCATGTTGCAATTCATGGCACAGGCTCCCGCGTGGGCACGGGAAATTTTGAGCGGAAAATTCGCCCCGGTGGCCGAAAAGGTCGCGGAAAACACCGCCAAACATGACACTATCTACACACCGCTTATGCGGGCCGTTGCCAGGTGCATGGTCATGGGCGCGGCCTCGCCTGAGAATGCCATATCGGAGGAGGTGCAGGCATGAACACCTTTTTCTATGTAATCTATCCCTATGTCTGCCTGAGTATCATGGCGTGCGGCCTGCCCCTGCGCTATCTCTACGCGCCGGGCCAGTGGAATGCACGCTCCAGCCAGTTCTTCGAACGACGCCTACTGCTTTGGGGCTCCACAATGTTCCATGTGGGCATTCTGCTCTCGCTGGGCGGGCATGTAGTGGGGCTGCTCATTCCCTCATCACTGTTTGCCAAAATGGGCATCTCACACGAACTGCATGTGCGCGTGGCTTTTGTGGCCGGGCAGGCAGTGGCACCGCTGGTTCTGACGGGCCTCGGGCTGCTGATCTACCGCCGCCTGTGCCTGCCCACCCTGCGCTGCACCACCTCGGCGGGTGACTGGCTGGCTCTGGCCCTGGTCTGCGTGGCAGCCCTTACTGGGGGCTATCAGGTCTTTGTGGCCCATGTCTCGGCCTTCGACACCGTAGCCCCGTGGGTGCAGAGCGTTCTCGCACTGAGTCCGCAGCCCGAACTTATGCGCGAAGTGCCATTATTCCTGCAAATTCATGTAATTAACGGATTTACACTAGCGGCGGTGCTGCCTTTTACCCGGTTGGTGCATATCTTCTCCGCCCCTGTAACATACCCGGTGGCGGCCCCGGTGCTCTACCGCCAACGTTATGAACACCTGTAGCCAGTGGCGCAACCGGCTGCTGGACATGGTGGCAGAACAGGCTCCGGCCAACTTTGCCATGGTTATGGCCACAGGTATTGTGTCGTTGGCAGTGGCGCAAAGGGGCATGAAAACGGCTGCACTGGCCATGCTGGCCCTGAATGCGGTTCTGCTGCTTTCAATTCTGACCGGGCTGGGCGCGAGGCTCGCACTCTTTCCCCGGCGTGCTCTGCAAGACGCCGCTCACCCTCTTCGCGGTCCCGGCTACTTTACCCTGCCCGCCGCTCTGTGCGTGCTGGGCAGGCAGTGCGGCGTGCTGCTGCCGAACCTGCCGGGAACGCACACAGCGCAGATGCTTTTTTGGCTGGCTGCTATGCTGTGGGCCGTGTTCGTCTGGGGTGTTCTGCTTGCGCGCATCACCAGTGCCAAGGAAGATTCAAGGCAGGATGCCCCCCCGGCCATTAACGGCGCATGGCTGGTGGCAGTAGTAAGCACGCAGGGACTGGTGGTGCTGGGCAGCCATGTATTCCCTGGTGCTCAAGACGCAGACAGCGCGGCGGCTCTGCTGATGGTGGCACTCTTTGGCACGGGATTTGCGCTCTACGGCATGCTCATCACCATCATCCTGTACCGTCTTGCCTTCTTTCCACTGGCGGCCAAGGATCTCAGCCCCTCTTTCTGGATCAATGCCGGAGCCATGGCTATCACCACTCTGGCGGGCTGTGAGCTGACGCACATGCTGCATGCCAGTTCACAGCTGGCTGCGCTGGCCCCGACATTACAGGGATTGACCATCATGGCATGGGGTCTGTCCACGTGGTGGTTTGGGCTGCTGTTGCCGCTGGGGATATGGAGACACGTGATACAGCGCGTTCCGCTGCGCTACAATCCGGAATATTGGGGGTTGGTCTTTCCCCTTGGCATGTATACGGTGTGTACTGTTTCCCTGCTGGAATTAACGGGGGGGACGTCATTGCAAGCGCTGCCGATGGCAACTCTTGGGGCCGCCCTCTTGGCTTGGACGGCAACCTTCTGCGGGTTGGCCCGCTTTATCTTTCACCAGATGACGGGGCGCGCCCAAAACCCTCAAGCAGCATAGACGGCCACATTGCATAGATGATGCAGGTCACGAATAAGCCTGGACGCTGCCAGGAATCTTGACCGTAAGCATACACAATGAACCCGGTATCCTCTTTAGCACTCAACTGGCGCCATGCCAGACAACCCGGTGACAGCACAAAAAGTAGCTTTAATGTTTATGAACCTGGCGTACGGTAGCACATTGACACTCAGGCTGGCGGTGCAACTAGGGGCAGCGCCAGCCTGCGCCTGGACACAAAACGCGTCTATGCTACAAAAAATCGCTGGTCTTTTAAAACGATGAATTTGTGACCTTACCCCACTGCGTATACCATTTTTAGTTAGTAGTATCCAAAGGGTGGTGTGCTTGCTGGATCATTTTAGTCCATCCCTTTCAGGTTGCTTGACCTTACCCCCGAAAAGTATGCCGTTAAAAAGTTAGTGTTCCTGACTGGAGCACAAGATTGAAACGAAGAGGCACCGATGAGACACCATCTGACGGTCAAGGTTGTTTTTCGTCCATCTTTGGAAATACAGTACTCTTCCAAGGACACCACAGTAAGCTTTTAAATTAATCAAGGGGGCAGGAAACTTCCTGCCCCCGGCAGGATTCGGAGCATGAACAAGCACTGCGCCATAGTGACTAGGACAGCTTGGGCAGCAATATACGCGGTGGGTCAGGTCAAATCATTGCCATATTCAAAGCGCTACCCTTGTCATAATATGCTGTAATATATTCCGAATAGTCCAAAAATCACGGTGTGATCTTTTTACAACAACCCCAATTACTTCATAATTCTATTGAGTCTACGCAGTTCTGCCACAAGAGAAGCTACCTCCTTCTGCAGATTGCCAACCCTGCTCACAATATCGTCTACGATAGTGCACGAATGATCTTCAGGACAGCGAAACAGGTCTGCTACAGAACAACCAAGGCATTCTGCTATAGCCTGAAGACGACCAATATGCGGCGTATTACCACCGGATTCAATTCGACACATGGAACTGCACCTGATACCAATCCTTATAGCCAGATCGCGTTGTGTAATTTTCTTTCTTTTTCGACGCGAAGCGATGTTTGCACCAACGATCAGAGCAAGTTTGTCCTGAGATTTAGCATTCATATCGTTCGTCTCGTACGGTAAGTTATAACGCGGCTACTCTAGCCAGATTCCTCACCACCTCTCTTTCAGGACCAGGCATGCCATTTATTCTTTTGCGGCAGATTTTTCTGCCTGTACCACACCGCCACCAAGAACCTTGTAAAACTCTATGCGGTTCTGGTCGCGTCCCTGGTTCACGTCCACCAATGCTAGCTGGGCTGCAAACCACTCGCGTTGCGAAACCAGTACGGTGAGATAGCTTTCAATCCCCTGGTTGTACCGCGCCAACGACAGATTATATGCAGCGCGGCAAGCCTCTGTAAGATCCCGTTGTGCCTTGAGCTGTTTTTCCCATGATTCACGTAGCGCAATGCCGTCTGCGACTTCCTTGAATGCCGTTTGGATTGCCTTCTCGTATGTTGCGACAGCGATCTTTTTTTGCGTTTCAGAAACGGAAAGTGTCGCCAGATTTCTGCCGCCATCAAAGATCGGCAGTGACACCTGGGGCAGGAATTGCCACACGCCAGTGCCATTGCCAAATATGTCAATCAGCTCTGGCCCCATACTGCCAATGCTGCTTGTAAGTGAAATGCGAGGGAAAAAATTGGCCCGTGCTGCGCCTATGTCCGCATTGGCGGCCTTGAGCAGATGCTCTGCCTGGAGGATATCTGGCCGTTGCAAAAGAACCTGCGAGGGCAATCCCACTGGCAGGTCACGGTATGGCTGCATGTCCTTGATCAGCTTTGCGGGCAACATTTGATCATCAACAGGTCTTCCCACAAGCAGAGCAAGCGCTGACCGGGAAGCCGCCACCCTGCCAGAGTACAGCCCACAACTCACCCGAGCCTGATCCACGCTGGTTTCGGCCTGACGCAAATCAAGCTCGCTGGAAACACCACTTTCATACCGCCGTTTGATCAGCGCATATGAGTCTGACTGGCTCTTGAGCATATCTTCTGAGATCTGCAGCCGCTCCCTGTCCCCCACCAGGGCAACGTAGGCCTGCGCCACCGAGGCTACAAGGCTGATTTTTACGCTGCGGCTGGCTTCTTCCGTTGCCAGATATTTTTCAAGCGCTTCATCCTTAAGGCTCTGGATGCGCCCAAAAAGATCAATCTCAAATGAGGTCAAGCCCACGCTCAGACCAGATGCATGTGTATAGGAGTGTCTTCCACTGGTCGTGAGAAAATCAAAATTGTCCTGGGTCAAGCTTGAGCCCTGCGCATTAATTGAGGGCATCTGGTCTGCACGCTGTATGCGGTATGCCCCTCGGGCAGATTCAATATTCAGCAGGGCGATGCGCATATCCCTGTTATTTTCAAGTGCGAGGGATATAAGGTTTCGTATGCTGGGGTCAGTGAAATATTGTTCCCAGCTCAGCCTTGCGGCCAGTTCTTTATCTGCCACAGGTGCAGATGCATCTGGCACATATCCCGGCCAGCTGGCCTCTACAGGCATTTCTGGTCTTTTATATGTGGGTGCCATGGAGCATCCAGCCATCAAACCTGCAAGTAACAGTATTGCCAGCCTGCTCATTGGCGAACTCCCTTGGGTGCAAAAATGGCGGTAACGATGACGAAAAACAGCGGGATAAAAAATATCCCCAGCAAGGTGGCCAGCAAAGTTCCCCCCATTACGCCTGTACCAAGAGCATTCTGTCCTCCTGAACCAGCACCCGAGCTAACCGTGAGGGGCAAAATGCCCAGCAGGAATGCCAGCGATGTCATGAGAATAGGCCGCAACCTCAGGCGGGCTGCTGTAATTGCGGCCTTGGCCAGGTTTGTACCGCTGTCGTGCATTTCTTTGGCGAATTCAACAATCAGAATGGCATTTTTTGCAGAAAGACCGATAACGGCAAGCAAGCCAACCTGAAAGTAAACGTCATTATTGAATCCCCGGCAAAAGACCCACAGCAGCGAGCCAAGAACACCTAGCGGCACAACCAGCATTACGGAAAATGGTACAGACCAGCTTTCATACAGTGCCGCCAGGCATAAAAAGACAACCAGCAACGACAGCGCATACAGCAGCGGAGCCTGCGCCCCCGACTGGCGTTCCTGAAATGAAATACCTGTCCACGAATGCCCCAGACCGGCAGGGAGCTGTTCCATCATCTTTTCCATTTCGATCATGGCCTGCCCGGTACTTTTTCCCGGTGCAGGGCTGCCCAGAATTTCAAGAGATGGAAGTCCGTTGTATCTGTTCAGGCTGGTAGGGGAGTATTCCCACTGGCATGAGGCAAAGGCGCTGAAGGGCACCATTTCTCCGCGGCCATTACGAAAATACCATTTATTCATGTCTTCAGGTGTCATGCGGTGTTCTGCAAGCCCTTGGACATAGACCTTTTTGACTCGCCCACGGTCCAGAAAATCGTCGGCGTAGGCACTTCCCCATATGGTGCTCAGCGTAGCATTTACATCGGCCAGGTTCAGGCCCAAAGCCCCGGCTTTTTCCCGATCGACATGAACACGAAGCTGGGGCTGGTCTTCCATTCCGTTGGGACGCACCGCCATAAGGGCACTATTTTGTGCCGCCATGCCCAGCAGCTGGTTGCGACCGGCAAGAAGGGCTTCGTGCCCCACACCGCCCACATCCTGCAATTGCAGGTCAAAACCCGAGGCATTACCAAGTTCCTGTATCGCAGGCGGTGCAAACACATAGACCTGGGCGTTCGGCAAACCAGCAAATCGTCTGCGTGCCCGGTCAACGAGAGCGTCAACCTTTTGTGAATGCGATTTCCTTTTGCTCCAGTCATGCAGGCGGGCAAAAATCATGGCGCCGTTCTGGCCACGGCCAGCAAAGTTGAAACCGACAACAGCCATACAATTCATAACCGTGTCTTTTTCATCATTGATAAGGTAATTTTCAATTTCCTTGACGACGTTGGTTGTGTCTTCAAGTGTTGCCCCTGGGGGCAACTGTGCCATCATCATGGCAACGCCCTGATCTTCGTCTGGCAAAAAGCCCGTGGGTAGGGCCCTGACAAGAACGAGCACCGCCACAATAAAAACGGCATAGATAAACAGGCACCGGCCAGAACGCCGTAAGCACATAGCTACGCCCTTCTGATACCGCTGCAGCGTGCGGTCAAACCAGTTATTGAATGCCCCCAGAACTCCATGTTGGGTCAGGTGCGCCCCCTTGGGCGGCTTTTTCAGCAAGGTGGCACAAAGAGCCGGTGTAAATATCAGGGCAACGATCACTGAAAGCACCATGGCCGAAACAATGGTTACGGAAAACTGCCGGTAGATGACCCCCACAGACCCTTCCATAAAAGACATTGGAACAAAAACCGCCGACAGAACCACGGCAATGCCCACCAAGGCACTGGATATTTGCGACATGGATTTTTTGGTGGCTTCCTTGGGCGGCAACCCTTCTACATACATGATGCGCTCTACGTTCTCCACAACCACGATGGCGTCGTCCACAAGCAGACCAATGGCCAGCACCATGGCAAACATAGTCAGCGTGGTAATAGAATAGCCCAGCGCAGAAAGGACTCCAAATGTACCCAGCAAAACAACAGGAACCGCCAGAGTTGGAATAAGGGTGGCGCGGATTTTT
>JAQVCK010000108.1 GCA_028689835.1 Pygmaiobacter sp. | reverse complement strand
TCGCCGCAAGCTCGGCTACCGCACGCCGGAGGAACTATTTGAGGCATTCTTGGATAAAGTCTACGCCGCCTAAGAACCCGCGCCCACTCTACCGTGGGTGTCCAACTTGCTCTTGCAATTTACGATATTTTTGTTTATTATCTCGATGGGTATAATAATTTCTTGTCTGCACAATTTTTTGTACCGTTTTTCTTTTATCAGCAGAATTGAAATTGACAAAAAGTCGGTCCATTAAGGCTTAATAGTGATAAGGTACTATTTAGCTTTGCGAGGGGCAGAGAACGGTGTGACCGCAATGGTCACGCCGTTTTTCTGCGTCCAGGGGTAGATTTCGCAACAACAGGCTCTGAAATCACAGGAATCTCTACGTCATCCACGAAGTTGAAATAGATTTTTACCTTCTGTACACGCTTGCCACTGGATTTGTCTGGCGCAAAGACCTCAATCTTCTTGATATACTCATTGACTATCGTAAGTGTCAATTCCGGCACATCCACATACTTCTGGGTCAGGGCGACAAAGGCATCTACATCTGCGCTCATGGTTTCCTGCGTTTCCAGCCATTCTTCCGTCACTTCAATTTCGAGTTTTAACCGTTCCTGTTCTGCCTCGTAATCGGCGGTCATTTTCTTGTACCGCTCCTTGCTCAGATCGCCCAGGACAAAATCCTCATAGAGTCGGGACAGAAGAACATCCAAGTCAGCCAGCCGCTTCTTGGCCTGCTCCACTCGCTTCCGATCTTCACGGATGTTGCGTTCCTGATCGGAGCGGCGGCATTGCAGCCACTCCTCCTGAAAACTCTCCACGTCCTGCCGGATATAGGCATTGACCGCCTGAATGCGCTCCAACACCAGTTCCCGCAGTACATCTTCCCGGATATAGTGGGCAGAACAGGTGCCTCGACCGCTTTTGTAGCTGGAGCATACATAGTGGTCTTGCTTACCGTCAAAGCTCTTGCAGGTAGCAAAGTGCAGCTTATTCCCGCAATCAGGACAGAACAGAAGCCCGGAGAATAATCCCTGCCGCTGGGCTTTTGTGGGACGGCGTTTGTTTTTTCGCAACTCCTGCACTCTGTCCCACTGAGCCTGAGAGACGATTGCTTCCTGCGTATCAGGGAAGATACACATATCTTCGATGGCATTGGGAATCCGTTTCTTCAGCTTGTAGGACTTGGAATAGGTCTTGAAATTGCAGGTACAGCCGGTGTACTCCATCCGTTCCAGAATACCCGCAACCGATTGACCAATCCAATGGTAAGGACGCTCCGGCATCTTCTTCCGCTTTTTGGGGTCAGGATGGTTTTCCGACTGTTTGGCATACAGTGCCTTGGTAGTCAACACCTTATCCTGCTCCAGTATACGGGCAATCTGTTCCGGCCCCTTGCCGTCAATGGCCAGGTCAAAGATGCGCTTGACTACTGGAGCGGCATCCTCGTCAATGATCCAATGGTCTTTATCGGCGGGATCGGTGCGATAGCCATAGGGCGGTTTTCCCAGATGCTTTCCGCTGGTGCCTTTCTGACGGAATACGACCCGGACTTTTTTGCTGGTGTCCCGTGGATACCATTCGTTGAACAAATTACGAATAGCGGCAAAGCCGTCGCTGTCGCCTCGTTCACTGTCCACACCATCGTTGACGGCGATAAAGCGTACATCGTAGCTGGGGAAAATGATGTCCGTGTACTGCCCAACGGTCAGGTAATCTCGGCCAAACCTGCTGAGATCCTTGACCAGCCAGCAACCGACAAGCCCCTGTTTAACCAGTGCAAAGCCTTCCTGTACGCCGGGACGGTCAAAATTGGTTCCTGTATATCCGTCGTCCACCAGAATTTTCAGGTTGGTGTAGCCATGCTCGGCTGCGTACCGGGTTAAAAACTCTTTTTGATTCTGTATCGAATTTGATTCTCCATCCAGTGCATCCTCATTGCTGAGGCGGCAGTACAGGATGGTAATTTTCTGCTGATCCAACATAACGTCCTCCTTTACGGTTGGGTCAGCTGACAGAATCGGTGTGCATGGTGATATTGTAGCATGAATTTGAGTCTGTGTCATGAACAAAGCACCTCCTTATCCGAAAAAATGAGCCGTTTTACCTTGTGGGTAAGCGGCTCATTTCCGTCACATACAGTCTCCAGCAGATACCAGGTATTTCCGATTTTCCGTTCCACCGTATCGGTGAACGGATTCATCCGGTTTTCCCAGCGTTTCCGGCATTCTTCCAGAAAATCAATCGGCGGCTCAAAAATTGGGTCAAAGCAAGATTCAATGTCGATATAGCCATAGTCGGGTTCGTTCATAAAATCTTCGTATTTTCTCATGCAGTTTCCTCCATCAATTAAAGTTCCATATCTTGCGATTTACGGCGGACATGTTGATTGTGTTGCTTTGTTTGCCGGGTCCGGGTCAAAATGGTGTCAAGAAAAGCCCGCACCTTTTCGGGTGCGAGCTTGACAGCTTCCAGATAGGGCCGTGCCTGTTCTTTCAGCGATTCATATCGCTGTTTCCAGACAGCGGCGCTCTTTTGCGCTTGTTGCAGCTTTTCTTCCAAGCGGCTGTTTTCCGCCTTGGCAAGAATTCCATTGACCGCATAATCCTTGAGCGTGCTGCACTCGGATGGGGTCAGAGTGCTATTGCCAGTGATCGTCTTTTTCCCCATGGAGCGGATTTCCTGCACAGTCAAAGCAACGGTGCGCTGCTCTTTAGCCTGCTTTTGCAGGGAGTGCAGCTCTTTCCGCTTTTTCTCAACGGCTGCCTGTGTGGTGTCCAGTGCTTGCTCGGTCTGAGCGATTTGGGCGGTCACATCTTCCAGCCGCTGCTGCTCCTGTGCCACCTTGAACTGTGTCACCGTCAGATGTTCCTCGGTGCTGCCACGCTCTCCACGCTCCATAACGTGATAGAACGGCTGAACCGAGAAATACGTCGGCGTACCCGTGTGGTGGGTTGCTTTCCCGATGGAAACTCAGCCCTCATGCTGGTTTGCGCCCGCCTGCGGCATGTCGCAGGCACTCAATGGGGCAACAAGAAATACATGAATATGAAGCATCTGGAGGCAGTTCTTGACGACGCCTCCATTGCTGGCTAACTTCGTTCTCTCTCAGGCTGCAAACCTTTTTGCGCATAATTATTGACACTACCCCACCGGCTTTTCTTTTTTAAAAAATGTGCTACACTGGGTAAAACTAAGCAGGGAAGTGGAAAACATGAAAATAGAACAGGTGCCTTTTTGTACGACAAAGTGGGACGAAATTGCCCCTACACAGCACCCCGGCACCACCGGCATGGCGTACTGGCGCACGTTTGAGCAGGGCAATATCCGCGTGCGGCTGGTAGAGTATACACCGGGGTACGAGGCCGACCACTGGTGTAGCCGCGGCCATGTGTTGTTTGTGCTGGAGGGTGAATTGTTTACCCGCCTGCAAGACGGCAGAGAGTTTTGCCTGACCCCCGGCATGAGCTACCAGGTGGCAGAAAACAGCGACCCCCACCGTTCACACACCGCAAAGGGTGCAAAACTGCTGATTGTGGATTGACGTTTTATAAAAACTGTCGCCCCGCCGCAGGCTGAATCAAAAAATAATCGCCACCCCGGGGCATATAGCCCCGGGGTGGCGTCGCATTTTGCTTTGTGGTTATAACCTAAAACAAGTACCGCATGCGAAAAACAGCGGTAGTAGGCAAGTTGCCCCCCGCTTACCGGCCCAGTTTTTTGCGCACCGTTGCTTCCAGCAAATCGGCCATCGCTTCGTGGTAGCGCGCGCCGCGCGCGGCATCGGCGTGGGTGGGGTCGCCCAGCACGCCAATTTCGCTGACGGCAAGCACCCCTTTTTGAAACATGTTTTCCAGCACCTGGTTTGAAATGGGGCCCATAAACCCGCGCTGGGCGCGCTCGGGCAGCACCTGCTGCGGTGCAATGTGCAGCATGACCGACGTTTCAAAATCACACGCGTGGCCGCCGCAGGCGGTGGGCTCAAGCCCCTCCTGCTGTTCGGCTTTGGTAAACAGGGCCATCAAATCTTCAATCGACGGGCCGGTGACGATTTTGACATCGGGGTACTGGGGTGCCGCGGCGGCGGCGACCTCCTCCAGCGCGTCAAAGTTGCCCCCGTGGGAGGAGATCAGCACAATCGTGGTAAACCCGTGCCGCACATAGCTGGAGATATAATCCTCCACCACGCCGCGAAACACCTCTGGGCGCAGGGTTACGGTGCCCGGCAACACCATATGGTGGACCGAAAACCCGGGGCGAATGACCGGCGCCACCAGCGCGTTGCCAAGGCGCCGGGCCAGCGCTTCGGCCTCGGCATAGCCCAGCGTGGTGTCGGTGCGCTCGGCAAGGTGGGGGCCGTGCTGTTCAATTGATGCCGCGCACACCACCACGGTGCGCATGCCGTTTTGCAGTGCGTCGCGAATTTCGGGCCAGGTCATCTCTTCCAGCAATGGCGTGTCCATAAAACAGCTCCTTTATCATAAGAGTAATTTTTTTCATTGTACTACAAACGCCGCGCGCTGCCCAGTGCCGGTGTGCTGGCGGCAGGGCAAAAATTGTGTTATACTGCAACCAAAACGCCGCCATTGCGCGGGGGAAAAGGGGCTTTGTATGACTGCTGAATTTGAACCGATTGGCACCGTAAAAAACGCGGTGCCTGAAAAAAGAGACACCGGCTGGGGGCAGCAGGTCAGCCACATTGTGTTGCAACCGAAATATGCGGGCGGGCTGCTTGGCCTTGGCGAGTTTTCGCATGCGCTGGTGCTGTGCTGGCTGCATGAAGCCCATTACGAAAAAGAACGCCACCTTTGCCGCCGCCCGCAAGGCAGGGCAGAGCTTGCCCCGGTGGGCATTTTTGCACAGCGCACCAAAGACCGGCCCTGCCCCATTGGGGTGACGGCGGTGGAGATTGTCGCGGTAGAAGAAACGGTACTCACGGTGCGCGGGCTGGATGCGATCGACGGTACCCCGGTGCTGGACATCAAGCCGTATTTCCCCGCCTTTGACCGGCGCGAGGCCACGGTGCCCGCATGGGTGCAGGTGCTGATGGACCCTTATTTTTAACGCGCAGCATTGCAAATGGGCTTGACAACATTTTTACTCAATGATATAATACTCAACGTTGATTATAAAACAAGGGGGCGGGTTGATGACGAGGCTTTTGGTACTTGGCATGTTGGACGCACAGCCGATGTCGGGCTATGACATCCAGCAGGCATTGCAGATGACCGACGCCGAGCGCTGGGGCGGTGTGCTGATCGGCTCGATCTACCACGCGCTGAAAAAGATGGAGCAGGAGGGCGTGGTAGAGGTCGCAAGCATGGAGCAGACCGGCCACCGGCAAAAGGCCATTTACGCTATCACCCCGGCCGGGCGGCAGTATTTGCAGACCCTGCTGTACGACGCGCTGAAAACCCCGCCGCCGCTGTACCCGTCTACCGTTTATTCGGCGCTGTCTTTTTGTGACAAGCTGCCGGCGGCCCAGTGCTGTGAGGCGCTGAGGCTGCAACGTGCCGCGTTGCAGCGTGAGTACGAGGCGGTGGAGCGTGGGCTGCAAGCAAAGGACGACGCGATGCAGCACAACATCCCCCCGCTGGTGCGGTTGATTATGGACCACATGTTTACCGTGGTGCGCCAGCAGCAACAGTTTGTAGAGGATGCGCTGCACCTGCTGGAAAACGAGGGCTAAACCGCCACCATAATAGCTCCCCCGAAGAGGGGGAACTTCTTTTGCCACTATAGTCAACATTGAATAAACAACGTAGAGCAAAAAACAGAAGGCCCAATTTACGCCCTGCTACAAAGCGTAGCGGGCAAGTGGCAGCACTGACAACCCCAGTTGCTGGTGTAACCCGCCTGGCGGTGGCACACTGGGGCAGGCGCAAACACACGGGCCGACAACAAAAGAACTAAGGGAGGACAATATGGAGCTCATCAGGGCAAACAAAATCAGCAAACAGTTTGGCGGCCGCAAGGTCGTAAACGAGTTGAGTATGGAGATTCGGCAGGGGGAAATCTTGGCGATGATCGGCGCAAACGGGGCGGGCAAATCGACAACGCTTGCCATGCTGCTGGGCATTGAAACACCGGATGAAGGCGAAGTGGTGCGCTGGCGGCAGGACTACCGCGCCCATGTGGGGGTGCAGTTGCAGGCGACCCCGTTTTTTGAGGGCTATACCGCAGAGGAAAACCTGCGGCTGTTTGCGGCGCTGTACCGCACCCCGCTTGAGCCACAGCAAATTGCAGACACCTTGCAGCGGTGCGGGCTGGGGCAGGCGGGTGCCACCCGCGCGGCCCGGCTTTCGGGCGGGCAGCAAAAACGGCTTGCCATTGCGGTGACGACCATTCACCAGCCGGATTTAATTGTGCTGGACGAGCCCGCGGCGGGGCTGGACCCGCGTGCCCGGCACGAGGTGCGCACCATGATTAAGCAGCTTGCCAAAGCGGGTACGGCAGTGCTATTTACCTCGCACGACATGGAGGAGGTGGCCCGTATTGCCGACCGCATGGTGGTGCTGTACGGCGGGCACATTGCCGCGCAGGGGGCCCCGGCCGAGCTGCTGGCGCAAAGCGGCTGTGCGACGCTGGATGAATTTTATTTCGAGCTGACCGACAAACTGGAGGGGATGGCACAATGAACACGATTGTAAAACTGACCTTTAAATCTGCGGCCCGCGACCCGTTTTTAATATTGTGGTCACTGCTGGTGCCGGTTGCCGGGGCCATCGGGTTGGGGTTGTTTGTCAAAGCGCCGCAGTACCCGCTGCGCATTTTAACCGGCATGGCGGCCACCAGTGTGCTGTTTTACACCCTCACCACCACGTCGTTTGCAGTGCTGGGCCAGCGCCGCCGGGGGGTGTACCGGCTGCTAAAAGTTACGCCGATGCCGCTTTGGGCCTATGTGTGCAGCATTGCCACGGCGTGGGTGCTGATTGCGCTGTGCAGTGCCGGGTTTGTGCTGGTTTGCGGCATGCTGGCACTGGGGGTGGGCCTTGCGCCGCTGGCCGTTATCGCCATGGTGCCCGCCGTACTGCTTGCTGCACTGGGCGGGGTGTTTTTCAGCTTTGTTGTGGCCAGCGTGGGCCGCACCGAAAACAGTGTCAGCATCATGAACAACTTTATTACGCTGCCGTTGCTGTTTTGCAGCGATGCCTTTTATTCGCTGCAAGGGGCCCCGCAGTTTGTGCAGACCATCAGCCGGCTGAACCCGCTGCAATGGTTTGTCGGCGCGCTGCGCGCCGCGGCCGCCCAAAGCTGGGGCAGCTATGCGGCCAATGTGGGGCTGGTGGCGCTGGTTGCGGCGTTCGCCCTGCTGCTTGCCGTCAAGACCTTTCGGTATGACGAGGGGTAAACTTGCTGATTGCGGCACAAAAAGCGAACATTAAAACAAGTGAACTAAATTCATTGACAAGGCCCCAACGCGGTGGTATGCTGGTACCACACAGCGAAAGGGGTGGCAGCAATGGCACGGGTCGTCAAAGAACCCGCCGAGCGGCGGCAGGAAATTTTAGATACCGCACTGCGCCTGTTTTACGAAAACGGCTACGAGCAGACCTCGATTGCCGACATTGCCCACGCGCTACACATTGCGCAAGGGCTGTGCTACCGGTATTTCCCCTCCAAAGAAGCCCTGTTTGACGCCGCCATTGACCAGTATGCCGAGCGGCAGGCAGCCCGTTTGCAACAGGGCCTGCACGCACCGGCAACGCCATTGCGGCAGTTGATTGCCGAAATGCCCACCTTTTTAGACACCGAAACACCGGACGACCCAGCCTACCAGTTTTGCCACGGGCCGGAAAGCGGCAAGGTGCACGACCGGCTATCTCTGCTGATCTGCCACAAGGTACTGCCGGTGGTAGAAACGCGGTTGCGGCAGGCGGTGGCAGATGGCGAGCTACGCCCGTGCGACACGGAGGCATTGGCTTCGTTTTGCGTGTATGGCCAGCTTGGCCTGCTGCTGGATACCCAGTTGCCCGCAGCAGAGCGGGTACAGCGCCTTCGCGCTTTTTTACAGCAGCAGTTACAACAATTGGCATAAAAAAGGCCCTGCCACGGCGCAGGGCTTTTTGATGCAATATAAATGAATGATGTTCATTCACAAATAAAAAGGTAGTAAGACACAATGAAAACAAAACTGGATTTTGTGGCGGGGGATACCCGGCACAGCTTGCTTGCCATGGCGCTGCCGCTGTTTGGGGCCATGGTGCTGAACATGGCGTACAATTTGGTGGATAGCCTGTGGGTGGGCAACCTGCTGGGGGCGCAGGCAACGGCGGCACTGGCCGCCGCGACCCCGTTGATTTTACTGCTAACTTCGCTTGCAATGGGCATGACAAACGGGGTGTCTATTTTGCTGTCACAGGCAGTGGGGGCAAAGGATGAAGCGGGGATACGCCGCATCACCAGCACGTCGCTGGCGCTGTGCATTCTGCTGGCAGTCTGCCTTGCCGGCGGGGCCGAGCTGGCACTGCCGCAGTTGCTTGCCTTGCTGCAAACCCCGGCGGCGGCGTTTGCCATGGCACAAAGTTACCTTGCCATTTATCTGGTGGGGTATTTGCCGGTTTTTTTGTACTGCTATTTTACCGCGGTGCTGCGCAGCTTTGGCAACGCGTGGTTTCAGCTGGCCGCCATGCTGGCTAGCACCTTGCTGAACACCGTGCTGGACCCGCTGTTTATCCACTGGCTGGGGTTTGCGGGTGCCGCGGTTGCAACGGTAACGTCACAGGTCATTTGCCTTATATTGATGGTTACCTACCTTGTGCACAAAAAATTGTTTGCAGTGCGGCCCAGCGGGTGGAGCGCCCAGTGTGCGGGTGCGTTTTTTGCCAAAGGGCTGCCGTCGGCATTTCAGCAAAGCATCCCCGCGCTCAGCACGGCGTTCATCACTTCGCTGGTGGGGGGCTGGGGCATTGAGGCCTTGGCAGCCTATGGGGTGGCAAACCGGCTGGAAACCTTATTGTTTTACCCGGCCATGGCGCTGAACATGGTGCTGACCACCATTGTGGGGCAGTGTGTGGGGGCCAAGCGGGTGGACCGTGCGCGCGATTATTTGCGGCAGTCGTTATGGGGCGGGGGCGTGCTATTGGCAGTGCTCAGTGTGCCGGTAGTGTTGTTTGCCCCGCGGCTTGCGTTGCTGTTTGTCAAAAACCAAACCGTCGCGGCCATTGTGGGCGGGTATTTTAGCGTGGTCAGTGTGGGGTATGTGCTAAACACG
>JAQVCK010000107.1 GCA_028689835.1 Pygmaiobacter sp. | reverse complement strand
AGTTTGTCGCCGTGATTGGCCTTTCTGGTGCAGGCAAGTCTACCCTGATTCGCACCATCAACCGGATGCACGATGTCACCGAAGGCACACTGACGGTGGACGATGTGAACGTGATGGCACTAAAAGGCAAAGCGCTGAGGCGCTTTAGGCGCCGCATCGGCATGATTTTTCAATCGTTCAACCTTGTAACCCGCACCACTGTATTAAAAAACGTATTGGCTGCACGGGTGCCGGACCTTTCTTGGTGGCGTGTACTACCCGGCATTTTCCCTAAGGCCGATAAGCTGGCGGCGCTGGAGGCGCTGGATCAGGTTGGTATTTTAGACAAAGCCTATGTACGGGCCGATCAACTTTCCGGTGGGCAGCAACAGCGGGTCGCGTTGGCACGCACGCTGGCCCAAAACCCACAGATTATTTTGGCAGACGAGCCGGTTGCTTCGCTGGACCCCGTGACTGCACGTCAGGTCATGCGGGATTTTGCCCGCATTAATCAGGAACTGAACATCACCGTAATTATCAACATCCACCATGTAGAGCTTGCTTTACAGCATGCCAGCCGGGTGATTGGTATTCGCGCCGGCGAAATTGTCTACGATGGCAGCGCAGCTGACGTGACGCCGCAGGTATTAGAGCAGATCTATGACGGCAAGCTGGAGGAGGCCGAAAATGAGTCTATATGACAAAATCTTTCCGCCGCGCATCACTACGCTGCCCAATGGCAAAAGCGTTGCAAAGCAACGCTCCCGTGCACCGGTCGTTATTTTGGTGATTTTGGCTTTGTCCTATGTTTCGGTGAAGGTCACGGGGTTTGACCTGTCGGTTGTTGTGCGGCGCAGCAAAGAGTTTTTTGTGATTTTTGCCAGAATGGTACCGCCAGAATGGGGCTATATGAGCCGTGTGTGGAAACCATTGATGGATACGATCAAAATGTCACTTTTAGGCTCTGCCGTGGGGGCATTGCTGGCGGTGCCGTTTGCGACACTTGCCTCTACTAATATTGTAAAAAACAAAGTACTGGTTGCGGCAATGCGGCTTTTTTTCAGCTTAGTGCGCACCTTACCCACACTTGTCACCGCGCTGATTGCCACCTATATTTTTGGCCTTGGTACGCTTGCCGGCACCATTGCAATTGCCGTGTTTACCTTTGCTTACCTTGGTAAAGTGCTGTACGAGGAGATCGAAACGGTTGACATGGGCGCTTTTGAGGCAATGGAATCCATGGGGGCCACCAAAGCGCGTGCATTTATCTTTGCCATTTTGCCGCAGGTTGCGCCTTCTTACTTTTCAAACTGCCTGTTTTGCTTTGAGGGCAACGTGCGGTATGCCGCCATTTTAGGGTATGTGGGTGCCGGTGGTATTGGGCTAATTTTAAATGAAAAAATCGGTTGGCGAGAGTACCCCAGCGTTGGCATTATTCTGCTCGCGTTGTTTGTCACTGTTTTTATCATTGAAACCATTAGTCGCGAAATTCGCCGACATTTGACCTAACGGGGGAGGGGATAACATGAAAGACTCTATTTCTGTAATGTACGAAAAACGCCCCCGCACTTGGGTCACACAAGCCTTTTTGCTGGTGCTTGCGCTGGTATTGTTGCTCTGGTCCGGCCTTTCGATTGAATCCAGCGGGTCGGGCACTGGTGGTGGTAAAATTGCGCTGAATATTTTAAGTGGTTTGGCACACCCTGACACAGGCCTGCTGTTTAACTTTACAAAACAGGGTGTCGCATACCTGTTGTTAGAGACGGTCTGTATCGCGTTTTTGGGCACAGTTGTCGGTGCTGTTCTCGCCATCCCGCTTGCGTTTCTATCGGCATCCAACCTAATGCCCAAGCCTATCGCTTTTATTGCACGCATCTTTATTATGGCCGTGCGCACCGTACCCACATTTGTCTATGGGCTGGTATTTGTGCGCATGGTTGCCCCCGGGCCCTTTGCAGGGCTGCTCACCATGTCGCTCAGCTCCATTGGCATGGTAAGCAAAATGTACATTGAAGCAATTGAAGATTTAGACGCAGGTGTGCTGGAATCTCTTACGGCAGCAGGCTGCAACACCTTGCAGAAAATTCGTTATGGGGTGTTGCCACAGTTGATGCCGGGTTTTGCTTCTACCGCAATTTACCGCTTTGATATGAACCTGCGCGATGCGACAGTGCTTGGCCTTGTGGGTGCCGGCGGTATTGGTGCCCCGCTGATTTTTGCTATGAATGCCTACCGCTGGAACGAAGCAGGTTCTATTTTGTGGGGTTTGATTATTTTGGTTTTACTGATTGAGTTTTTATCTACCCGCATTCGCGTTAAACTGGCAAGGGGGTAAGTGATGAAACGGCAATTACATCTATGCTACACCTCCGACACGCACGGCCATGTGTTCCCGGTAGAATACGGCACCAATACGCCGAGTGCCTGCGGTTTGTTAAACCTTGCCGCCGCATACCACAAAGATGGCAACACGCTGATTTTAGATGGCGGCGATACCCTGCAAGGCACCCCATTCTCGCAGTACTATCTGGACCATGCGGCCCAGTGGCCATTTCACCCCATTGCCATGGCGATGAACGCCGCCGGGTACGATTATGTTACGTTGGGTAATCATGATTTTAATTACGGTTACGCCCCCCTGCGTGATTACCTGCGTGCGCTAAAAGCACGGTGCTTATGTGCCAATGTGCAGGATTTGCGCGGTGAGCTGCCACTCGAAGCCACTGCCATACATACCCTTGCAAATGGGCTGCGCGTGGGCCTTGTTGGCATTGTGACAGATTATGTAAACGTGTGGGAACAACCGGCCAATTTGACGGAACTAAAAATCACCGATGCGTTTACCGCTGCAAAAGAGGCGCTACAAGTATTGCGCCCCGCCTGCGATATTTGTATCTGTATTTACCACGGCGGGTTTGAAAAAGACCTTGAAACCGGCAGAATACTGTCCGACAGTGGGGAAAACATTGCGGTGCGCCTTTGCGAAGAGCTGGGCTACGACTTGGTACTCACCGGGCACCAGCATATGCCGGTAGAAGCTGTCCGGCTTGGCGGCACGCATGCCGTGCAGCCGCCCGCGGGTGCGGGCCGGTATTGTGCGATTACGGTAGAAGAAAAACAGGGCGGTGTGCAAATCGCCTCGCAGTTTCAACCGGCTGGTAGCCAGCACCCGGAAGAACCCTACAACACGCTGCTGCCGCTGGAAAAAGATGTGCAGCGGTGGCTGGATTTGCCCGTGGGCAGATTAAGTGAACCGGTGTTGCCAGAAAACAAATTAGACGCAGCCCTTGCCGGCAGCAGGGTCGCCGGACTATTTAATCAAGTGCAGCTGGCTGCCACCGCAGCGGATTTTGCCTGTACCAGCCTTGGCAACGAGCCCGTTGGCCTTGTGACAGAAGTGACTATGCGCAGCATCACTGCGGCGTATCTTTTCCCCAATACACTGGTTGTACTACAGGTGACACAACAGGATTTAAAAGAAGCGCTGGAGCGCTGTGCCGCCTATTTTACCCTACAAGACGGTCAACCCTGTATTGCAGAGGACTTTTTAAAACCTAAAATAGAACATTATAATTATGATTTTTATGCAGGGCTTTCGTATACTTTTGACCTGCGCCGCCCCGTGGGGCAGCGCGTTATTAAATTGTGTCGGGCAGATGGAAGCCCATTGGGGCCCGGTCCATTTCGCCTTTGCACCAGCAATTACCGTGCCACCGGTACCGGCGGGTACGAGGTGCTAAGCCGTTGCAAGGTGCTGTGGCGCGGCACCGAAGAAATGCCGCAACTTGCGGCCGAATATCTGCGCCGCAATAGCCCATTACCACCCCTCGTAAAAAATGGGCCTATTGTTTTGTGGTAATTTGCCAACAAATATGCCATCGTTTAATACCAAACCACCGTAAAACATACCGAATTACAGTAATCCACTTGACTTGTTCCCAGTGTATCAGTACACTGGGAACAATGTGTATTTTGGAGGGGTTGAATGGAACATTTTGTGTTGCGGTTTGCCAGTAAACAAGATGCCCCGCACCTGCTGGAACTTTACCGCCCTTATATCGAAGAGACTGACATTACATTTGAATACGAGGTGCCTACGGTAGCAGAATTTGAACATCGTATTGCAGAGATTAGCTCTTTTTACCCGTACCTTGTCTGCGAGCAGGGTGACCGCATTATCGGGTACGCTTACGCACACCGGCAGGCCGAGCGTGCGGCCTACCAATGGAATGCAGAACTGTCGGTATACCTGGATAACACCTACTTACAACATGGTATTGGCAAGGTACTGTACAGCGCACTGATTGAACTGTTGCGGTTACAGCATGTCTGTAATGTATATGGATGCCTCACATCGCCGAACCCACGCAGCGAGCACCTGCACGAAAAAATGGGGTTCAAACGTATTGGAGTATTTCAAGACACTGGGTATAAGCTTGGCTGTTGGCATGATGTGGTATGGTACGAAAAAAGCCTTGTAGACCGCGCCACACCGCCAAAACCCCTAAAAAGCATCCATGAAGTGGACCCCCAACTTATTTTTGGGGTTTTAAACCGCTTTGCAGAACAGTTAAACGGAGGATAGGTGCTGGGTTACCGCCCCATATGTATGTTTACGTTGATTTGCAAAGTGGTTTATCTGCTAATTTTGCCGGGCTGGCTCGATTTGTGGCGAAAACCTGCAAAAACCCGCTAAAGCGCCAGAAAATACTTGCAAACCAGGGCCTCTTATGATAAACTTATTAAGCGTTAATGCCGCTGGCCCCACCCAGCGGGATAATGACAATCATTAAACAGACAGTCCTCTGCCGCGGTGCTTTGCTTTACCACGGGTAAGAATGTCGATTAAAAATGGAGGATTCAAACCCATGGACGCTATGAAAATCATGACCGAAGGTATGGTCAAGGCTGAGCAGCCTAAGTTCCACATCGGCGACACTGTTCGCGTTTCTGTTCGCATCAAAGAGGGCGAGCGCACCCGTATCCAGATGTTTGAGGGCACTGTGATTGCCCGCCGTCACGGTGGTGTGGCGGAGACCTTTACCGTGCGCCGTACTGCTTATGGTGTTGGTGTCGAGCGTGTTTTCCCGGTAAACTCTCCGTTTGTCGAGAAAGTAGAAGTTGTTCGTTACGGCCGTGTGCGCCGTGCTAAGCTGTACTACCTGCGTGACCGTGTAGGCAAGGCCGCTAAGGTAAAAGAGCAGCTCAGATAAGCACTGTAAAAGGGACAAGGCTTTGTCCCTTTTTTGCTTTATGGTTTGCGCCGGGTGGCGCATGAAGGAGAATCAAACCCGCACCTTGCGATGCAGGCAAGCAGCGCGGCGCTTTGGCGCGGGGGCTGGCGGTGGGTTTGGTTCTCTTTTTTTATCATTGCGCTTTTGTAGGTGCGCCAGTATTCAAAAAAAGAGGTGCGTAAAATGGAACATACCCCAAAACAGCCTTACGCGCGTGCGCAGGGCGCCATTGAGTGGATGGAAAGCCTTTCTTTTGCCACAGCATTGCTGATTCTGGTATTTCTTTTCTTAGTGCGTGCCGCGACCGTATCCGGTACTTCAATGGTCCCCACACTCAACAGCGGAGATAAAATTCTAGTGCAAGGGGTTAACTATACTCCAAAGCACGGGGATGTCATTGTGGTGGACGGATATAACAATTACGGCGAGCCCATTGTAAAGCGCGTCATTGGCCTTGCAGGGGATACCGTAAACATTGATTTTGATACCGCCACTGTTTGGGTAAACGGTGAAAAGCTAAATGAGCCTTACCTTGGTACCCCCACCCAGCGTGCGGGGGATGTAACATTCCCTGTCACGGTACCAGCGGGCGAGGTGTTTGTGCTGGGTGACAATCGGCAGGTCTCACTGGACAGCCGGTATACAGAGGTCGGCTTTATCGACACCCGGGACGTTTTGGGGCGGGTCTTCTTTCGTATTTTACCCTTTACTTCAATAGGAGCAATTCAATGAGTGATTCTATCAATCAGCGCCAAATCCAATGGTTTCCGGGCCATATGGCCAAAACTCTGCGGCTGATCGGCACCGAGCTGCGCCATGTGGACGCAGTGGTGGTACTGCTTGACGCACGCATCCCGGCCTCCAGCCTAAACCCGGAACTTGAAAAGCTAATCGCGGCAAAACCGCGGCTTTACATTTTGAATAAAAGCGACCTTGCCGACCCCGCCATAACCAAGCAATGGGTCGCGCATTTTCGCGGCGAGCAAAGCTCTTGTATTGCAATTTCCAGCAAAAGCAGGGGGGCAGTTGGCAGCACAAAGGCCGAAATTAACCGTGCACTTGCGCCGCTATTACAACGCAGGGAGCAAAAAGGTACCTCTGGTGCTGCTATTCGCTTAATGCTGGTGGGGATCCCCAATGTGGGTAAGTCGACCTTTATTAATAGCTTTGCCGGCAGTGCACGTGCCAAAACAGCAGACCGCCCGGGTGTAACCCGTGGTAAGCAGTGGGTATCCACCGCAGGGTATGACCTGCTTGATATGCCGGGCGTGTTGTGGAAGAAGTTTGAAGACCAAAAAATTGCGATTAACCTTGCTTTTATCGGCTCGATTAAGGATGATATTCTTGATATGGAGGAAATTGCAGGTGAATTGCTGTGTGAAGTAAAGCAGCTTTACCCTAAACGGTTGCAGGAGCGGTATAAGCTGACAGATGCGCAACTGCAAAAAGACCGATATGACCTGCTTGCCGAGATTGGTAAAAACCGCGGGATGCGCATTTCTGGTGGCGAAATTGACTTAGAACGTGCCGCTATTACCGTGGTGGATGAATTTCGCGCCAGCAAACTGGGCAGCCTTTCTTTAGAGCGCCCGGCCCAAAATAAACCGGAGGCCGAGGCATGAACCCTTTATATGAGTATGATCAAGCTTTAATACAGCAGTTTGGCAGTATTTGCGGGGTGGATGAAGCAGGGCGCGGCCCGCTGGCAGGGCCGGTTTGTGTGGCAGCTGTGGTGCTGGGCAACAGCCCTGTGCTGGAAAAGCTCAATGACTCCAAAAAACTGTCTGAGAAAGTGCGCGAAGAACTGTACCCGCAAATTATCGAAACCGCCGTTAACTACCATATTGTGCTGGTGGGCCCGGAGGTAATCGACGAGATCAATATCTTGCAAGCCACGATGAAAGGGATGCGACAAGCGGTGGAAGGGCTGTCGGTACAGCCGGCACTTGCGCTGATTGACGGCAATCGCTGCCCGTCACTCTCTATTCCGGCAAGGGCTGTTGTCAAGGGCGATGCAACCTCCGCGGCAATTGCCGCGGCATCCGTACTGGCTAAGGTTACGCGAGACAGGTACATGGTCGAGCTTGCAAAACAATACCCGCAATATGGGTTTGAGCAACACAAAGGGTACCCCACAAAGTTGCATTACGAGCGCATTGCCCAGTATGGGATTCAAAGCTTTTACCGCAAGAGCTTTTTAAAAAAGCGAGGGATCGTGTAATGGACCGCAAAACAGTGGGTGTATTGGGGGAGGTCTCTGCCGCAAAGTTTTACCGCGATGCCGGGTATACATTGCTTGCCTCTAACTATCGCACGCGACAGGGAGAAATTGACCTGATTGTGCAAGGGCAAAGTGTCCTAGTTTTTGCAGAAGTAAAAACTAGGGCAGAGGGCAGCCTTTTGACCCCGCGCGAAGCAGTAACACCGGCAAAGCAACGGCGCATTGTCAGTACTGCCGCCGCTTATCTTGAAAAATTTGGCAGTGACAACCAGCCCGTGCGCTTTGACGTGATTGAAGTATATTATAATGATACAGGTATGACGCGTTTAAACTGCATTGAACACGCCTTTGAGGCTTGAAGCAGCCGGGGCTTTTACCAGAAAGGGGAAACACATGCTTTATACCAGCACACGAAATGAGGCGCTGCGCGTTACGGCTTCGCAGGCGATTTTACAAGGGATCTCAGAGGATGGCGGTTTATTTGTTCCCACTGAAATCCCGCAGGTAGACCTTGCCTCAATTAAAGAACTGGATTATAGTGCATTGGTGGCGGAAATTTTAAGCCTTTATCTCACAGATTACAGCAAAGACTTTTTGTTGCAAGCTGCCACTGCGGCTTATGGCGAGGGCCGTTTTGAAGGTAAAACTGCTGAAATTGTAAAATTGCAGCCAGGCCTTTACAGCATGGAGCTTTGGCATGGCCCTACCAGTGCTTTTAAGGATTATGCGCTGCAATTAATGCCGCACCTTTTGGTAGAAGCAAAGCGCATCAATCACGAGACACGCACTACAAAAATTTTGGTCGCAACTTCGGGTGATACCGGTAAGGCTGCATTGGAAGGGTATAAAGGCCTGCCGGGCATTTCAATTGCAGTTTTTTACCCTGACCATGGCACCAGCGAAATACAGCGTTTGCAAATGACCACCCAGCAAGGGGATAACGTTGCGGTATTTGCGGTAAAAGGCAATTTTGACGATACGCAGACTGGCGTGAAAAAAGCCTTTACCGATGCGGCGCTTGCGGGCGAGTTAGACCGGCAACACCAGCATCTCACCAGTGCCAATTCCATCAACTGGGGCCGCCTTGTGCCGCAAATTGTTTATTATTTTGCCGGGTATTTTAATCTTGTAAGGGCAAATGAGATTGCGTTTGGTGAAACGGTGGATTTTTGCGTACCTACCGGCAATTTTGGCGACATTCTTGCCGGCTATTATGCAAAACGCATGGGCCTGCCGGTGGGGCAATTATTATGTGCGTCCAATGCCAATAATGTACTCACTGATTTTGGCCGCACCGGTGTTTATGATACAAATCGTCCATTTTACAAGACAGCTTCACCGTCTATGGATATTCTTGTTTCTTCTAATTTTGAGCGCTTGCTTTACCACGAAAGTGGAGATAGCCAAATGGTAATCCAGTTGATGCAGGCGCTTGCGGCCGGGCATCGGTTTGAGGTCCCTCAAAGCGTGCATGACAAAATTCTGGCTAACTTTGGCTTTGCCTGCACACCGGAGGAAGCTTGCTTTGCAGAGATTGGCGAGACTTTCCGCAGTGTGCATTATTTGCTGGACCCTCACACCGCAGTGGCAACTGCCGCAGCACGCAAAGCTAGCAGCGGGCCTTGTGTGGTGCTTTCTACCGCAAACCCCTATAAATTTTCACCCACGGTATTGGCAGCAGTGGGCGGAAAGTCTACTGGTGATGATTTTGTAGACCTTGCCACGCTGGAAGAGTTGACCGGTATCACGGCGCCCGCTGCTTTGCGTGCCTTGCGCCAGCAGCCGGTAAGGTTTAACCGTGTCATTCAGACCACTGAAATTGAAACCATTGCACGTACACTGTAAACTTTGAAGG
>JAQVCK010000106.1 GCA_028689835.1 Pygmaiobacter sp. | reverse complement strand
AAAGTGGTATGTTATCCCCCTACTCTGCCTCGTTTTTTATGTGTACACAAAAGAGATTCACCTTGCGCGCAAAACCGCGAACTGGACCCCGTTTTTGCAGGCCTGACCGTGTTTGGGCTGGACTTTTTTAACGAGAGCTGGAACGGCTGGGTACTCGCGATTAGCGGGCGCAGCGCCGTGTGGACCGCCCCCGGCGAAACGGCACTGCGCACCACCGTGGGCTGGAACATTGAAATCATGTTCATGTTCGCCATTCTGGGTATCGTTTTTTACTATTCGCTGCCGGAGGACAAAAGCAAAAAAGTGCTCGGCATCAGCGAAAAATGGCTGTCCGCTGCCGTTTACACCGCGCTTTGCGTGTTGATTGAATGCATGCTGAACAAGGCCGGTCTGCTGATTTGGGAGTACGCGTGGTGGAACCGCACCTTCGCCGGTGTCTGGCTGATCTACCTGCTGGGCTATTTTATTTTCTTTGCCGGCACCATTATTATCATCAGCCTGAAAACCAATAAGCAAAAGCTGACGATGCTGGGCATTATTTATGCCGTGCCCATTTTAATGAACCTGTTTGGCTTTGGCATTATGGGCTGGAACTATTGATTTGCCGCTGCAATGCTGTTTTTTAAGGGAAAGGCCGCTGCAACAACTGTTGTAGCGGCCTTTTTGTTGTTTTTGGCACGGCCCATCAGGCGGCATTTTTTTGTGCGGTTTCTGCCCGCCGGCGGGCAGAAACGCGGTGTAACACCCCCAACGCAGGCAGCGCCAGCGCACACATGGCAGCGCCCAGCCCAAACACCGGGGCAAAACTGCCGGTAAAGTCGTATAAATAGGGCAACAGTGCGCCGGCAAACGCCGCTATCACGGCACTCAGCGACTGGTAGCGGCTGACCTTTGGTTTATAGTGCTGTTTGCCGTATAAATCCAGCAGTAACAGCGAGGGTACGGTGGTCCCCACGGCATAAATGGTGCCAAACAGCAGCGCCGCCACATACAGCACCGGCAATAACCCGGTGGCAAACACCAGTAGCAGCAAGGCGCAGCCCACTACCGCAACCAACAATTTAACTGCGCGGTAGATGCCAATGCGGTCAGCCAGCACCCCAATTGACAGCTTGCCCAACACGTTACCCAGCATCGTCAGACTGGCTAAGGTGGCCCCAACCTCCAGCGAATAATGCAGCGACTGCGCGTAGATGGGCATTTGGTTGCTGAGGCTTGCAAACGACATTACACTGATTAGCACCCCCGCACACAGCGGGAACACCCAGCGCGGCAATTGCGTGGCGTTTTGCCCCTCACGCAGTTCGGCGCGGGCGGCCGCTTCTTGCGCACGCACCGCGGCAAGGTCCAGCTTTGGCGCAGCGCGCAAAAACAGCAACGCGGGGATGACCGCTACCAAAAACCCGCTGGCCGCCGTAAGCACCGTTGCCGTGCGCCAACCGTACCGGCTGATGAGCACCGAGCACACCTGCCCGTACCCCGCCCCCGCAATGCCGGAGGCCGACATGGCAAGGCCGATGAGCAACCCGTTATTTTTTGCAAACCAGTTGTTGATGACAATGGGCAACATGACTAAAATAAAACTGATGCCAATGCCGGAAAACAACGCCGAAAGGTACCACTGCCAAAGGCTGTTAAAACAGCTCATTAGCCCAAACGCCACCGCCGACACCGCGCCCACCGCGGTGATAACGGCTTTGGCACTGCGCTCAAAAAATAACCGGGTCAGCACGCCACAACTGGCGGCCGCCGTCAGCGAGCGGATCAGGTAATACAGCGACAGGTCCCCCGCCCGAAACCCAAACTCGGCAATAACCGCCGAAAACAAAATGCCGGTGCAGTTTACTAATATCCCAAGCAGCCCTGCCTCAATACAGAGCAGCGAAATAAACACCGCACCCGCGCGGTGTTTGCCCAAAAAAGCCCTCACCCGTTTCCCCCTTACAGCCGCAGCTGTTTTTTTACAGTTGTTTTTAACTTACGTGAAAAGCCGGGGTAAAGTCAATAGAAATAACTGGTAAATGCGCTGTACAAACAACCTGTTTTTCGCCTTTGGGGTATGTATTTTGTGCCAGCACCTATACGCACAAGGGGTGCGCCACTGTTTTCTGCACTATTTTAAAAAGTGAAAAACTGCTTTATACTGCGCTTTTAGGGCATTTTCGTGGGTTTTAAGTTTGTTTTTTCAACTGAGGCCGCAGGTTTTGGTGGGCCGCATTTCCCTTTTATAAGGGTAAAAAATAAACCCGGTTTAGGGCCGGACTGCCGGGTTTTGCGGGATGCACTGCGGCTATACTGTACCGGTTTAAAGGCATCCACCGGGCCTTCTTTATACTAAAACAGGGGCCGCTTGCCGCTACCCCTGTTTGCGGCATTTGCCGCGGGTTTGCTTATACCTCCAGCTCCAGCAGCAGGCCACTGAGGGCTTTGCCGTGGGCATCCAGCGCCAGCGACCGGGTGACCCCGCCGCCCAGCGTACCGGTGAGCACAAAGTTTAGCGCCGCAAGCTTTGGCAGCTCGTACCGCTCGGCCTTAGTGGCACCCAGCGGCGCAAACAGCGCTAATACCTTTTCTGCCGTGACCGCCTTTTGCAGCGTCTCATAATCGCCCGCGTGGTTTGCGATAACCGAAATGGTAGAAATATTGCCCTTATCCCCCGTGCGGGAGTGGGCCAACTCAAACAATTTCATACGGTTCTCCTTTCAGCCCGTGGAGCATGACCTGCACCTCTTGCTGCGGCAGCAGTACCGACGCGACCGACACCACACTGGTTACCCGGCTGCGCGCGCCGCCGCCACCGGCAGGGCCGTTGACGTACAAAGCTTCCACCTCGCGGCCAATCGCGGCGGCGGTCTCTTCGTCTGCCGTGCGCGCCGCCACCCTAAGGCGTACCTCTGCCAGCTGTGGGGGTGCAAATACCCCGGCGGCGGGCCCGTACAGGCTGTTGACACCCAACAGGTCAAACCGCACTTCGCGCAGCGCAAGGCCCAGCAACGTAAACCGGTGGCGCAGCACGGTTTCGGCAAGCTGGGCACGCCGGGTGCAGTTGTGCCCGCCGTAGCTGATCTCCCCCTCGCCAATATACCCGTCGCGGTAGCCGACGCTGGTTTTTAAAAGGCCGGTCTTGGGCCGCCCCGTCGCACCGCGCACCAGCACCTTTTCGCCCTGCTGCTGTACCGTGATACCGGTAAAGTCAGCGACAACATCCGGCGTCAGGTATTCGGCGGGGTTTTGAATTTCATACAGCAGTTGTTCTTTTACTGTCGCCTCGTTCAACAGGCCGCCGGTGCCGGGCAATTTTTCCAGCAGCAGGTCGCCGTTTTCGCTGAAGGTCAAAATAGGGAAGCCTAAATTCCACAGCTCCGGCACGTCCTTTTCGCCGGGGTCGGCAAAATAGCCGCCGGTCACCTGGCCGGCGCATTCCAGCAGATGGCCCGCCACAATGGTTTTGCCCAAAAAATCGGCGTCGTCGTACGATTTTTGAAATTCGGCCATCAGCGGCCCGCTGACAAGGCAGGGGTCTGCCACGCGGCCGGTGATGACAATATCCGCCCCGGCGGCAAGCGCCGCCGAAATGCCCTTGGCCCCAAGGTAAGCGTTGGCCGAAACCACGCTGTTCCCCAGTGTGCGCAGCGGCGCGCCGGTCTCCATCAGCGGCAAATCGCCGTAGTCGTTTAGCCGTTCTAGCACATCGTCGCCCAGCACCGCGGCAACCTGTAAATGCAGGCCCTCCTGCTTTGCCATCTGCCGCACCTTTTCGGCGGCGGCCAGCGGGTTTGCCGCGCCCATATTGGTAATGATTTTCACCGGGTGCTCGTGCAATAGCGGCAGCACCTTTTGCATGCGGTATTCCAGCAACGGGTTATACCCCTTTGCCGGGTCGGCCAGTTTTTCTTTTTGTGCCAGCGCAATGGTGCGCTCGGCAAGGCATTCAAAAATCAAATAGTCGGCATTGCCGCGGCAGATACTGTCCAGCGCCGGCTCTATGCGGTCGCCGGCATACCCCGCCCCGGCTGCAATGCGGATACTTTTCACGTAAGTTCGCCCTCTTTTTGCTCATTTGGGCCTTAGCCCTGTTTGCATTATACGTGTGACAGCTTTATAATACAAATCAATGGTTTTTATATTTACTATAACTGAAACTGATATTATAGAGGGGCTTATGCTGAATTTTAATTTGGAATATTACCGCGCCTTTTATTCTGTGGCCAAGCTTGGCAGCATTTCAAAAGCGGCCGAGGCGTTGTGCCTGTCGCAACCCGCCGTCACCCGCTCGATACAAAAGCTGGAACAGCAGCTTGCCCAGCCCTTATTTACCCGCACGGCAAAGGGCATGCGGCTGACCGCCGGGGGCACTGTGCTGTTCAGCCATATTGCAGTGGCCTTTGCCGAGCTATTGGCAGGCGAACAGGCACTGGCAGACCGCACGGCGTACGACGAGGGCGAATTGCAGATTGGTGCCACCGAAACGGCGCTGTACCACTTTTTGTTGCCCAAAATTGAGGCGTATGCGGCACAGCACCCCCGGCTGAAAATTCACCTTGCGGGCAGTGCCACACCACAAATTTTGCAATTGCTGCGCGAGGGCAAGGCCGATTTTGCGGTGGCGGTGTCGCCGGTGCCGGATGCCGAAGGCCTGCAAATGACGAAGGTGCGCAGCTTTCGGGATGTGGTGGTGGCCACCGGCGCCTTTGCCGCACTGCGCGGCGTGCCGGTTACCCCGCAGCAGCTTTGCAGCTACCCGCTGGTTGCAGTGGAGCCGGGCACCAGCGCACGCAGCCAGCTAGACCGCTGGTTTGAGCAACAAGGGGTGTTTTTTACACCGGAGTACAGCGTGCAGACGAGCACGCTGATTTTGCCGTTTGTGCAGCACAACCTTGCAGTGGGCATATTGCCAGAGCTGTTTGCCGCTGCGCCGCTGCGCGCGGGCACGGTGTTTGAGGTGGCACTGACCCCGCCGCTGCCCGCGCGCGACATCACCATTTTGCACCGCACTGCCACCCCGCCCAGTGCGGCGGCGCAGCAGTTTATCGACTTTTTGTGTGCCCCCTAGGCCCTGTTGCGAAAGGCCCGGCGTTACACCGTTGCAGCTTACAGGGCATGCTGCCCGGCGGCGGACAATGCCCATGGTTTGCCCCGCCGGGTTTGTGGCTGGGTTTCTTTTAACGTAAAAAGCGTGCCCACCGGCATTACCGGTGGGCACGCTTTTTGTAATTTTACTTTTTTGCCGCGGGCTTTAGCGGTTAACGGAAGCCGCCATGCGGTGGTAGGTGTGCCGCACGCCGCGGATGGCCACCGAGTAGGCCATGATGTTTTCCGGCAAGGCAATACCGGGGTAGCCGGTGTCGCCGATGTGGTGCATGTCGGTGCCGGTCATTTTGCACAGCAGCGCAATTTCGCGAATGGTCGCGGCGTCAGCGCCCTCTTGCGAGGTGCCGATGGCCGTAATGGTCAGCGCGCCCAGTGAATGGGCATAGCTGACCAGCGTGCGCACATACTCCATTGTAATGCCCGGCACCGTGCCGGGGGCGGGCAGTAAAATGACATCGGCCCCCGCCTGCACAAAGCTTGCGATATCCTCTTTTGTGATGATGTGCTCGCCCTGCTCGGCAAGGATGCCCGCCGCGTGCATTTTGCCCGCCGCCAGTATTAGCCGGTCGCCCACCGCCGCGCGGATGGCTTTCAGTGAGTTGGTGATTGCTTCGTTGCTGATGCCGTTGCCGGGGTTGCCGGTCAGCACCACCATGCTGACCCCCATGTCGGCGGCCAATACCGCATTTTCGGGCGTGGCCCGCCGCCCGGCAGACATGGCCCACAGCGTGTTGTCGCTGGCCGTGGCAGCGCCGGGCTGCACCGGCTCCAGGTTAATGCCCACCGGCCGCCCGGTAAGGCGCCGCAGTTCGCGCACCGTATCGGCGGGGGCCACCTTCGCAGGCAGCCCGTGCACCACCGGTGCCACTACGTCAAACATATTCAGCAGCAAAATATCCGCGCCCATGGCACTGGCAAGCTCGGCATTGGTCACGTCCACCAACAGTGGCATCGTCAGCCCAATGCACTCGCAGGCCAGCACCCGCCCCTCGCTTGCGGCAATGCTGGCAAGCAAATCGCGGCTGGTAAACTGCTCAAAATCAGAGGCAACACAGTCTAGCATTCTTTTCACCATACAAAAGCTCCTTTGTGCGGGGCCCATTGGCCCCTGCTGTTTTGCGGCGCACCGGCCGTGCTTTTTATTTAAAATCACCGCCCCTGCGGTGCGGGGTCACGGTGTTTCAAACTGCGCAAGGTTGTCTTTGGTGACCGTGGTGTAATTCAGCCACACATATTTCCCGTCCGCAAGGGTCACTTCGGTTGACGGGTCCTGCCCTTCGGCCAGCGCACAGGACAGTTTTAGCATCATCTTGGCCTGCCCTGCACTGTCATTTTGCACGGTACCTTTCAGCGTACCATCCTTTAATGCCTCAAGGGCGGGCGGGGTGGCATCCACCCCCACAATAAACGGCATGGTGTCGGCGGTCAACCCCGCGCTGGTGCAGGCGTCGATGGCACCCAGCGCCATGTCGTCGTTGTTGGCAAACACTACCTCAATGCCGTCGCCAAACTTGGCAAGCCACTGCTGCATCAGGGTCGATGCCTGCCCCCGCTGCCAATCGGCCGTGTTGCTGGCCAACTTTTCGGTTTCAATGCCTGCCAGTGACAGCGCTTTGATGCTGTATTCCGTGCGCAGCAACGCGTCCTGATGGCCGGGCTCGCCCTCCAGCATCACATATTGCAGCACGCCGTCGCCGTTGCGGTCCAGCGCGGCGGTGTCCTTTTGCCATGCGTCACGCACAATGCCACCCTGCAACTCGCCCGCGGCAGCTGCTTTTAGCCCCACATAGTAAGCACCCTCCCACCGGGCAAGGTCCTCTTCTACCGGCTCGCGGTTAAAAAAAAGCACCGGTACGCCCGCGGCCTGTGCTTTGTCGATGATGACCGCGGCCGCTGTGCGGTCGACCAGGTTGACGCAGATGACGTCGTACCCCTGTGCAAGAAACCGGTCGACCTGCTCGTTTTGAGACGCCTGGCTGCCGCGCCCATCCGCAATATTGAGGTTGATTTTTAAATTGCGGCTTTGCTCTTCCTCTTTGGCGTACTGCTCCAGGCTTTGCACCACGGTCGAAATAAAGGTGTCGTCCTGCCGGTAGATTGCAACGCCAATGCGAATGGTCGTTGTTTTTTGTTTGCCGCCGCAACCGGCAAGGCCAAGGGGCAGCAACAGCACCAGTGCCAATGCCAACCCCGCGAAAGCGCGATGTTTCATAAAACCTCCTTTTGCGTACCCGGCATACCGGGGCTTACCGGGTTACTGGGAACAGCAATTTTTGGTTGTCCGCGTCATCCATGTTCTGCCGGTCAACCAGATAATAGGTCAGTGTTTTAATGTCGGGTGCGGGCATTTTTTGTACCGCTTTGACCGCCGCCTCCACCGCAAGATACCCGGCAGCAAACTCATTTTGTGCGGCGGTCGCGTCAATGCTGCCCTGCTCTAAACTGGCAATGATGGTATTGGTTGCCCCCGTGCCATACAACAGCGGTGGGTTTTCGGTGTTTTCGGCCACGCTGGCCGCCTGCTGGGTAGCGGCGGTGTCAAATGCCAAAATAGCCGCCGGCCGCTGGGTGGCAATGGCCTTGGTGATGAGCGACGAGAGGTTTTGCCCCGCCGAAAGGGTGTAGCGGTACACGTTGCAACCTGCCGCTTTTAACAGTCGTTCGGCCCCATCCACACGGGCCGAAACCCCACTGCTACCGGGGGCGCTGTCCAACAATACCACATCGTCCCCCGCGGCAAGGCGCCCCAATGCCTTGCCCGCCAGCGCTTCGCCCATTTTGCGGTTATCCACCGAAATACAGGCTGTGGCGCCACTTTCGGCCATGTCAGACTCCATGGTTACCACCACCGCCTTGGTTGTGGCATCTTGAACTTCCTGCTGCATCTGCTGCGGGTTTGCCGGCACCAGCACAATACCTTTGGCGCCACCGTCCACCTCGCGGGCAAGCAAGTCTTTTTGCTCTTTTACGCTGTCCGGGCTATTGAGTGTTAAAAACCGCAGCTCGGCATCCAGGTCGGCGGCGGCCTGCTCCATGCCTTGGCGCGCCGTGGCCCAACTGGTACTATCGGCCTCGCGGACGATGACCGAAATTTCGACGAGCTGTTTGCTTTGCCAAAAATACGGGTTATCAAACGCCACGAGGGAAAACAGCACCCCAAGGCCTAAAATAAGCAGTGTGACCATTTGAAGGATGTTTTTGCGTTTCACGCTTCACCCTCCTTTCGGTACTGCGCGGCCTCGGCCTCGGTCACGGCGGGCAGGCGAATTTGCACCGTTGTGCCGGCGTCCGGCTCGCTTTGGATGCTTAGCCCATATGCTTCGCCAAAGGTCAGCTTGATGCGCTGGTGCACATTGCGCAGCCCAATACCGGAGCCCTTGGTGTGCGGCCCGTCGTAGCGCTTATCCAGCAGGCGGCTTAGCGTCTGCTGCGTCATGCCGGGGCCGTTGTCGGTGATTTCAATCAGCACGTCGCCCCCCTCGCGGAAAGCGTGGATTTTAATTTCGCCCTCCCCGTCGGCATAGGCCATGCCGTGGTAGATGGCGTTTTCTAAAATCGGCTGCACAATCAGCTTAATGGTGTACAACTGCCGCACGTCGTCATCGGCGGTGATGTTGGCGGTAAACTTGTTTTTATACCGCATTTTTTGAATGGTCAAATAATGGCCCGCGTGCTCCAGCTCGTCAGCAATGGGGATGATGTTGCTGCCGCGGCTGAGTGAAATGCGGAAAAACCGCGCCAGCGACGTGACCATGATGACCGCCTCGTCGGTGCGGCCGTTTTCGGTCATCCAGATCACCGAGTCGAGCGTGTAGTACAAAAAGTGCGGGTTAATTTGGCTTTGTAGCACATCCAGCTCACTGCGGCGCTTTTGCTCTTCTTGCTCGATGATGTCATCCATCAGGTGTTGTAACGTCGAGACCATCGAGCGGATGGAATGGCTTAAATGCTCGATTTCATACGGGCCGCTCACCTCAAACTCAACCTGTTTTTTGCCTTTTTCCAGCTCTTTTACCGCGTGGTCCAGCTCTTTGATGGGCACCGAAATGCGCTCGGACAGATGCAGGTTGACAAAGATCAACAGAAAGATAGAAAAAAATACGACAAATAAAAAGAAGAGAAGCAGCTGGCCATAATTGTTCCAGACATTATCTTCCGGCACAACGCCGACGATTTTCCACCCGGTGTAGCCCACTGTTTTTATTGTCACCTGCCGGCGCTCGCCGCCAAACTGCTCGGTGTGGCTGCCGTCT
>JAQVCK010000105.1 GCA_028689835.1 Pygmaiobacter sp. | reverse complement strand
CTGGCCATAATTGTTCCAGACATTATCTTCCGGCACAACGCCGACGATTTTCCACCCGGTGTAGCCCACTGTTTTTATTGTCACCTGCCGGCGCTCGCCGCCAAACTGCTCGGTGTGGCTGCCGTCTTTATACCCGGCGGCGACAAGGTTGTTCTCCTGTTGCAGGCCGGCGTAAATGAGTTGCTGGCGGGGGTGGTAGATAATTTCGCCGTCGCCGCTGATAAGGTATAAATACCCGGAGGACGGCAGCTCGACATCCTTGCAGATCTGCTCGATGCCGCCAAAGCTCATATCTACCAGCAGTACACCGCTTTCAATCGAGCCCGCGCGCGTCAATTCTACCTGGCGGCTAAGCGAGACGACCCAGCGGTATTTGTAGTCGGGGTCCTCAAACATATTTTCCACATGCGGGGTTGAAAAATGCAGGTTTTCAATCTGCTCTACCGCCGCGCTAAACCACCCCTGCTGGTGGGCCGATACCCCGTGTTTCAGCGCGGCAAAGGGCGTTGCCGAAACCAGTGTGCCGTCGTTTGCAAACACCGCAATCGACACCAGCGAGTTGCGGTTGTTTTCATACAACAGGCCCATCGCGTCGTCTAAGCTGTCCTGCTCTAAGTCGGTGTTTTTAATGACGCTGTAATACATGGTGTCCGACACCCGCATCATGCCGCGCAGGTACGAGTCTAAGTTTAAATTTACTTGGTCCAGCACCAACTGGCTGCTGGCTGCAAGCTGGGCGTTATTGGTGGACGAAAAGCGCAAAAACAGCGTGATGCCCATGAACACCATGCCCACCACCGCCACCGCAGTGAACGAGAGGGACAAGATGAACTGAATGCTGGATTTGCGGTAAAATTCTCGCCAGCGCGCCATCAGCGTGCCAATCAGCTTTCGCATGACTCCCCTCGCTTTCCCCTTAACGCGTACGGAATTTAGTGGGCGACACCCCAAAGTGCCGCTTAAACACATAGCTGAAATAATTGGGGTCCCGGTAGCCCACCTGTTCGGCAATCAGGTAGGTTTTTTCTTCGGTGTCGCGCAGCAACGCGGCGGCCCGCTCCATGCGCTCCACCGTCACGCTGGCGGTGAAGCTGGTGCCGGTCTCCCGCTTAAACAGGGTCGAAAAATAGGCCGGGCTTAAATGTAAATGCTCGCACAACATCTCAACCGAAAGCTCGCTTTCGGCATAGTGCTCGGCAATAAAGGCGCGCGCCTTTTCTACTGTGCGCCCGGCAGAATCGCTGCGCTGGCGGCCAATATACTCGCGGATGCGCATGCAACGCTCGAAATACCACGCCCCAAGCTCCCCGGTAGAGCCAAAATCGGTAATCTGCACCGCACCGGTAAAGCCGGGGCCAAAAATTTCCTCCGGCCCCGCCCCGCGGGTGAGTTTTAACAGACAGGTAATCAGCTCTAAAAAATACAGCTGGCACTGCGACAGCGCAAGCCCCGCGTCGCGGATTTTTGCCATCAGCCGCTCAACCACGGCGCGCACCTCTTGCTCGGTGCCCAACTTGACCGCGCCCACCAGCTCGCGCTCGTCGTTTTCGTCAAACGACAGGTGGCTGGTGCTGTCCGGCTCAAGGTCCCCAATATAAATGGCATGCCCCGCCCCAACCAGTAGCCGGTAGTCCAGCGCGCTGCGCGCGCCGGCGAGTGCCTGCGGCAGGGCCGCCGGGGTGGTGCATGGCTCGCCAATGCCCACCGTGAGGGTGAGGTTTAAATAGCTTTTGGCCAGCTTGCACACGCGGTTGACATCCTCGATAAACCGGTACACCGAAAACCCGGCCGCATTGCACCCCACCAACAGGGCCACCGCATCGCTGTACAAAAAACTTTTCACCGTACACCCCTGCCGCGGCAACTCGTCGTCAAACAGCTGCCGCACTGAAAGTAACAGCAGTGCCCGCTGCTCACTGTCAAGGTCACAATGGGTCAGCGCCACCACCCAGCGCTCACCGGTCAGCTCCAGCTCCAGCTGGGCGGCCCGCCCGGCAATCTGCGCGGGGGGCACCCGGCCCTCCAGCAAATGGGTAAAAAACAGTTCGCGCAGCACCGGCAGGCTTTCGGCATAGCGGGTGCGCAGGGTTTCCATGTTTTGCAGCTCGGCGCGCTCGGTATCCAGCTGCCCGCGCAGCCGCTGTAACACGGCCGTCAATTCGGTGGCGTTAATCGGCTTTAAAATATACTCCGACACATTCATCTGAATGGCCTGTTTTGCGTACTCAAAGTCATCAAAACCCGAAAAGATCACAAATTTAGACGCCGGCAGCCGCACGGTTAAGATGCGGCAAAGCTCCAGCCCGTCCATAAACGGCATTTTAATGTCGGTCAGCACAATATCCGGCTTCAACTGCTCGGCAAGCTCCAGCGCATCCTGCCCGTTTTCAGCTTCGCCCACCAGCTCTAAATCCAAGCTTGCCCAGTCCATTTTTCGGCTGATGCCGACCCGGATATCCTCTTCATCATCCACAAGTAAAACACGGTAGGTCGCCACGGCAAACCCTCCTTCTTCTGCTAAGCGTAGTATACCATAAAATGCCGCCTGCGGCACCCTGGCGGGTGAAAAACCGGGCGCGCCCTTTTGCAAAGGCGCGCCCGAAAAACCGCTGTTTTGGGTTATTTTTTAACGAGATATTTGCGCATATCCAGCGCGCAGGCAAACAGGATGATACCGCCCTTGATGAGGTACTGCAAGTTCGGGTCGATGGACATCATGCTCAGGCCGATGAAGATGAGGCGCAACATCAGCACGCCCACGATGATACCGCGGATCTTACCAATACCACCGACAAACGACACGCCGCCGATGACGCAGGCCGCGATGGCATCCAGCTCGTAGTTAAAGCCGGTGTTTGCGGTGTTAGAGCCGATGCGCGCGCCCTCGATAAACCCGGTAAAACCGTACATTGCACCCGCCAGTGCAAACACAGCCAGCGTGGTGACAAACACATTCACGCCCGAAACGCGGGCGGCCTCTTCGTTAGAGCCCAGCGCAAACATATTTTTGCCAAAGGTGGTCTTGTTCCACACAAACCACATCACACCCGTTAGCAAGATGGCAAACCAGACATAGTTTGGGATGGCGGTGCCGCCGATGGACAAAATAGAGCCCTTGACGAAATTGGTGTAAGAGGCATCGAGGTTCGAGATTGCCATGCCTTTGTTGTTGCCCATCTGCACATATAAAAGCAGCAGGGTGTACACGATGAGCTGGGTGCCCAGTGTGACGATGAACGGGTGCAGCTTGAACTTTGCCACAAAAAAGCCGTTGAACGAGCCCAGCAACGCGCCGATGATCATGGCAATTGGGATGACCACAAAGATGGGCAGCGTGCCGAGTTCCGGCCACATTTTATTGGCTAGGTTTGCAACGCTTTGCAACAGTGACGCCGAAATACAGGCTGTCAGGCCGACAATGCGCCCGGCCGAAAGGTCGGTACCGGTGAGCACGATGGTGCCCGCAATGCCCAGCGCCGCCGGCAGGTAGGCCGCTGTCTGCGAAATGATGTTGATAATTGATGCCGGCTGGATAAACCGGGGGTTTGAAATTGCGATGTAAATAATGGCAATTGCCATTAAGATGAACAGGGCGTTATTCAGCAGCAGGTCGCCCACCTGCTTTGCGTCCCACGTTCTTTTGGCGATGACTTTGGACTCTTTATTCATGGGTCATTCCTCCCCTTACACGTATTTGGCGGCCAGCGTCAAAATTTCTTCTTGGCTGGTCTCTTTTGCGTTAACCTCACCGGCGACCTTGCCGCCGGACATCACGAGGATGCGGTCGCAGACCCCCAGCAGCTCGGGCATCTCAGAGGATACCATCACCACGCTCTTGCCCTCTTTGGCAAGGTCGATGATCAGCTGGTAGATCTCGTATTTTGCGCCCACGTCGATGCCGCGGGTCGGTTCGTCCAGCAGCAGAACCTCCGGCTTTGTCAACAGCCAGCGGCCAATGATAACCTTTTGCTGGTTGCCGCCGGAAAGCGAGCGGATCTGCGTTTTTTGGCTGGGGGTTTTGATGTGCATGGCCTGAATGGCCCAGTCAGTGTCCTTTTCCATCTTTTTGTCGCTCAGCGCAATACCAAACGACAAGTAGTTTTTGAGGTTCGAGATTACCGTGTTGTCGCGGATATCCCGAATACCAAAAATACCGGTGGCGCGCCGCTCTTCGGTCAGCAGGGCAAACCCGTGCCGAATGGCTTCACGCGGGGATTTGTTTTGGATTTCTTTGCCGTGTAGCTTGATGGTGCCGCCCTCGCGGGTCATCGCGCCAAACAAGTTTTCCAACACTTCGGTGCGGCCGGAGCCATCCAGCCCGGCAATGCCCAAAATTTCGCCCCGGCGCAGTACAAACGAGGCATCTTTCAGCCGCGTATAGCGCCCGGAGATATGGTCAACCTCTAAAATCACATCGCCCGGCTCGTTGTCTTTCGGGGGGAAGCGGTTGGTCAGCTCGCGCCCGACCATCAACCGGATGATGACATCCATTGTCAGCTCTTTTGCGGGCTTGGTGGCAACCCAGGTACCGTCACGCATGATGGTGACATCGTCTGAAATGCGCAGGATTTCCTCCATCTTATGGCTGATGTAGATGATACCGCAGCCCTTGTCCCGCAGCATGTTGATGATGCGGAACAGGTGCTCGACCTCGGTCTCGGTCAAAGAGGAGGTCGGCTCGTCAAACACGATGATTTTGGACTCGTACGAGACCGCCTTTGCAATTTCGACCATCTGCCGCTGCGAGACCGGCATGGTGGACATGATGGTGCGGGGGTCTACCGTGACACCCAGCTTGTCAAAAATTTCTTTGGTGCGCTGGCGCATTTTGCGCTCGTCCACCATAATACCGCCTGTTTTGGGGTACCGGCCAAGCCACAGGTTGTCCTGTACGCTGCGGGTCAATGCCTGGTTCAGCTCTTGGTGCACCATGGCAACGCCATTTTCCAGCGCGTCCTTCGAGCTTTTAAAATTGACCTCTTTGCCGTCCAGTATCACCGTGCCGCTGTCTTTGTTGTAAATACCAAACAGGCACTTCATCAACGTGGACTTGCCGGCGCCGTTTTCCCCCATCAGCGCGTGTACTGTGCCGGGGCGCACCGTCAGCGAAACATTGTCCAGCGCCTTGACACCGGGAAACTCCTTGCTGATATTCTTCATTTCCAAAAGTGCTGGCTGATCCATTTGCATCCTCCTCTTGCCCTTTGTTCTGCCGGTGTGGCACGGGCCATAAACCACCACGGCGCCGGCCGCGTTTTACTGCGGCCGGCGCGGCGGCTTGTGCATATGAGCGGGGCTGCCAAAAGGCAGCCCCGCTCATACGATGTTTCATCGGGTTGGGGCGACTTTATGGGTGGTCTTTATGTGCTACAGGCAATTAGCCGGTGTAGACACCATAAGGCACACGGATTTTGGCAACGCCTTCGTCAACGTTAAAGCTGCCGGTATTGTCCATCAGTGCAGCGCCGTCTTTCACGTTGCCCACCAAGGTGACGATGGTCTGGGCCATGCCGTCTGCATCCTGCATGATGGTACCGGTCATTTTGCCCTCTTGGATCAGTTGCTTTGCGGAGTCAACTGCGTCCACACCAAACACGGGGATGGTTTTGCCTTCTGCACCCGTACCAAGGTTGTACCCTGCGGTCTGCAGTGAGGAGACTGCACCCTGTGCCATGTCGTCGTTGTTGGCGATGACCATTTCGATCATGTTGCCGTTGGCTTCCGAGTACTCTGCCAGAATGGTGTCCATATAGTTGGTAGCTGCTGCTGCCGACCAAGAACCGTTCTGGTCAACGAGGTATTTGGAAGCGTTGTTTGCATCATAGAACGCAAGCTCTTTCTTGCCAGCTGCAACGAGTGCCTTGTCGGCATCCTCTACTGCAAACTGGGTGCGGTATTCGGCCTCGGCATTGCCTTCCTGGCCTTTAAACATTACATAGCTGATCACGCCGTCGCCGTTCAGGTCAACTGCATCATAGTTTGCCAGCAGATAATCGGCAATCATCTGGCCCTGCATATGGCCGGCTTCGGGGGCATCGGTGCCGACGAATGCGCATTTGTCATAGCTTTTAACCACGTCATCGCTGACTTCGCGGTTGAAGAAGATGATGGGGATACCGGCAGTTTTTGCAGCTTCTACTGCGTTCTGTGCGGCATCGGGGGAGGAGGTCTCAACAATGTTGACAACCAGCAGGTTGGCACCGTTGGTGATAGCAGTGTTGATTTGGTCGGTCTGCTGGGCCTGGTTGCCCGCGCCATCGTAGTTATTAAAGGTAACGCCCAGTCCGTTCAGCTTTTCATCCATCATGTTGCGCACGCTGGAAATGTAAACGTCCGAATAGTTGTAATAGAATACCGCGACGTTCAAATCGCCGGCGGCGGCTGCGGTGCTGGAAGCAGGGGTTGAAGCGGTGCTGGCCGGGGCCGAGCTGCTGGAACCACAGCCCGCAAGCGAAGCGAGCATCAAAACGGCTGCCACGATGATAGCAAGTTTTTTCTTCATCTTTTTTCTTTCCTCCTAAAATAGATAAGTGACGGGCCGCCCGGTTGGGCAGCCCTTTTGGGAACACCGTTGTTCCCTTGACTGTTTTCATTGTACCGGGCTTTGTACCAAAAGACGATAGAAAATTCTTTGCACTTCTAGGAAAAAACTTTGCTCCTTTGGCGTGTTGTACGCAAAGAAATGTCATTAATTAGAAATTTTGCACAAAAGTCTTGCGTTTCTTCCCTCGTTTTCACCTGCCTTTCTCCCCTTTTTTACCCTGCCCCGGTGGCAGGTCTGTGGGGGGGGGATGTTCTTCCGGCTTGTATTTTTTAGGGGGTTTAAAACTGCATTTTGCGTTGCCCTGTTTTGGGTCTGGGGCCTCTTCTATGTGGTTATTGCAGGGGTGTTTTTACACCCCCGTGTGTATGGCCTGCCCTCAAGGGTTGCCGGTACCATCCCACAAAAAACGGGGTTTTTTCTGTATATTCCATATTATATATTACTTATTGTACATAAAAAGCGCATTTTTTGTCGTTTTTCTTCCGCTTTGCTGCAAAATGGTTCTGACCCCGTGCGCGGCCCCGGCGCTGCCGGGCAGCAAAAAAGCACAGCGGCGGCTGCCGCTGTGCTTTTTGTTTTTTTTGTTTTGCAGCCAAAGGCAGGGCATAGCCCCGCACCCCTGTGCTACCTTACCTATTTATAAGGGGGCGTACGCCTCTTTTTTAAAATACTCAATCCCCATCAGCACCAGACCAAGGGCGAACAGCAAACAGGCGGCGAAAAGGGGCATCCCCATATGGTATTCTGCCACCGTCGCCCAAAAGCGGCCGGGCGGGGTGTCCCAGCTTAACACCAAATTGTTGCTTACAAAAAACAAAAGCCCCATTGCCCACAGCGTGCCAAGCAGGGATAGAAAACCGCCAATTAAGACCTTTTTCATTTCACTTCAATGCCCCTTTTATTCTTAAACTAAGGTGTCTTTGCTTTGCCTTTTTATTTCATGCTTTGCAATTGTATGTTATGGTTTGCCTTTTTACCGGCACGGTGCCACCCGGGCCCCGCCGCCTTTTATTCTGCGCCACCTGTTTTGCACATGGTGCGAAACACCTCGCAATAGCGCAAAAAGCCCTCTTCGCCCACAATATAAATGTTGGGCAGGTAGGCAAGCCTTTTTTGGGCATAGGCAATGCGCTGCAAGCCGCTGTCAATTGCCGTGTGGTTGCTAAGCGCCACCGTTACCCCGCGCCGCTTTGCCAGCGCGGTAAACCGCCGCAGCGATTGCAGGTATTGCGGCACCAGCGCCGCATCGCGCGGCGGGGTGGTGCCGCCCCAAAGCGCGGCTTTGTAGGTTTTGCCGTTTTCGGTCACATCAAACAGGTAGCTTAAACAGCCGGGCGTATGCCCGGGGGTGCTGACGACCTCAATCTCTTTTTCGCCCAGCACAAGCCGCTCGCCATCCTGTAAGTAATGGTCAATCTCGTAATCCTTCCACGTTTCGGGGCGGGCCGGTTTTGCAGGGCAATCTCGCCAAAAGCAGTCATCCACCTGCGAAAGGCAGGTCTCGACCCCGTACTGCTGTACCAGCCATTTGCCACAGCCAGTGTGGTCCACGTGGCCGTGGGTCAGCACCAGCTTTTTCAAATCAGCCGGGCGCCAGCCCACGTCCACAATCGCCGCGATGATGGCGTCAAACGCCTGCTTTGCGGGCCAGATGGCATCGATGACGATTAGCCCCGCCTGCGTGTGCAGCACAAAGCAGTTGGTCTCGCGCTGGGCCACAATCAGCAGGTCATCAAAAATCAGTGCGTGGGTAAAAAAGGTCATATCCTCCATCGCGCGTATCGTCTCGCGGGTGACGGCGGGCAGGTTTGGTAAATTCATTGATTCATTTCTCCTCTGTACAAAATTAAATTGTTGCTTGTACAGAGGCCGTGCGGTTTTTAGCTGGCATGGTATCACTCCCGGTCTATTGCCGTATAGTTTGCCCCGCTTGGGCAGCGTGGCCTTGCTTATCATACCACCCGGCAGACCAAAAAGAAAGGTGGCCGGTCTGCCTTTGGGCGGGTGCGCTTATGGGGCGGCCTTTATCCGCCACGCGGCACGGCAGCACGGCAGCGCGGCACCCTGCCCCCCTGCCATGCAAAAGGCCCGCCGGGGCTGGCCGGCAGGCCTTTTATGTCCACTTTGTTCTATTGCCCGCTTTGGGGCGCGGGCGGCAACGCCGCACTTTGCTTATTGCTGCGAAGCCTGTTTGCGTTTACGCGGTTTGTACACAAAATAATAGACGGCAAGCGGCCACCACAGCAGGGCAAAAATGGGGTATACCGCCCAAATGACCTGCGGGGTAGTGGCGAAGTTGAGCCAGATGAAAAAGGCTGAGCTGAGCACCGCCCCGCACACGGCAAAGAGTAGAGAATGCCCGCGCCCCACAAAGGCGACGCCAAGCGGCCACCACAAAAGCGCATACGCCGTGCAAAGCGCCCATGGGAACCCGGGGAAAAGGAACACGTTTAACAGCGCGTAGTACAAAATACCCACCCCGGCCAGCACCGCAGCATAGGATGCCTTGCACACCTTTTCACCAAGAAACACGCACACCGGCCATAAGATAAGCGGGTAAACCGTAAACAGCACCCAAAGGGTGCCTGGCACGTGGAGGAGGTTATCGGCGGCACAAAAAACAAAGATGTAAAGCGCACCCAAAACCGAAAATATCTTTTGCGTTTTGGATCTGCCCAAAAACACACTGAGCGGCCAAAACGACGCCGCAAAAATTACATAATAAAACCAAAGTTCGCCCGGCGTGGTAATGTGATTGACCACAACGGCAGAGGCGCTGAGCAAAAGAAAACCGATCACCGAAAGCAGCTTTGCCCCCCTTGCCCCAAAAAACAGGGCAAGCGGCCACCACAGCACCGCAAAGGTGGGGTATAAAAACCACGGTGTGGCAGGGGT
>JAQVCK010000104.1 GCA_028689835.1 Pygmaiobacter sp. | reverse complement strand
CGTCAAACTGATTTCGAATCAGCCCCGTTATGACCACTTCGATAACCCTCCATATTTAGTTAACCGCATAAGCGGGAAAACGCTGTTTTTGAAAACTGTGAGCAAACTGTGAGCGTACGCCTTAAATTCACGAAATCCGGATGCCGGAAAGTCCTTGAATCATGCGGGTTTGCGGCTCTTTCGCGGGTAGCAAACCGTGTTGATTTCGAGTCAGGGCCGTTATGACCACTTCGATACCTGTCCATAAAGGCATTCTGCGGCAGTGGCCTGCCGCTGAATAGCCTATTTATTATAACAACTTTGGCAGTAAAGGTCAAGATTTATCTGCCACTTTTGCGGGGCATTTTGCCACAAATAAAAACGGGGCAAAACAGCGCGCATCAGGGCAGCAGGGTGCCGTTTTCTACCGGGGTACTGTTTTGGTTTTTGTCCACATAATACGCGTCAAACACATCACGCACCGACCGTGCCAGCTGGTAACCGTTACCGGCCACCTCTGCCACTGCGCCAACGGCAAGCTCCGGCTCTTCTACCGGGCCGTAGGCAACAATGGTCGCGTTGTATTCTTTTTTGCCATAAATATCATACTTGCCGGTTTCTGCTGTGCCGGTTTTGCTGGCGATGTGGTACTGGTAGTTTGCTAAAAACTGCTGTGCCGTACCGGTTTTACTGGCCATTAGCATACCGTTTTCCACATGCTGAAATGCATCTTGTACAACGGCGGGGTCACCCTGCACCTGCGAAGCCACCTCAAGGCCGGTCTCTGCAATGACCTGCTTAAAGTCGTAGCTGCGTACCGCGGCGACAAGGTGGGTGCGGTAGCGGGTACCGGCGTTTGCAATTGCCCCGGCATAGGTGGCAAGCTGCACCGGGGTCACCTGGGTGTCCAGCTGGCCAATGGCGGCCTGCACCACGTTGCCCTTTTGCCACAGCTCGCCGCCGTGGGTTGCGTTAAAATAGTCTGGGGTAGAAAGGTTGCCGGTTGCCTCGTTGACCTCCAGCCCGGTTTTTTCACCGTACCCCAGTTCATGGGCGACGGTGTTGAACGAATCCAGCCCCAGCCGGCGTCCAAGGTCGTAAAAGAACACGTTACAAGAGTCGCGCAGCGCAGTCTCGACGTTTTCGTTGCCGTGCACATGGGTACATTTTGGCGTGTAGTCGGGGCTCCAAAACGTGTAAATACCGCCGCAATAATAGGTGTAATCGGGGGTAATCAGCCCGTTGACCAGCCCCGCCGCCGCGACCGAGCATTTAAATGTAGAGCCGGGGCGGTACAGCCCGTTGAATGCCCGGTTGAACAGCGGGTTTAGCGGGTCGGTGAGGTAGGCGTTGTAGCCGGCGGTCGTCTGGTAAACATTCAAGTCGTAGCTGGGGTAGTTTGCCGCAGCCAGCACACCGCCGGTTTTGACATCCAGCACCACCAGCGCGGCGCCCTCCGGGTCGCCTTCTTTGTTGGCGGCCGCGCGGGCTTTTAATTCTGCTACCTGATTGTCCAAAATTTTCTGGCATTCGGTTTGCAGGTTCTTATCAATGGTCAGCACGACGGTATTGCCAGGCGTCGGCTCTACTGTCGTGGTGCTTTTTACGCTGCCGGTGCGGGTGAGTTCAATTTGAATCTGCCCGTCAATGCCCTTTAATGTGGACTCGTATGCCTTTTCAATGCCGCTTTTGCCCACAAGGTCATTCATTTTATAATTCTTTTGGTTTTTATAGGTGCTGTCCCATTCTTCAGCATAAATTTTACCAATCGTGCCAATGGTGTGCGGCATTAGTGTGGGGTCGGGGTAAACGCGTACCGTGCCCTCCGCCACATAGACACCGGGCAGGTCAAGGTTGTTTTCTTTGACGGTAGACACCGTTTTCATCGACACGTCGGTGGCCAGTACAAACGGGGTGACATTGCTGTACTCCTCGTGCTGCATCTGGTAGCGGATGCCCGCAAGGATGCGCTGGTAAGCGGCGGGGACATCGGCAAGCTCGTAACTTTCGACCATTTTGTCGTACACGTTTTGTGCGGTGGCGTATTGCGCAAGGCCCAGTGCGGTTTTCATCTTTGCCACATCGCCGTCCCGGCCCTCCACAAATTCATACGGGGCGGTGTCGGTCAGCGGGGCAGAGTCGTTCCAGCTTTCACCCTGCGCTTTTAAGGTGTCCACCAGCATCATCAGCGTGCTGTTCAGCTTTTCGTCCGGCAGCAGGGCCTTGATAAGCCAAAGGTTGTAGGCCGCACGGTTGGTGGCAATGGCGCGCCCGTACCGGTCAACAATTTCACCGCGTGCCGCGGGCAGCGGCAGCGTGACCATGGTGGTGGAGGTCGCCTGATCGAGATAGGTGTCCCCGTCGATAATCTGCAATTGAAACAGCTTAAACGAAAACCCGCAGAGAACCAGCCCCACCAATACCAGCAGTGCGATGGCACGCTTTTTAAAATGACCCTTTTGTTTCATGTGGTTGTGCGGTCCTCCTTTTTTGTGCAATGGCAGCACAAAGCAAATGCGGCAATGCCCGGTTAATCTGGCGGGGCAAAAATTTGAACAATTTTACGTGTCAGCAGCCACGGGGCAAAAGTAAGGAAGGCAGAAAACACCACGATGGGCAGCAATTTAAAAAAGTAAAGGTGAACAAGGCCCGCATAACCGTGCAACAGGTAGCTAAATACAAAATCAAAGGTGCACAGCAACAACAAAACCCCTGCGGACAATAAAGACAGGTTGACCACCGTGTTGCGCAGGTACATATTGATGGCTACCGCAACCAAAAAGCAGCAGACCATCAACAGGATGGCAAAAAAACCGGTGACACGCCCCGCGGCAATATCCCACAAAAGGCCGGCCAGCGCACCGTAAATAGCACCGGCAAAGGCGCCCTCGTATGCGGCGATACACAGTGCCAAAGGCACTAAGAATATCGGTTTTACCCCAAAAAAGTTTAAAAACCCCGGCATGGTTTGCAGCACATAGGCCAAAAACAGCGCCAAAACAAAACAGCCGTGCTTTGCCACAAGGCGCATGGTTCGTTTTCTTGCGTCCAAAGCAGGCCTCCTATTCGTCAAAAGAGGTGATGACCACCACCATCTTAACGCTTTCAATATCTTCGTACGGGTCAATGATTGCATACATGGATTTGCCGCTGGTCTCCAGCAGCACCTCTTTCACGGTGCCCACCGGCAGCCCACGGGGAAACACGCCGCCAAGGCCGGTGGTAATCACCTCGTCGCCCGCAGCGGCAAGGGTATCGCGTGCCAGCAAGGTCATGGCGCATTGTTTGCTTTGCGACAAAACGCTGTCGCCGCCCACAAGGCCGCTGTCCCCGGTGCGGCTGACCATACAGCCAATCGAGACCGATGGGTCAAGGATGGTGGCCACCTTGGCATAGTTGGGGCCCACCTCTACCACGCGGCCCACGATGCCGTTTTCGGTCATCACGCTGTCTTTTACCTTAACGCCGTGGCGGCTGCCCTTGTCGATGGTGAACGAATAATACTTTTCCAGCGCGTCACGGCCGATCACGTTGGCGTTGACCACCTGATAGCTGGGGTTTTCCTCTTTGATTTGCCAGGCCTCTTTGTACTGTTCGTTTTCGCGCTTCATCATGTCGTAATCGACCATTTTTTCGCGCAGTTCGGCGTTTTCCTTGGTCAGTTGTTCGTTTTCGGCAATGATGGAATCGATGCGGATATACTTGTTGACAAAGTTTTCACTGGCGCCCGAAATGGCAGCCGCGACTTTTTGAAACGGCACGGCGACCGCGCCCATCAACTCACCCGGGGCAGCCGAAAGCCGGCCGTTTGCCGCCGCATAGGCCATGACACCGGCAAGCAGCACAAACAGCACGATCAGGATTTTAAATTTGACGGAAGATAAAAAGTCTTTCACGCGCCCTGACCTCATCTCAATAAACTTGTAACCACAAAAGCGGCAGAACCGGGGGCGCCCCGCAGTTCTGCCGCTTTTGCGCTTTAAACTTCAGGCGCACCATCCCCGCCCCCGGCGCGGGGGCCGGGGCAAAGGCAAGGCGCCATTTTTAAAATTTGCGCTCGGCGTCGGCAACGACCTCAACCAGCAGGTCCATATTATCCAATACCATACCGGCCCCGGTCGCCACACAGTCCAACGGGGTTTCGGCCACGTGCACGTCAATGCCGGTGTGGCTGCTGACCAATTGGTCCAGCCCGCGCAGCAGGGCACCGCCGCCGGTCAACATAATGCCGTGGTCAATAATATCGGCCGCAAGCTCCGGCGGGGTGCGCTCCAGCGTCTCTTTGATGGCCTCAATGATGCGCTGTAGCGGCTCGTCCAGTGCGTCGCGGATTTCTTCGCTGTGCACGGTGATGTTTTTGGGCAGGCCGTCTACCAGGTTGCGGCCCTTGATGTCGAGGGTGTTTTCCTCTTCCAGCTTGTAGGCAGAACCCACTTCAATCTTAATCAGCTCGGCGGTGCGCTCACCGACAAGCAGGTTGTATTTGCGTTTGATGTAAGCGATGATGGCAGAATCGAACGCGTCGCCGCCCACCCGCACACTGCGGGAGGCAACAATGCCGCCCAGCGAGATCACGGCAACCTCGCTGGTGCCGCCGCCAATATCCACGACCATGCTGCCGGTCGCCTCAGAGACAGGCAGGCCCGCGCCGATGGCGGCCGCCATTGGCTCTTCAATGACCATGACCTGGCGTGCACCGGCTTTTAAGCTGGCTTCGCGCACGGCACGGCGCTCGACCTCGGTGACGCCGGACGGGATGCAGATGATGACCCGCGGGCGGGTGAACATCCCGCTGCCGCAGGCTTTTTTGATGAAGATTTGCAGCATGCTGGCCGTGATGTCAAAGTCGGCAATGACACCCTCTTTCAGCGGGCGCACCGCAACGATGCTGCCGGGGGTACGGCCAATGACTTCTTTTGCCTCGTGGCCAACATAGCGCACGGTGTCGGTTTTCGTGTCCACCGCGACCACACTGGGCTCACGCATAATAATGCCCTTGCCCTTCATATAGACGAGCGTATTTGCCGTACCAAGATCAATCCCGATATCCTTATTAAACATGTCACTGATCCCATCCTTAATTTATCTATTTCTACGTAGGCTAATTCGTTGTAAATTTTACCGCTGCCCGGCCTCTGCGGGCGCAATGCGCCCAGCCGCAAAAGACCAGAACAACCTTATTATAACCGCAGTTGACTATTTTCTCAATAAATGCACTAAAATTTAACAAAATTTCCTGTTCTTTCGCTTTCATTCTGCAAAGGCCCGGCCGAATAATTAAAGCTGCCCCGCAAGGCCTAACGTTTGAAGCTGGGCATACAGCCGCGCGACGGGCAGCCCCATTACATTAAAAAAGCAGCCGTCAATATGGGTGACAAATTTGGCGGCGGCACCCTGAATACCATAGCCGCCCGCCTTGTCGTATGCTTCGCCGGTGGCAAGGTAAGTGTCTATTTCGTCGTCGGTCAATGTGGCAAAAAATACTTTTGTCGTTTCAACAAAGTTGTGCGCTGTGCCATTTTGCAGCACGCATACCCCGGTGTGTGCATAGTGCCACCGGCCGCTCAGCGCGCGCAGCATGGCTTTTGCTTCGGCGGGGCCGGCGGGCTTGCCCAGCACGGCACCGTCTAAATCCACCACGGTATCGCAACCAATTATAACAGCATCAGGGTGGCTGGCGGCCACGGCCTGCGCTTTGCCAGTGGCCAGTTTTTCAACCAGCGCGCGCGGGGTAGGGGCACTGAGCGCGCGCTCGTCAAAATCGGCGGCCAGTACGGTAAAGTGTGGGGTAATCAGCCGCAGCAGCTCTTGTCTGCGCGGGCTGGAGGAAGCGAGAATTAACATAAAGGGAAAGACTCCTTTTTTCAAAACGAGTGAGCGACGCAAAATGCTACATAATCTGTGCATTTTTTTTGTGCGGGCTCTGCCGCGTTTGAGGTATAAAAATTATTTGACGCGGGTGCGGCTGTAAAAAAACAGCGCCAGCGCAATGCAAAAAATTTGTGCCACGCTGACCGCAATGGAAAACCCAAAATACAGCTTGACGATGATCAAATCAAGGCAGGCGGGGTCGTTTGCGGCAAAGCCAATCTGCCCGCTGTAAGCAAGCCACGACAAAAACGGCACCCGTGCGCACAAATTAGCAACCAGCGAGCCTAAAATGATGCCGGCCAGCAGGTAAAACAAAAAGACAAAGCTTTTTTTCATGCCGCGCCCCCTTACAGGCGGCCGGTGGAGCCAAAGCCCCCTTCGCCACGCGAGGTTTCACCCAGCTCCTCTGCCAGTGTAAAGGTGGCCTGTGCCACCGGCAGCACCGCAAGCTGCGCAATGCGTTCGCCGTTCTGCACAAGGTAATCTTCGTTTGAAAGATTGATTAGCCCGACTTTGATTTCGCCACGGTAGTCCGAGTCAATAACGCCCACCGAGTTCGACAGCGTGATGCCGCGTTTGAGGCCAAGGCCGCTGCGCCCAAACACCAGTGCCACCCAGCCGGGGCCGGGCAGCTCAATGGCGATGCCGGTAGACAGTACCGCCCGCCCGCCTGCGGGCAGCAACACCCCTTCGGCCGGGCACAGCGCATATAGGTCTGCGGCGGCGCTGCCTGCGGTGGCGCGCTGGGGTACAATGGCCCCCTGCGCGACTTTTTTGACCTTTACATTGCAATCCATCGTATTCAGCTCCTTAGGGTTGGCGCACGGCGGCGCACAGAATAGCAGCAACTTAAAGGCTGCCCTTATAGTAAAGCCCGCGGGTAAACTCACCGTCATACGGCAGCCCGGCGGTGAACAGCCGGGTCACTTCGGCACAGCGGGTGGCGGTCTCGGTCGTAAAGTACAGCGCGGCAAAGTCGGTGCCAAGCTCTGTTTGGCGCTCGCCCATCCACAGCGGGATCGGGTTCAGCAGTTGCCGCACGCCGCCGTGGCCCGGCCCGCTGCACAAAATGCGCAGCGGCTTGCCCTTGCGGTCGGTCAGCTCGCCCACACCCTTGCACTGTGCACAGTTGACGCGGTTGCGCATGGGGCAGGCACGGGTGAGCATCAGCGGCAAGTGTCCATAGGCGGGTAGCCCGGTGGGCACCGGCGCCGCCAGTGCCCCGGCGGCAGCCACCGGCAGCTCGGGCGACAAGGTGAGAGAAGAAAGCCCAAGCGCCGCATACTGGGCGGCGGCCAGCGTGTTGGTGATGTTGAGCCCAAAGCCACCAAATAGCCTTGCACCGGGTGCTTCGTCTGCCACAATGCCCAGCGCGCCGATGTTCTGCATTTCAAATGCAGTGAAGCCCAGTGCGTTTGCATCGGCAACCCTGCGCCGGGTGTCGGCCTCGTCAAAAATGGCCCGCGGCAGGCTGAGCACCGTTTTTGCCCGCCATGCAGCAGGTAAAGTGCCGGCTTCCCGCAGCGGAAACACCAGCCGCCCGGCCGCCTGTGCCAGTGCGTCGGTGCACTGGCTTGCCTGCTGAAACCGCAGCTCCAGCAGGGCGGGCGTTGCGGGGGGCGTGCGGTGTGCAACAAGCAGTGGTGCGGGGTGAAACGGCTTTGGCTGTGGTGCTTCGCGCAGACGCAGCAGCTCTGCCAGCGTCTTTCGCCGCAGCTCGTTGATGACGGCTGCCGGCAAATACCGGCCTGCCGCACCCTGCACAATCATCTGTGTGGCGGCAAACGGGGTGCCGCCGGTTTTGCACAGGGCCTTTTGGTAGCCCTCCACCAGCGCCGCTTCGGTGTTTTGTGCCGCGCTGGGTACCGTGGCGTTGTGGGCGGTGGCCTGATTGCCGTCGCCGTCCTCTGCCGTTAAGGTGACACCGGTTTCGGTGATGTCCAGCGTCAGTTGCAAAGCGACGCACGGCCGCTCGCGCCGGTACAATTCGCGCAGGCGGGGCAGCGCGGCGCGGGTCTCGGCCGCCTGCTCTTCACTGCGCCGGCCAAACATCGCGGCGTTTAAGTAGTCGTTGTCATAAAAGCCGCTGGTAAACCCGGCACGGCTGAACGCGTGTTGCAGCAGGTCACGGTCATATGCTTCACCCGCCAGCGCACAGCGCGCCGCGTGTACGGCGGCGGCAACATACTCCGGCGTGCGCAACCGCCCCTCAATTTTGGCGCAGCGCACCCCCATCTGCTGGATGCTGGGCAACCGGTCGATGAGCGAAAGGTCGCGCAGGCTTAAAAAATGCCCTTCGTCGCTGCCAATGCGGTAAGGCAACCGGCAAGGGCCGGCACAGCCGCCGCGGTTGCCGCTGCGCCCGCCGTAAAACGCACTCATCAGGCACTGGCCAGACACTGACATGCACAGCGCGCCGTGCACAAACACTTCGGTTTCAATGCCGCAATGGGCAGTAATCTCGCGCACTTCGCCCTCAGTCAGCTCGCGCGCTAAAATGACGCGCGTAAACCCCATGGCCGCCAGTTGCTTTGCCCCGGCAAGGTTTGTCACCGACATTTGGGTAGAGCCGTGCAGCGCAAGGCCCGGCGCCGTGCGCTTTACCAGCGCGGCAGCGGCAAGGTCCTGCACAATCACCGCGTCGGCCCCGGCGGCAGCCACCGCGCCAATGGCATCTTGCAGCGCGTTCAGCTCGTTGTCATAGCACAGGGTGTTCAGCGTCACGTTCACCAGCACCCCGCGCGCATGGCAAAAGGCCACGGCCTGTGCCAGCTCTTGCGGGGTAAAATTGCCTGCTGTGCGGCGCGCGTTAAAACCGGTGAGGCCCAAATAAACACTGTTTGCGCCGGCAAACACCGCCGCTTTCAGCATGTCAGCGTTGCCGGCCGGCGCTAAAATTTCAAAAGGTTGCTTGTTCAATCAGCCCTGTCCTTTCAGGTAACCAATCTCGCGGCGCAGCCGCTCGATTTCACGTTTTGCTTCCTCTGCCTCTAGCTTGGCGTTGGCGGCATCCTCTAAATAATCTTTGATTTGGCTGCGCATATTGTCGGCGGACGCGCTGGACTTTTCCAGCTCATCCAAATAATCCAGCGCAGAAAGCACCGCCGCCGCCGTTACCGAGGCAGAGGGGTTTTGCACCATGATCTCGTTCATGTTGCGGTCCAGCTTTTCCGCCAGTGAAAGGGTATATTGTTCGGAATCGGTGGTCGAGATGACATAGCTGCAGCCGCAGATCTCTAATCTGATCTTATTGACCGGCATCTTACTTACCTCGTTTCTTTTGTTTACGTTGGCCCTGCCGGGTAAAATGGGGGGCAGAACCGGCAGGGTGGTGTGTACAGTGGCAACCAAGGGGGGAGCCTTTTGTCACTGCACAATATAATACATCTTATATTATAATATAAATCTGCCAATTAAGAAAGCCCGCAGGGTCCATTTTTGTGCGTAATCCTGTTTTTGCCACCTGCTGGCCCCCCGTTTGATTGAAATACCCCCCAAAACCCGATATAATGGGGGTAACCGGCAAGCGGCAAAGGGGTAGAGGGCCTTTGCGGTGCCGCACCCGGCCACCGCTCGGCGGCCGGTACCCTGCGCTTTTAGATGTTTTGCGCACGTCGGCTTCGCGGGTCATGCCGCACACCTTGACCAACAGTTTGCCTGCCTGAGGAACCGCAGTGGGGGCGCTCATCGGGCCGCGCTCCTGCCGCCGTCGTGGGCGGCCTGGCGTTCGGCCTCGC